>JAWVWY010000075.1:0-15022 GCA_033723495.1 Alcanivorax sp. | reverse complement strand
TACTGCTATCCCGACAGCGAGGTACTGAAGAATCGCCTCAACATTGAAGATGACGATGCGCTTTCAGAGGCCGAGCAGGAGATCACCGAGCTTGCCGCTGAAGACATTGAGTTTGAACCCCCTCCCTACGATCTCGCTACCCTCCAACGTATCCACCAACAGCTATTTGGCGATATTTATTACTGGGCCGGAGACATCCGTACCGTAGATGTCTCCAAGGGTGATACGCGTTTTTGCACGACCCAACGCATTATTCCTGAAGCAGAGAAACTTTTTAATCAGCTGGAGGATAATGACTGGTTTGAAGGTTTGTCCCGTGATGCCTTGATTGAGGAGGTTGCTGAGCTTTACGGCGATCTGAATATGGTGCATCCGTTTCGGGAGGGTAATGGCAGGGCACTGCGACTGTTGTTTGAGTTCATCATTGTGAATGCGGGCTATGAGATCAGTTGGAGCGCCGTAGATGAAGACGAGTGGCTTGAGGCCAATATTCTTTCTGCGCTGGCCGCTGATGCATCAGGGTTGGTAGCCATTTTTGATAAATCTATTGGTGAACCGATTACTGACTAGTTCCCCTGCTTCCCCTTCGCCTTAAACGCCGCCTTCCTGGCCTTCTTCTTCGCCTCCCTCTCTTCCTCTTTCCGCCGGCGTATCTCCGCCACCTTCACATGCTCTTTCTCCGCCATGGCCGGGGTTTCCAGGGTGATCTGGCCCAGTTTTCCGCTGCGGTATTCGTTGATGAGCAGGGTGGCGGTGCGGTCGAAGTCCACGTGGCCGCCGCGGCCCAGGCAGCCGCGTTGTTTGCCGATGGTTTCCAGGAAGGGCACGCCCTGGTCGGGCAGGGCGTCGAGTTTGAAGCGTTCTCTCATCAGGGCCGGGTAGGCCTGCATGAAGTATTCGGCGGCGAACAGGGCCACGTCGTCTTCCTGCATGGCGGTGGCCTTGATGGCGCCGGACAGGGCCAGGCGGTAGCCGCTGTTACGGTTTTCGATTTTCGGCCAGAGGATACCGGGGGAGTCCATCAGGATCAGGCCGTTGCGCAGGTCGATGCGTTGCTGGCGCTGGGTGACCGCCGGTTCGTTGCCGGTGCGCGCCACCTGGCGGCCGGCCAGGGTGTTGATCAGGGTGGATTTGCCGACGTTGGGAATGCCGGCGATCAGGGCGGTGACGCTGCGGCCAGTGCTCAGGTTCTTGCCGGTCATCTGCTTGGCGGTGTCAGCCAGTTTGCGCATGGCCTCCGGTTTCTGGGTAGTGATGGCCAGGGCGCGGACTTTCGGGTCTTGCTGCAGGTGGTCAAGCCACTGCTGGGTGATGGCCGGGTCGGCCAGGTCACTTTTGCTGAGCAGCTTGAGGCAGGGTTTGTCGGCGCGGAAGCGCTCGATCACCGGGTTGGCGCTGCTGTAGGGCAGGCGTGCGTCCACCACTTCGATGATCAGGTCCACCTTGGGCAGGATGTCGTGGATCTCGCGGATGGCCTTGTTCATGTGGCCGGGGAACCAGTTGATGCTCATGGTGCGGTGGTCCGGTTGCTGGCTGCAAAGCGGGCAGTATACCGGTTTGTGCTGGCGCTTGTGGGCTGTCGGCGGTTGTGGTTGTTCGCGCGGTGGCATGCTGACGCTTTTCACCAGCGCGATGATACTAAAAATCAATGATGTATCACTGTTTCTTTTTTACACTCTGGCTATTACCGATTCCGGGAGTGTCGTATGGATTTGCAGGTACCTGCTTCAGAGGCTTCGTTTCGCGATCAGGTTCGCGCCTTCCTGGCAGACCATCTCAGTGACGAGCTGCGCGAGGCCGGGCGGCTGTGTACCTCGGTGTTCGCGCAGGTGGAGCAGGCCATGGCCTGGCAGCGGATTTTGCACCAGCAGGGCTGGGCGGCGCCGCATTGGCCAAAGGAATTCGGCGGTACCGGCTGGAGCGTCAACCAGCGCGCTATCTTTGCCGAGGAGCTGGTGCGGGCCGAGGCGCCGCCACTGATTCCCATGGGCCTGCAGATGTGCGGCCCCTGTCTGATCGGTTTTGGCAGTGAGGCCCAGCAGGCCGAGTATCTGCCGCGTATTCTGTCCGGTGAGGATTTCTGGTGCCAGGGCTATTCCGAGCCCGGGGCCGGCTCGGATCTGGCGTCGCTGAAGACCTTCGCGCAGAGCGATGGCGATGACTACATCCTCAATGGCACCAAGATCTGGACCACCTATGCCCATCACGCCAATCGGATGTTCTGCCTGGTGCGCACCCGCAAGGATGGCAAGCCCCAGCAGGGCATTACCTTCCTGCTGCTGGATATGAACACACCGGGTATTACCGTGGAGCCGATCATCGGCCTGGATGAAGTGCCTGAGCAGTGCCAGGTGTTTTTCGACAATGTGCGGGTGGCCAAGGCCAACCGGGTCGGTGAGGAAAACCAGGGCTGGACGGTGGCCAAGTACCTGCTCACTTTTGAGCGTGGCGGCCAGGATTATGCGCCGGGGCTGCGGGTGCAGCTGGAGCGCCTCAAGCAGATTGCCAGCCGCCAGCAACGGGCAACAGGCACGTTGCGCGAGGACAGCCTGTGGCAATACCGGCTGGCCCGGTGCGAAAGCGATGTGCTGGCGCTGGATTTTACCGAAAAGCGTATCAAGTCGGCACTCAGCGCCGGCAAGAACCCGGGTGCGCTGTCATCCATGACCAAGATTCTGGGCACCGAGTTGCAGCAGGCGATTAGCGAACTGGCGGTGGACACCCTGGGCGCGCAAGCGCTGCTGTGGCAACCACAGGCGCTGGAACCGGGCAGTGCGGTGGCGCCCCTCGGGCCCGAATATGCGCTGACGGTAATGCCGGCCTACCTGAATGCACGGGCCTGTTCCATTTATGGCGGTTCCAACGAAGTGCAGCGCGGCATTATTGCCAAGGCTGTGCTGGGCCTGTGAGCGGAGGAAGAGAATGGATTTTTTATTGAATGATGAGCAGCAGATGCTTGCCGACAGTGCCCGTCGCTTTATCCAGGATCTGCATGCCAGCAGCACGACGGCCTGCTTTAACGGGGAGGCCTCGCTGTGGCGCCAGTTTGCCGAGCTGGGCTGGCTGGCGTTGCCATTCAGCGAAGACGATGGCGGCCTCGGCGGTGGTCTGGCCGATACCATGGTGTTGCTGGAGGAGCTGGGACGCGGTCGCCTGGCGCAACCCTATGTGCCGACTGTGGTGCTGGGCGGAGGCCTGCTGCGCCGGGCCGCACCGGCCCTGCGCGAGCAATACCTGCCAGCCTTGATGGCGGGGGAATTGCAGCTGGCGGTGGCGCTGGATGAACACGAGCGGGCGTTTGATCCGCGTAATACCACGCTGGCGGCCCGTGTCGAGGGTGACCAGTTGGTGCTCACCGGTGGCAAGGTCTGTGTGGTCAATGGCGACCGGGCGGATCTGCTGCTGGTGGTGGCGCGCAGCGCCGGGCAACCCGGTGATACTGAGGGGCTGCATGTGGTGGTGGTCGATGCCTCGGCCCCGGGCATAACCCGTCAGCCCCATCGTCTGGTGGATGGTCAGCAGGGGGCGCAGGTGTATTTCGATCAGGTTCGCGTGGCCGCCTCTGCCCAGGTGGGAGCGCCGGGGGCGGCCTGGCCACTGCTGGATACGGTACTGATGGAAGGGTTGCTGGCAGTGGGCGCGCTGGCGTTGGGCGGCCTCACGGTGCTGCTGGATGATACCGTGGAATACAGCAAGACCCGGCGCCAGTTTGGCGTGCCGATCGGCAGCTTTCAGGTGCTGCAACACCGCATGGCCAACATGTACATGGCCCTGGAGCAGACCCGCTCATTGCTGCTGGCCGCCACCCTCAAAACCGCCGCCGGCGATGCCGATGCCCGCCATGCGGTGCACGCCCTCAAGGCCCAGCTGGGCCGTGGCGGGCGCTTGATCGCACAGGAGGCGATTCAGCTCCATGGTGGCATGGGGATGACCGATGAATTGCCCATTGGGCACTATTTCAAGCAGATCACCGCGATCGACCAGTGGCTGGGCGGTGCCGATTTTCATCTTCAGGCCTTGGGGGCGATCGCCTGATTTTATGCCGGCGGCTCACCTGGGGCCGCCGGTATTTTTTATTGCAACGCGGTGCAGGCCCCGATTTGCCCGGGCGTAGGCCATGCTGTATATAGCCCTAGTCAGTCATGGGGCTGTTGAGCCTCGCAGTGGAGTCGTTTATGCCGTCCAACGATACGCCTACCGTTTCCTTCACCGGTGACCTGCCGGTAACCAGTGGTGACGCTACCCACGAGAAGATTCTGGATGCTGGCCTGGCCCAGTTCACGGAGTTCGGCCTGCGTCGCACCTCCATGGATGACGTGGCCGGCCAGGCCGGGGTCGGGCGGGCCACCGCCTACCGCCGTTTCGGTGACAAGCATCGCCTGATCCAGGCGGTGATACTGCGCGAGTGTCAGCACCAGCTGGCGTTGATCGAAGCGGATATCCGCGCACTGGATAACCCCGGCGAGGCGCTACTGGAGTCGTTCGTGCTGGCGGTGACCCGCGCCCATGCCCACCCCTTGCTGGTGCGTCTGCTCAGTTCCGAACCGGAAGATATTCTGCCGGCACTGACTGTGCAGTGGCCGGTGATGATGGCCCTGTTCCGCAATCGGCTGGCCGGGCAGATTCAGAAGGCCCACGATGCCGGCTACGTGAAGGTGCAGGATGCCTCCGAACTGGCCGAGCTGATGTTGCGCCTGATGCAGTCTCTGCTGCTGTCCCCCGAGGGGGTCTTTTCGCCTCGGGATGAGGCCAGTATCCGTCGTCTGACGCAATGCTATTTGCGGCCCTGGTTGCACTAGCCTTAACCCGGCTAAACAGACCTGAAAAATTTGTGTCTTCGGGTTGCGGTACAATACAGTGAGACATATATTGCTAATCATCTCATTTGATGGAGAGCACCATGTCTGTATCTGCCCAAGCCATTTCCACGGTGACCGAAGAGCCGGGCACCCTGGGGCCGGATTCTTGTACCTGGCAGGATTTTGGCTCCTGGCGGTTTCACTTGATGTTGCCCCAGGCCTTCGTCATGCAGGTTTGTCACCCGGTGATCGACGCCGGCGTCGGCGAGCACTCCGTTTACCGCACTGATCCCTGGGGGCGGGCCCGCCGTTCCACCGAACTGCTCTGGCCGATTGTCTATGCGCGCCCGGAAGAGGCCGCCCGAAAAAGCCGTGAGCTGCGTGAACTGCATCGCCAGATCAAGGGGATCGACAAGCATGGCAATAAATATTTTGCCCTCGATCCGCAAGCCTATGCCTGGGTCCATGGCACCGGCTTCGATGCCACCGTGCGCATGCATGAACTGTTTGGCAAAACCCCGGATCGCCATCAGCGCGACATCATGTTCCGCGAGTGGCGCCAGTTCGGTTTGATGCTGGGGATTCGCGATCAGGATCTGCCGCGCACCGAGCAGGAGTACTGGCAGTACTTCGACAACATGATCCATGAGCGCCTGGAGATGGGGGATGTGGGCCGGGATCTGCTGCGAGAAGATCACTACCTGGAAATTCCCAAACCGCCGGGTAGCCGCATGCCGGACTGGCTGTGGCGGCTGGTGCTGCAGGGGGCCGGCCGGCTGATGCGCATGAACCTGAAGGGTACGCTGCCCGCAGCCTTTCGGGAAAAGTTCGGTATCCGCTGGACGGCTCGCGATGAGCGTCGCTTCCGGCTGTGGTGTCGTAGCTATCGCGTGTTGCACGCACTGACCCCCCGTTCGTGGCGTTATATTCCGTTGGCGCGTCGGGCCATGAACGATGCGCGCCGTCACCCTGAGGCTTATCACCGCGCAGGAGTATGATCATGGCTGTGGAGCACCGCCCCTGGTTAGCCGCCTATGACGCGCTGGGCCATGACTGGCACCAGCTGCCGACGCTGCCAGAGAAGACCCTGTCCGATTACATCCGTGACCATGCACGTCACCATGGCGACCGTGAGGCGCTGGTCTTTCTTGGCCAGTCGATCCGCTACGCGGAGCTGGACCAGTTGGCCGACCGGCTGGCGTCGCTGCTGGTGGCGCTGGGTTGTCAGCCGGGCGAGGTGCTGGGGGTGCAGTTGCCGAATACCCCACAGTATGTGGTGGCGCTGGTGGCCGCGGCCCGGCTCGGTATGGTGTGTACCAGCCTGTCGCCGTTGATGAAACCGGTGGAGCTGGGGCATCAGCTGCAGGATGCCGGGGTCAAGGTGATGCTGACGCTGGCGCCGTTCTGGGACACGGTGGTGCAACCGGCGCTGGCGGGCTGCGACAGCCTGGAGGCGGTACTGCTGTCTTCCCCCACCGAGCTGACCGGCACGCCGCTGCCGGATCGCGATGAACAGGCCGGTGCGGTACGGTTGCTGTCGCTGTGGAGTCACCTGGGCGACGGCCCGCTGCCGCCGGTGTCGGTGTCTCTGGACGATGTGCTCTACCTGCAATACACCGGTGGTACTACCGGCCTGCCCAAGGGCGCCCGGCTGACCTCGCGCAACCTGTTGATCAACAATATGCAGGCAAACCTGTTTTACGGGCTGCGTGACGGCGAAGAGACCGTGGCCTCGGCGTTTCCGCTGTTTCATATCGGTGGCGCCGCGGTGCTGTTCAATGCCCTGCGTACCGCGTCCACGTTTTTGCTGATTCCCGACCCCCGCGATCTGGATCATTTTGTCGCTGAAATGAGCCAACGTCCGGCCACCGTGCTGGCGGCAGTGCCGGCCCTCTATCAGGGGCTGTGCAGCCATGCCGGTTTCCGCGAGCTGGATTTTGCCCGTCTGCGGGTAGCGGTTTCCGGGGGGGCGCCGTTCGCGGTATCGGAAATCCAGCGACTGGAAGCGCTGATCGGGCCCGACAAGTTTTACGAAGTCTATGGCATGACCGAGACCAGCCCGGTGTTGACCATCAACCCGGCCGGGCGGCTCAAGCCCGGCTGGGTGGGGATTCCCTTGCCAGGCACAGAGGTTCGTATCGTCGACGCGGAGCGGGGCGTGCCGTTGCCGGCCGGCGAGGCCGGCGAGATTATCGCCAGCGGCCCGCAGGTCATGCGTGGCTACCTGGCCCGGCCTGATGCCACGGCCGGCGCCTTGCGCGAGCATGATGGCCGCACCTGGATGTACACCGGTGATGTCGGGGTGATGGATGAGGACGGTTATATCCGCGTCTGTGATCGCAGCAAGGACATGCTGATCGTGGGCGGCTACAAGGTCTTTTCCGTGGAGGTGGAGAACCGTGTCCAGGCGTTGCCGTGGGTGGCCCTGTGTGCGGTGGTCGGCTGTCCGGATCCCAGGCGCCCGGGTAACGACGTGGTGCAGCTGTATGTACAGCACAACGATACCGAGCTGGGCAGTGATGCAGCACGCCGGCAGGCGCTGCTGGATTTCTGTCGGGACAATCTGTCGCCCTACAAGGTGCCCCGCGAAATCGTCTTTGTCGATGCCATACCGCTGACGTCGGTGGGCAAGCTGGACAAGAAAGCCCTGCGTGCCACCGCCGCTGCCGAAGCCGGATAACAATAAATACCAAGAGGTCGTCATGAAACCGCTGTCTTTTTTGGCCGTGCTGCTGTTCGCGCTGTTGCAGGGCTGTGCATCAACTCCGGACGCCGACTTTGTGCCGGTCAGCAATGAGCAGTTGCAGCAATGGTCGGTGGAAGGCCGGCTGACGCTGCATAGCGATGCCGGCAAGGCGCGCAGCTACTTTACCTATACCCAACTGGGCGATGATTACACCCTGGCATTGCGGCCCGACCAGCGGGTGGGCAAGGCGCGGGCCACACTCACCGGCAAGGTGATGGCGTCGCAGCCAGCCGCCATCAGCGGTGATGATGATGAAGCTCGCCAGATTGCCCGCCAGATCCGTGACACCCTGCCAATGGAAAACCTGGGTTACTGGTTGCGGGCACTGGTGGCCAGCGGCGACGCCCAACAGCAGGTGGACGATCGCGAGCGTACCGAACAGATTCGCGAGCAGGGCTGGCAGATCCGCTACCGGGATTACATGCGGGTCAACGATTACCGGTTGCCGCAGCGTTTGCAAATGCGTGGGCCGGATGTCCGCGCCAGGGTTGATCTGGTGCGGGCCGAGACCGGTTTTCTGACCAGCCCCTGCGCGCAGGAAAGCGATGCGCCGGCCACGGCGCCGCCACCACGCCAGGAAACTGTCACCGACCTGGTGCCCGCGGACGGTTCGGCGCCACTGCCTCAGTGGATCAACCGGGGGGATTTCTGCCGGCAGCTCAAGAAGATCCATGGGCACAAGTTGCCGGACCCGCGGGAAGGGCTGTTCGGACCGGGATCGATGATGTGGCAGCTGACCGGGCCACTGGCCCCGGCGGGGCTGGGGGCTGGCCGAGCCCTGCTGCTGCAGATTGCCCACCCGTGGATTACCACCGCCATTGATGAACATTCCATTGTCCGCGAAGATCCGCTCAAGCGCGCACGGCTGACCTTTCGCTATATTCTCACCATGGTTTACGGCAGTACCCCGCAGGCCATGACCGCGGCCAACAAGGTGCGCTCCATTCATGAGCAGGTGAAAGGCACCATGCCGGAAAAGGCCGGCGCTTTTGCCAAGGGCAGTGAGTACCGGGCCAACGAAGTGAATGCCATGATCTGGGTTCAGGCGACCCTGTGGGATACGCTGGTCAGGATGTACGAGAAGGAGCGGCACAAACTGAGCGATAAGGAGAAGGAACAGTTCTATCAGGAGACCAAGCTGTTCGCCATGTTGTTCGGGATTCCCGACAAGGCGCTGCCGGCCACCTGGAACGATTTTATCGCCTATAACCGCGCCATGTGGGACAGCCGGTTGTTGACGGTGACCGACCGCACCCTGCAGCTCAAGAAGGATCTGTTTCACCCGCATTCCATCTGGATGATATTGCCGCTGTGGGGGCAGGAAATTCTCACCGCTGCCAACCTGCCGCCGCATCTGCGTGATGAGTTTCAGATGAAGTATGGTTGGTGGCAGAAATTCAATAACGCCATGTTGATGGGAAGCGTCAAAGTGACCGATTTCATTCTGCCGGACAGCATGACCTGGAACCCGGTGTACCACGAAGCCGAGGCGCGCCTGAAAGGCAAGCGGGTGGGCTGGTATCAGCGCAGCATGATTTCCCTGATTCTGGGCCGTAAACGCCTGGTGAACTGACATGCGCGTGGCGCTCTGTGTGTGGTTGTTTCTGATATCGGTGCTGGCGGCGACGCTGACACGGGCGGCGCCGCCCGGGCGTTACCTGAGCCAGGCCGACTTTCTTCAGCAGGCATTTGCGGGCGTGTCATTCCAGGGTCGCTTGCTGGTGCCGGATGCCGGGTTGCGTCAGCGCATCACCGCGCTGCTGGGGCATCCGTTACGGGCCCGGCGGCTGCATTACTGGCAAGCCGACGGGCGCACCGCCTGGGTCATTGACGAAATCGGCCGCGATGAACCCATTACCCTGGGGATTGTGGTGGGAGCCCAGGGCATTGAGCAGCTCAAGGTACTGGCCTACCGGGAAACCCGGGGGGGCGAGGTCACCCGCTCAGCATTCCTGCGCCAGTTCAACGGCGCTAGCCTCAACCACGACCAGGCATTGACCACCCCCATTGATGGCATTACCGGGGCCACGTTGTCGGTGCATGCGGTGACCCGCGCGGCACGGCTGGCATTGCTGCTGACGGCGACGGTGACGGGGCCGTGAGCCGGCGGCACTGGTGGCACTGGCATCGGCTGGTCGGGGTGTTGGCGGCCCTGCCAATTGTGTATCTGGCGGTTACCGGTGTCCTGTTATCCTGCAGTGACTGGCTGGGCTGGTCGCGCCAGCCGGTCTATGCTGACTGGCTGGCCTCTTTTTATCATCTTCACCGTGTGGCACCGCAACAGGGGTTTCAGCACCAGGGCCACTGGCTGACTCAAAGCGGTGAGCAGGTGTTTCTTGATCAGCGGCCGGTGGCCCGCTGCCAGAGCGAGCTGCACGGGGCGCTCTGGCAAGACGATACCTGGGTCGCCTGGTGTGGCCACCGCCTGATCTATCTGGATGCCCATGGGCAACTGCTGGAACAGCTACATGGCGTGCCGTCCGGCCGGCGTTTGGGGCAGTGGCACGGACAGCTGTGGCTGCAGGGGCAGACGGGCTTTCGGCTGGATGCGCAAAGCGGCCTCTGGCAACCGGCACGGCCACCGGCGCAGATACTGTGGAGCCAGGCGCAGCCCTTGCCACCGGCGTTGCGTCAGACGCTGCGCGCGCGGACGCCGCTGCCTGGCATCAGCCGGGAACAGGTGCTGCAGGATCTGCATAGCGGCCGCCTGGGCGGGCGCTGGGGGGTATGGCTGGTCAATCTGACCAGCCTGCTGATGACGGTGCTGGCGGCCACCGGCCTGCTTGGCTGGTGGCGCCGACGCCGCTGAGCGGCGTTAGAAGGTGAAGCCGGCTCCGAGGGTGATCGCCAGGTTGTTCAGGTCCGCCTTGAATTGGGCATCGCCCACTTCCGCGTATTGATACTGGGGCAGCCCCGGTGCACGGATGTAAGTCTTCTCCATGGTCGCCGTCACATTGGGCACGCTGATGTATTTGATATCCAGCGTCGCCCACCAGGGGCCCTTGACGTGGGCATCCAGGCCCGCCTGGGCGACCCAGCCGAATTTATTGTCGATGGTCAGCTTGGGTTCACCGAACTCGGTGAGAATCGGGTTGGTGACATGGGTGTCGTAGGTGTACAGGTAGGTCAGGCCGAGGCCGGCATAGGGGCGTAGCCGCTGGTTCAGGCGGAACCGTTTGACCAGTGTCACCACCGGCGGGATGGCCTTGGTTTCCGCCACGTTATGGCCCAGCGCCGGCACGCCGGTGGGAATGCCGTTGGCTTCCTTGACCAGCGGTTGATCGGCGATCTTGCCGCGCGCCTTGATCTTGAGTGTCGGCGGGGCACCGACAACGGTCTCCACCGACCAGCCGCCGTCCCCCCAGGGCAGCCGGTAGCCGATAATGGCGGCGGGCTGCAGTTGCGGGTCACTGTAGGCCTCCCCTTCCTGGGGGCCGGGCTCCACCGCCACCGAGGCCAGCTCGGAAAGGTTCTTCAGCACGATGGAATGGGTCTTGATATAGGGGATGGCATAGAGCGCACCGATGCGAAAATAGAGCTTGTTTTCGCCAAACATTTTGCGCACCAGGCCGGCACCGGGATAGTCCGGGGGGCTGTATGCCGGTGGCGGTTCCGCATGGCTGCTGGCGCAGGCCAGCAGGGTGGCCGTTGCCAGGGTGGTCAGAGTGTAGCGCCTTGTCATTGTTATCATCCTTGTCAGCGGTTTCAGGGCAAGGGTTGCGGGATTTTGCGCGCCCGCGACGGTGTATTGACCACCTGAATGTTGTAGGAGCCCACATCCAGCAGCAGGTCTGCGTAGCCGGCATTGGCGCCACTGATGCTCAACACGTTCACGTTGATTCGCTTTACGATGGCATTGAGGTTGGTGGTGCTCAGGAAGATGCGGCCATCCCGGTGGTAGCTGATCGGCCCGTACAGATAGGCGGTGGCTGCAGCGCTGTGCAGGTCATGCCCGATTACGCCGCCGGCTACCTGCAGATCCGGGGCATCCAGATAGGCGTTCAGCTTGACGATAAAGAACGGTCGCTGGTCGCCGGGCCGGTTGACTACAAAGCCGTAGGTGGTGCCATCGTCCCGCGGCCGGATACGCAATAGCAGGCCGTTGGTGGATAGCGTCAGCGGAACGGTCCCCAGTACCGTGGCCTGCAGGGTCAGTGAGGTACCCAGCACCAGAGTGGGGTTGGCCTCCACCGGGATCATGGTGTCGCCCTCGGTATCAATGCAGAAGGTATTGCCGTGATCATCCGGCTGCGGACCGCACCAGTGATTGGGCGCGGTCTGCTTGAAGCCCAGGCTGGGACGTCCCAGATCCAGCGGCTGTTTGGGCAGGAAGGCGATCGGCAAGGCCCCGGAAAGGAAGATCTTGTTCTTGTTGGGGTCGGCGAAGCGAGCGTCGGTGATGACTCCACCCACACCCTCAATGGCGCCAGCGGCAGAATTGCGGATTCGCTCCTGCTCGCTGTCATCCTGGAAACCGCTGCCGTTGGTATCGGTGAGTGGCCGCGTGAAAATGGTGGAGGCGACGGTGTCGAAGGGCGCGACGGCGGTAAAGTTGATGACGATATTGGGGCCACCCGGATCCTGCAGACTCATCAGCGGCGTGGTGTTGATGCGCAACCCGCCCAACTCTGCGGTGCTGTGGAAGGTCGGCTCATCACCATTGACCACCAACCGGTAACCCCCCCCTACCGGCATGTCGCCGGGGGCCGGGAACAGTGTTGCCGAGGTGTTGGCGGCCACCAGAGAAGTGGCTACCGGCTGCCACTGGCTGCCGTTATCGCTGTGGCCAACACAGATGGCGCCATTCAGGCAGGCACTGCCATCGGCGGTGATAGTACCAACGCGCATGGTGCTGGTATCCATCGGCTGGCTGAAGGCGATGCTGATGCCCCGGGAGGTTTCATACTGGAAGTCCTGGTACAGGGTATCGGTGCTCAGCCCGCCGGCGCAGCGGCCGGCCCGGCCGGGTGTCTTGTCGGTATCCACCAGTGCACAGCCGATGCCCGGGTAGAGCCCCAGCACCAGCGGTGGCATGTCGCCACTTGCCGTGCGCCGGTAGTCGGCGGTGGTAAAGACCAGCGTATTGCCGCCGCTGAGCGCGTCATCGGCGCTGTGCGCCAGTGTCCGCGGGTGGAACAGGTGCTGATCGGTCAGCTGATCGGGGATCTGCAGGTGGTATTCGCTGTTGCTGTTCAGCGTTTGCTGCGGAGAAACCACCAAGGTGGTGCCGTCACGGCGCACTTTCACCGGCACCTGGACGCCGCCATTGCTGATGTCCAGCAGGTGGAACTGGTCCAGTGCCACATCCGCCAGCGGTTCGCTGAAGGTCAACAGGATATTCTTGTTGCTCTCCACGCCCTCGGCGTTGTTGATGGGCAGCGAGCCGGTCAGGGTCGGCGCCTCGTGGTTGACGGTATCGACCGGGATATCCGGGTCACTGCGGGCGCCCAGGCTGAAGTCGGCACCGATGGTGGTGGCGCCGCTAAGTACGTCAAACTCCAGGGTGCGGAACACCTCGAAGGTCAGCTTCTTGTCTTCAATGGTGACGATGCCCACGGCTTCCACATGCATCATGTTCTGGTTGAGCGTGGCATTGCCGTTGGGGTTTTCGGTCTGCATGGCCAGGTCGAAATCCATGTAGACGTACAGCGGGGCTTTCTCGTCATCCGGCTGAAAGCCCTTGGGCCGGAACGGGTTGGTGGTCAGGTAACCGGTGACGTTGTCGATGAAGGTGCCGGTAATCTTGCCGGTGGCCAGGTCGGTATGGACCTTGCCGCCCAGTTTTACCGGGTCGATACCGGTGAGCGATAACTGTTGGCCGGCGGGCGCCACCACCGGGGTGGCTTCCGGGTAGACGGTGGGGTCACCCAGGTAGGCTTTCAGGCCATTGGGCAGCGAATCGGCCATGTTGACCCCCAGGGCGGTGGTCTCCAGCTCGAAGCGGTTCAGCGGTCGGCCGGTCAGGTGCGAGGTGCGCGGATAGCCGGGGTCACCCAGGGCCGGGTAGGTCTGTAGCGTCTGGGTAATGTAGGGCTTGTCACTGTCGGCGGGGTTGTGCGATGGATGCGGCACAAACTCCAGCGTGGTGGCGGCCAGCGACTGGTTGTCCAGGTCGTGAATATCACTGCTCAGACGCAGCTGGTAATGGTGTCCCGGCGTCAGATATTGCTTGGGTTGCAGCGACAGGTAGTGGCGCTCGGAATGCATGCTGGCGGGAACTTCGCCCACGTCGTTGCCGCTATCATCCACCTCCATCAGGGTCACGGTCTGGCCCTGCACCATGGTGTTCTGGTCCAGCGGCTCCGAAAAGGTCACCCGGATCGGCGAAAAATCCATGAACGGGAAGCGGGTTTTCACCTTGGTATCGGGGGCAAACGCGTCCGGACTGTCGTGATTGACGGCAAGAATATAGGGCGCCTGGCCGGGAATCGGGTTGCTCTGCCGGGTGCGGAAACTCAGCAAGGGCTTGTCGCCACTCAGGTTGACGGCCTGCGGGTTGGCCGATGGCCGCACCCATACCTGATAGCGGGTGCCCGCCTTGAGAATGCTCATATCCAGCTGAATGGTCTTGCCACCATTGATGACGCTAAGGTGCTGGCTCATATCCACCACGCCATCCGGGCCGGTGACACAAAAGCTGCCTTGCGGTTTTTCGCCCGCGCCACCGGTGCAGGGGCGGCTAACTGCCTGCTTGTCCACCGGGCTGGAGAATACCCACAGGCCATGTGTGCTCAGCGGCACATCCACCAGGCCGTTGTCCGGGTAGGCATAGATGAGGGCATCACCGGGCTTTGGCGGGTTGAAGACCTTGGGGTCGGAGCCGCCACAGGCGGTCAGCATGGTTGCCATGCAAAACACTAGCAGGCTGGTATGGTGCCATCTTGTTATTGTCATTCCTCGTCTCCATGGCCGGGGGCAGGGGCAAGATGATTAAGACTAAGAGACAAAATATATAAATTGTCTCATTGGTGCCAACTGCCGCCCGTCGGCTCATGGCAAGGCTGGGCGTTTTGGTCAGAAAATGTCAGAAAAAGCCAGCCGGGCTCATCGCCAGGCCAGCCGAAGTCGCTGCGCCGGGCGCGGGCCCCGGCGGTGTGGTGGTCAGGGTGTGATGAGCCGTTCGGACAGCCCGGAGGCGCGCCGGGTGGCGCGGGCCACGGCCTGGTTGAGCACCGCCGGCGGGCCGTATTCCAGCAGGGTGAAATGCTGGCGGGCGCGGGTTACGGCGGTGTAGATCAGTTCGCGGGTGAGCAGCGGGTGGGGGGTGTCCGGCAGCACCAGCAGGGCGTGGTTGAACTCCGAGCCCTGGGATTTGTGTACGGTCATGGCGTAGACGGTTTCCACCCCGTCCAGGCGGCTGGGCAGCACCCACTTGATGCGCCCGTCGGGCAGCTGGAAGGCCACCCGCAACAGGGTGTGTGGCTGGCCGTTCTGCTCTTCCCGCCCTGTTTCTTCCAGAAGGGGTAATGCCAGCCCC
>JAWVWY010000074.1:0-15335 GCA_033723495.1 Alcanivorax sp. | reverse complement strand
TCAACGACCGCGGCGACATCATCAAGCGCAACCATCCGTTCGAGGGCATCATCCCCAACATGGAGCGGAGCTACCGGGAAACCGAATCCGACGCGGTGCGCGAGGACCTGCTCGGCTACATGTCCACCTCCAGCTGCCCCAGCTGCCACGGCTCGCGCCTGCGCGAGGCGGCCCGTCATGTCTTTATCGAGCAGACCACCCTGCCAAACGTGGTGCGCCTGGCGGTGGGCAAGGCCCACGCCTATTTCAGTGAACTGTCTTTGCCCGGCAGCAAGGGCGAAATCGCCGACAAGATCCTCAAGGAAATCCGCGACCGCCTGCAGTTTCTGGTCAACGTGGGGCTGGAGTACCTGACTCTGGAGCGCAGCGCGGAAACCCTGTCCGGCGGCGAGGCCCAGCGTATCCGCCTGGCCAGCCAGATCGGCGCCGGCCTGGTGGGCGTCATGTATGTGCTGGATGAACCCTCCATCGGCCTGCACCAGCGCGATAACGAGCGCCTGCTCAATACCCTCACCCGCCTGCGCGATCTGGGCAATACGGTACTGGTGGTGGAACACGATGAAGACGCCATCCGCCTGGCGGATCACGTCATCGATATCGGCCCCGGCGCCGGTGTCCACGGCGGCGCCGTGGTGGCCCAGGGCAGTGCCCAACAAGTTGCCGACAACCCGGATTCGCTGACCGGCGATTACCTGTCCGGGCGCAAACAGATCGCGGTGCCGAAAAAACGCCGGCAAAACCGCGATGACAAATGGCTGACCCTGCACGGCGCCACCGGCAACAACCTCAAGGGTCACCCGCTCAATGTTCCGGTGGGGCTGTTTACCTGCATTACCGGGGTCTCCGGCTCCGGCAAGTCCACCCTGATCAACAGCACCCTGTATCCGCTGGCCGCCACCAAACTGAACAAGGCCACCACCCTCAAGGCCGCGGCCCATGAGGAGATCGAAGGGCTGGAGCATTTCGACAAGGTGGTGGACATCGACCAGAGCCCCATCGGCCGCACGCCACGCTCCAACCCGGCCACCTACACCGGCATCTTCACGCCGGTGCGCGAACTGTTGGCCGGCACCCAGGAAGCCCGGGCCCGGGGTTACAAGCCCGGCCGCTTCAGCTTCAACGTCAAGGGGGGGCGCTGCGAGGCCTGCCAGGGTGATGGCGTCATCAAGGTGGAAATGCATTTCCTGCCGGATATCTATGTGCCCTGTGAAGTCTGTGAAGGCCGGCGCTACAACCGCGAGACCCTGGAGATCACCTACAAGGGCAAGAACATCTTCGAGGTGCTGGATCTGACCATCGAGGACGCCCGCGACTTCTTTGACGCGGTACCGTCGCTGGCGCGCAAGCTGCAGACGCTGATGGATGTGGGCCTGAGCTATGTAAAGCTGGGCCAGGCCGCCACCACCCTGTCCGGCGGTGAGGCCCAGCGCGTCAAGCTGGCCAAGGAACTGTCACGGCGGGATACCGGCCGCACCCTCTATATCCTCGACGAGCCCACCACCGGTCTGCACTTCCACGATATCCAGCTGCTGCTGGATGTGCTCAACCGGCTCGCCGACCACGGCAACAGCGTGGTGGTGATCGAGCACAACCTGGATGTGATCAAGACCGCCGACTGGATCGTGGACCTGGGGCCGGAAGGCGGCGACGGCGGCGGTGAAATCATCGCCGAGGGCACGCCGGAAGAGGTGGCCAGAGCCAAGGGCAGCCATACCGGGCGTTTTCTCAAACCGATGCTGAAGTAACCCTTCAGGCCTGACGAGCCCGGGCGCCGGCGGCGATTTCCAGCACTTCCTGAGTACTGGCTTCCCGGCGCGCCGACTGCAGGTGGCGACGCAACAGCCCGGTGCGCTCCTCCAGCCAACTTTGTGCGGCGCGGGTAGCAACCAGGCGCGCGCCATGCTCGCAGGCCAGCGCATCCAGCAATAACTCGTAGAGGGTGATATAGATCAGTTCGCGAATGGCCACATCGGCCATCTGCCTGATATCGGTATAGGCCACCACCGGCGCCCGCGGATCCCGGGGCCAGGCCAATGGCAGCATACTGGTCAACACCGTGCGCTGGCTGCCCACTCCCGCAAAGGCGCTGGCAGCCACCTTGAAAGCACACAGCTGCTGTTGCTGCCAGGCTTCCAGCATATCTGCGGCTACCGCAAGCAAGACATCGGTAATGCCGGGCACGCTGCTGGGGGCGGCATACTGACGCTCCACCCCCATGCCCAGCCGCCCCAACCGCCGTGCCAGCCGGTGACCGACGCAATAGGTCGGCCCGTCACCGAGCTGCTCCCGAAAACGCACCGCATCCTCGGCCACCCGCGCGTTGTAGGCACCACACAGGCCCAGCTCGGCCCCTACCACCAGTAATCCCGCCGGTCCGCCGCCGGCCGACAGCCAGGCACCGGTACTGCGTACCAGGTTTTCCACCCCGCTACGGTAGGTGCGGGCTGGCTCCAGCACGGCCCGGGCGCTACGGAAGTGGTGGGCAGCCAGGCTCTTCATGGCTGACACCGCCTCGTGCAGGGTGGTCAGCGCCTGCAGTCGCGCCGTCAGCTCACGCTCGTGCTTCATGCCTCACGCTCCCGGCTCTGCACAACACGCTGCTGCAATTGCCGCAGCCAGTTTTCCGGCGGCGCCTGACCAACGTTCAGCGCCGCCACCAGGTCAGGCTCTTCACGGGCCAGATGCTCGCCCGCCTGCCAGACCAGGGCGGCGGCGCGGGACGGCGTCATGCCATCCAGCCAACCCTGAGTTACCGCACTGAGCGCCAGCACCTGGTCTGCCGGGCTGCGCCGGGTAAAACGCGGCTGCCGCAGCAATTCACGTAGCAGGCGCCCGCGGGCAAGGGCCTGGCGGGTGTCCGGGTCCACATCCAGCCCGACCCGGGTCAGCGTTTCCAGTGATTCGAACCGGGCCATGTCGATACGCACCTTGTGCGCCACCTGCCGCATCAACGGTGACTGGGCGGCGCCGCCGATGCGCGAAACACTCCTGCCGATATCTATCGCCGGGCGCAGGTTACGCTCGAAGCGGCCGCTATCCAGATAAATCTGCCCGTCGGTGATGGAAATCAGGTTGGTGGGAATATAGGCGGAAATATCGCTATCGGTGGTTTCCACTACCGGGAAGGCGGTCAGGGAGCCACCACCATTATCGGCATTGAGTGGTGTGGCCCGCTCCAGCAACTCGGCATGGATATAGAAAATATCCCCCGGAAAGGCCTCGCGCCCCGGTGGCTGGCCCAGCAACAATGCCATCTCCCGGTAGGCATCAGCATGCTTGGTCAAGTCATCGTAGACCACCAGTACATCCCGCCCCTGATCGCGGAAGAACTCGGCAATGGCGGTGGCCGCATAGGGCGCCAGGTACTGCATGCCCGGGGTCTCCGCCGCTTCGGCGGCCACCATTACGGTATGCTGCAGGGCATCGGCCGCCGCCAGCGACTCACGAATACCCAGCACCCGCGATAACGGCTGACCGATGATCACATACACGCAGACCACATCGCTGTCACGCTGTGCAGCGACCATATCCAGCGCCAGGGCACTCTTGCCGGTATTACGGTCGCCGACAATCAGCTGGCGCTGGCCACGACCGATAGGCATGGCCGTATCAATGGCCATTACCCCGGTGAAAAGCGGATGCTGCACCGCCGCCCGCTGACGCAGGGCCGGAGCATCCTGAAACACCGCCCGCAATGGTTCCACCGGCGGCGGCCCGCCATCCAGGGGCTGGCCCAGCGGGTCCAACAGCCGGCCGCACAGGGACACCCCTGCCGGCACCGACGGCAAGCGCCCGGCAGCGACGACACTCTCGCCGGCTCGGACCGCATCCGCCTCGGTGAGCAACACCACGCCGACGCTATCCGGCCCCAGGTCATAGGCCATGCCCCGGGCGCCGCTGTCGAACAGCACCAGCTCCTGATAGCCCACCTCGGTCAGGCCACTGACCCGGGCCACGCCATCGCCCACCTGCAGCACCGCACCGCGTGGGCGCAATGCCCGCGCCAGCACCAGCGCACGGGGCAAGGTCACACCGCCCGGCAGTGCGGCCTTCATGCCTGCCCTCCGGTAATCGCACCGGCCAACTGCTCAGCGGCTTCCCGGGCCAGCGCGCGGGCACTGGCTTCCACCCGCCCGGCGGCGGTGGTAATGCATACGCCCGCCCCCAGGGAGGCATCCAGCGTGGCGTCAACATGCTCCCCCAATGCCTGGTCCAGCAAGGCATGATTTTCTGCGGTCAGTGGCCGTGCCACTTCCACCCGAAGGTCCGCCAGCCCCGCGGGCAGTTCAACCAGCTGCTGGAGCGCCGCGCGAATCAGGGCCTGATCCAGGTCCGGCCCCTGCAGGGATGCCAACAAGGCCCTCAACGACGCGGCACCCAACTGCCCAATCACATCGGCCAGCTCCTGTAACCGGGCCACCTGTTCGGCATGACGATGCTGCTCGGCAAGCTGTTGCTCTCGCTCACGGGCCTGGCGGGCCTGCTCGCGCAACTGCCCGGCTTCCGCCCGAGCCTCATCCAGCAAACGCCGGCGCTCTTCGGCCAGCTCCTGCTGTAATTGCTCGCCGGTCTGACGGGCCTGGGCCAGCAGCTGCCGGGCCTGGTGCTCACGGGTCTGATCCTCGCTCAGCTGCCGGGCACGTTGTTGCCGCTCCCGGTCCAGCGCACTACGTACCGGGCTCAGCAGCAACCAGGCCAGCACGACTGCCAGCAGCAAAAAATTCACCGCTTCGAACAGGAAGTTGGCCAGCGCAGTGGACACGGCATCAGGCTCCGGTCAGGAAGGGGTTGGCAAACAGCAACACCAGCACAATCACCAGGCAAAAGATGGCAGTGGATTCCACCATCGCCAGGGCCACGAACTGGTTGCGGGTGATGGCCGCCGCTTCATCCGGCTGGCGCGCCAGCGCATCCATGCCGGCGGCCCCGATACGGCTTTCACCAATAGCGGCGCCAAAGGCACCGATGGCCATGGTCAGGCCGGCGGTAATGATCGAACCGAGGGCCAGCAAGGTCTGGTCGGTCATGGTGCGTCTCCTATGCGAATCGCCGCGCCAATATAGACGCAGGCGAGGATGGTGAAGATATAGGCCTGAAGAATGCCGATGAACAGGTCCAGCGCCATCAGGGGCACCGGCACAAACAGTCCTGCCAGCGCCACAATCAGCGCCACCACCAGGTGACCACTCATCATGTTGCCGAACAGACGCAGCGCCAGGGCCACGGTACGCGACAGCTCGGTCATCACGTGCAGGGGAAACAGAATCGGGTTGGGGCTCAGATAATGCCTGAAGTAATCGCGCCAGCCCCGGGCATGCACGCCGGCGACGGGCACCGCCAGGAACACCAGCACCGCCAGCGCACTGGTGGCGGCCAGGTTGGCGGTGGGGGCCGGGATGCCCGGCAACTGGCCGACCACCGCCGCGCCGCTGATAAACAGGAACAGGCTGGCGGCAAAGCTCTCCAGCCACGGCGCCGGGGTTCCGGCAGCCTCCTCCACCAGACTGCCGAGGGACCGCAAGACCAGGCGCCCAAGGGCAGCCAAACGCCCCTCAGGTGCCCGCCGCACTGCCCGCGCCAGCAATACAGCCAGCAACACCAGCAACCCCGTGGTGGCCAGACTGGTGACCATGGTGCGCGTCACCGGCAGGGGCCCCAGCTGCCAGAGAACAGTCTCGGTAAAGATCTGCGCCTTCATCCCCACCTCCACCACAACCACAGGCCGGCAACCGCAAAGCCGCACAACCAGCCCGCCGCGGCCGCCGGCAGATGGCCAGCCCAGGCCGCACTGCCCAGTACCGCCGTCACCAGCAGCAGCCGCGGCAGAAAACCTATCAGTAATAGCGGCTGCCGTGCAGCCCTGGCCAGCAAACCAACTTGCACCGTGCCTGCCAGCAGGGCGAGCAGCAACCATGCCCCGTTAACGGCGGTCATGGCTTATCCCTCAGCGAACGGAAAGCCATCCAGGTTCCCAGGACCGTGCCCAGGGTCAGCAGCATCAGGGTGAAATGAATACCGGTGGCCCAGTGTCGGTCAAGGCTGTGCCCCAGCATGGCACCTCCGGTGGCCAGCAACACGATCGGCCAGCCGACACTGCCGATCAGCGCCACACCATGCCAGAAGCCACCGCCCGGCACTCGCCGGGCGTAGCGCTGCAGGTCCCGGCGAGTTCGCTCGCGGGCATCCTCGCGGCGGAAACGGTCAGCCATCTTCATGCTGCCTCTCCACCCGCTCAACGCCCTGTTCCCGGCGTAACTGTCTGATAATGCGCTGTTCCAGCACAGCCAGCTGACGCCGCGCCAGCAGCTCACTGTCCGGCGTCGCCAGCATGGCATCCAGTGCCGCCAATACTGTCCCGGCCTCCTCACCCTGCACCGCATAGGGGGTCAGTATCTGGCAGGTGCGCCCATCGCTGTTCAGCAGGCCTCCGGCCGTGGCCAGGAACCACTCAGTGCCACCATGCTCGATCACTGCCAACCCCGGTTCCAGCGCCATGACCAGCGGCTCCACGCCGGCCCGCAGACCGGCCTGGCCGGTGTCCGTCGGTACCCGCAGGGCATGGATGTCCGCCTGGAAGACCACCGCATGGGGGCTGCGTACGATCAGGGTGAAGTCACTCATGCAGCACCTCACTGAGGGCTCCGGTCATGAACAATTGCCGTTCCGGCAGGTCATCACAGCGCCCCTCCAGGATAGCCGCCACGCCGGCCACGGTATCCGTCATGGCTACCCGCTCTCCGGGGATGCCGGTGAACGTCTGGGTGACAAAAAACGGCTGGGTCAGGAAGTTGCGCAGGCGGTGCGCCCGCCCCACCAGCTGGCGATCTTCCGCGGACAGCTCATCGATACCCAGCATGGAAATAATGTCACGCAATTCGGCAAAGCGCGCCAGCACCCGCCGTGCCTCTTCCGCCACCTCATAGTGACGGCTGCCAATGATTGCCGGGTCCAGCGCCTTGGAGGTGGACGCCAGCGGGTCCACCGCCGGGTAGAACCCTTCCGCGGCCACGTCCCGGGACAATACCAGGGCGCTGTCCATATGCCAGAAGGCATGGGTCACCGCCGGGTCCCCATAGTCATCCGCCGGCACGTAGACCGCCTGCACGGAAATCATGTCACCGTGGCGGGTGGCGGTAATCCTTTCCTCAATCGCCGCCAGATCCGCCGCCAGGGTCGGCTGATAGCCCACCCGTGAGGGCTGGCGCCCCAGCAGGCCGCTGACTTCCATGCCGGCCTGCACATGACGGTAGAGATTGTCGACCACAAACATGACGTCGCGCTGGCAGTCATCGCGAAAGTATTCCGCCACTGCCAGGGCCGCCAGGCCGACCATGAACCGCGCCCCCGGGGCTTCCTTCATCTGCCCGAATATCATGGCAGTACGCTCCAGCACGCCTCGGCGGCGCATTTCCTGCCACAATTCCAGCCCCTCACGGGAGCGCTCGCCAATGCCGGCAAACACCGCCACCCCGGCCATGGCCTCTACCGCGTTATGGATAAACTCGGTCAGCACTACCGTCTTGCCGACCCCGGCACCGCCGAACACCGCAGCTCGCCCGCCGCGCAGGAAAGGACAGAACAGATCAATCGCCTTGATTCCAGTCTGATAGACCTCGCCCCAGGGGCGCCGCTCGGCGGCGGTGGGTGGCGGACGGTGAACCGGACGGTGTTTGGTGACTCGGGGGGCCGCGCCGCCATCCAGGGGTTGGCCATGCAGGTCCACCACCCGCCCGAGCAGCGCATCGCCCACCGGCATGGCCAGGGGCTGGCCAGAACTTTGCACCTTCGCTCCACGTCGCAGCCCACGGGTGGACGCCAGGGCAATGGCCCGCAAGCGATTACCGCCAGCATGGGCATGCACCACGGCCAGCAAATGATGATCCGGCGCCAGTTGGCATTCCAGCGCAGACGACACCGCTGGCAGAGGCCCATCCATCTCCACGTCCAGCACCGTGCCACGCACGGCCATTACCCGGCCCTGCAGAATCGAGCCGGGGTCATTGTTCACCGCCACGGCACGGGCTTTAGCGGCGCCAGCATCCATGACTCGCCCTCCAGACTCGCACGCAATCCGAGCCGCCCTGCGTGTACACCGCTATCGTGGCCATCTCACTGCCCCCGCTGCCTGATTCCCTTGCTGGAAAATGCGCCAACCTCAGAATAAAGCGCCGGAAAAATGCACTGTTGATCCATATCAGGGTAACGGGCCATCACCTGCCAGCCATGCCCCAGCACGGGGCAGCCGCTCGAGAAGGGGGCGTGTGAGGCCCGTGGTGATATGATTTACCTCTTCCGCCCTGCGCCACTCATGGCACGGTTTCTGCTTTTACCCCTGCACAGATCTCATCTACCGCCATGTCAGGGAGCAGTGTCATGGATGCTGAAATGGATAATCGCTGGCTGATGCAGTATCAGATCGTCAGTCTGGTCAATCAGTGCCGCCGTCTGATCCGCGCGGAGTTTGATGAACGCCTGGCGCTCAGCGATCCGCGGCTGCGGGAAAAACTGGCTCATTATGCCGGTCATACCCGCTCACGGGGCTTGCAGCGGTTGTATGCGGAAATTCGACTGGCTCTGATCGAGCTGGAAGGGCCCGACGAACTGACGGACAGCCAGCACGGGCAGCGTCGTTATCGGGGTCAACGGGTGAACCGCGGGCAGACCACCACTGCCGATACCTCCAGGCCTCGCAGGGTCACCCTGTATCGTGGTCGGCCGGTCCCGTCATCGTGATCGTCTAACGTGGCGAGACCCCTGACAGGTCCAGGGGCTGGCAGGGGCCCAGCCATAACACCAGGTCGGTGTGATCGTGAAGATCATCGACAGTGACACCGTGAACAAACACGGTCAGCCCATTGCGGCTTTCCATTAGCCAGGGCAATACCGGGCCACCCGCTCAGCAGGCATGGTCAGCTGGCAGCTCGACGATGGATGTGGCCCCACTGGCTGGCGGTGAATAAGCCCGATAGGCAGCTGGAAGGCTGGTGCGCAGCCTGGCAAAGCGCGGCAGCCAGACTGAAACTGCCTTCGTCATAACAAAGGTATGCGTGGCAGAAATGGATGCGCATGGCCACCTCTTGAACCAGGATAACCGCCAGCGCCGGTATTCAACAGGCAAAAAAAAGCCGGGCTCAAGCCCGGCTTTTTTGATCCTGCAATCGCTTACTCTTCTTCGGCGAGCTCAGGACGGTCTACCAGCTCAACATAGGCCATCGGCGCGTTATCGCCAGCACGGAAGCCCATCTTGAGGATACGCACGTAGCCACCAGGACGGCTCTGGTAACGGGGGCCCAGCTCATTGAACAACTTGCCAACCACTTCCTTGGAACGGGTACGGTTGAAAGCCAGACGGCGGTTCGCTACAGAGTCTTCCTTCGCCAGAGTGATCAGCGGCTCAGCCACACGACGCAGCTCTTTGGCTTTCGGCAGAGTGGTCTTGATCGCTTCGTGCTCCAGCAGGGACACAGCCATGTTGCGGAACATCGCCTGACGATGAGAGCTGTTCCGATTCAGTTTTCTGCCGCTTTTGCGATGACGCATGATTCTGTTCCTATGTTCAGGGGCGCTTCACAGCGTCCACAACAACTAACTTAG
Organism: Alcanivorax sp.; assembly: GCA_033723495.1. Taxonomy (GTDB): domain Bacteria; phylum Pseudomonadota; class Gammaproteobacteria; order Pseudomonadales; family Alcanivoracaceae; genus Alcanivorax. The sequence goes on along the minus strand of JAWVWY010000074.1, from coordinate 5,741 downwards.
CGCAATTTGGTGTTCAGCCGGTCGTCGTCACGGAGGCTGACCGGCGGCCAGTTCTCCAGACGCATACCCAGCGACAGGCCTTTGGAGGCCAGCACGTCCTTGATCTCGGTGAGCGACTTCTTACCCAGGTTCGGGGTCTTCAGCAGCTCCACTTCGGTACGCTGTACCAAATCACCGATGTAGTAGATGTTCTCTGCCTTCAGGCAGTTGGCGGAGCGAACGGTCAGCTCCAGATCATCTACCGGACGCAGCAGGATGGGATCGATTTCCTCACGTTCCTGCTTCGGCTCGGGCTTGGCGTCCTGCTCCAGGTCCACAAACACAGCAATCTGCTGCTGCAGAATGGTGGCAGCACGACGAATCGCTTCTTCCGGATCGATGGTACCGTCGGTTTCCAGATCGATAACCAGCTTGTCCAGGTCAGTACGCTGCTCAACTCGAGCCGCTTCCACCACATAGGCCACGCGACGGACCGGGCTGTAGCTGGCATCCAGCTGCAGGCGGCCGATACCACGGGTTTCGTCATCTTCGGACTGACGGGAATCGGCAGCCACGTAACCACGGCCCTGCTGCACTTTCAGCTTTACACGCAGCTCGGTATCGCCGGTGATGGTGCAGATCAGGTGATCCGGGTTGACGATTTCCACGCTGTGATCGCGCTGGATGTCGTCCGCAGTCACCACACCCGGGCCTTTCTTTACCAGCTCCAGGGTGGCTTCTTCACGGTCTTCCATCTTCAGGGCAACGCCCTTCAGGTTCAGCAAGATGTTGATGACATCTTCCTGAACCCCCTCAATGGAGGAGTATTCGTGCTGTACGCCGTCGATCTCCACTTCGGTGATCGCACAGCCAGGCATGCTGGAGATCAGGATGCGGCGCAGCGCATTGCCCAGCGTATGGCCAAAGCCACGCTCCAGCGGTTCCAGAACCACCTTGGCATGGGTCTGGTTGATCGCGTTGACCGCGATCGAGCGGGGCGTGAGAAATTCGTTCACGGCGGTCATAGAGATCCCTCAGGCAGTCCTTACTTGGAGTACAGCTCGACGATCAGGTTTTCGTTGATCTCGGCCGGCAGGTCGATACGCTCAGGCTGTGCCTTGAAGGTACCTTCCAGCTTCTTCTCGTCAACCTCAATCCACGGCACGAAGCCGCGTTGTTGAGCCAGCTCCATGGCGTTCTTCACGCGCAGCTGGTTTTTGGACTTGTCACGGACATTGATCACGTCACCGGGCTTGATCTGGTAGGAAGCCACGTTAACGGACTGACCGTTTACCAGAATGGCGCGGTGGCTCACCAGCTGACGCGCTTCAGCGCGAGTAGAGCCGAAGCCCATGCGGTAGACCACATTGTCCAGACGGCCTTCCAGCAGCTGCAGCAGTACTTCGCCGGTAGCGCCTTTGGCACCAGCCGCCTTCTTGTAGTAGCTACGGAACTGCTTTTCCATCACGCCGTACATGCGACGGACTTTCTGCTTCTCGCGAAGCTGTACGCCGTAGTCGGACAGACGACCCGGACGACGACCGCCAGCCGCCTGACCCGGCGCCTGCTCGGCCTTACACTTGGATTCCAGAGGGCGGATACCGCTCTTCAGGAACAGATCGGTGCCTTCACGACGGGAAAGCTTGCACTTGGGACCGATGTATCTTGCCATCTTGCTCTAACTCCCGTTACACGCGACGCTTCTTGGGCGGACGGCAACCGTTGTGCGGAATCGGCGTTACGTCCTGAATATGGGTGATCTTGTAGCCACAGGCGTTGAGGGCACGAATGGAGGATTCGCGACCCGGACCGGGGCCCTTCACACGGACTTCCAGGTTTTTCAGACCGTAGTCCTTGGCAGCATTGCCCGCGTTTTCAGCCGCCACCTGGGCAGCAAACGGGGTGCTCTTGCGGGAGCCACGGAAACCGGCACCACCAGAAGTCGCCCAGGACAGGGCGTTGCCCTGACGGTCGGTGATGGTGATGATGGTGTTGTTAAAGGACGCGTGCACGTGAGCGATACCGTCAGCTACGGTGCGCGTTACCTTCTTACGACGAGCGCCACTATCTCTTTTTGACTTAGCCATGATGCCTATCCAAATCCAGCTGCTGACAGTTCAGCTTACTTGCGAATCGGTTTGCGCGGGCCCTTACGGGTCCGGGCGTTGGTCTTGGTACGCTGGCCACGCAGTGGCAAGCCGCGACGATGGCGGATACCACGGAAGCTACCCAGGTCCATCAGACGCTTGATGTTCATGTTGATTTCCCGACGCAGGTCACCCTCGGTAGAGAACTTGGCAACCTCGGCGCGAATCGCGTCCAGTTGATCACCTGAAAGGTCGCGAACCTTCGCTTCCTCAGCAATACCGGTCGCCGCGCAGATAGCTTGAGCGCGGGTACGACCGACCCCGAAAATGTAGGTGAGGGAAATCACCGTGTGCTTATTGTCCGGGATGTTAACGCCTGCAATACGGGCCATCCGAATATCTCCGATTCACAAAACGGGTGGCGCCAGAACCCCTAAGCGCCGAAAGGCGGCAGAGTCTAGCGCTACACCGACTGAATTTCAACCAAACACTAAAAGAAGACGTTACCTTAACCCTGGCGCTGCTTGTGCCGGGGTTCGGCACTGCAGATAACCATGACGCGACCCTTACGGCGGATCACTTTGCAGTTACGGCAGATCTTCTTCACAGAAGCCTGAACTTTCATCGCACTCGCCTCGTTCGTTAGCGCACCAGACCGGTGCCGCCATACCCTTTCAGGTTGGCTTTCTTCATCAACTTCTCGTACTGGGTGGACGTCAGGTGCGCATTAACCTGCGACCAGAAGTCCATGACTACCACCACCACGATCAGCAAGGAGGTGCCGCCCAGGTAGAAGGGCACATTGGCAACCGATTGCAGACCCAGCGGCAACAGGCACACCAGCGTCATGTATACCGCACCGATCAGGGTCAGACGGCCCATTACGGTATCGATATAGCGAGCGGACTGCTCGCCCGGGCGAATACCCGGAATATAGGCGCCGGATTTCTTCAGGTTGTCTGCGACATCCTTCGGGTTGAATACCAGCGCGGTATAAAAGTAGCAGAAGAACACAATCGCCAGGGTAAACAGCAAAATGTACAGCGGCGTACCCGGCAACAGTGCATCACTGACACTGCGCAGTGCCTGTCCCCACCAGGAATCCGGGTTGGAATCACTGAACCAGTGGGTCAGTGACGCCGGAAACAGCAGAATGGAGCTGGCAAAAATCGCCGGAATTACACCGGCCATGTTTACTTTCAGCGGCAGATGACTCTGCTGCGCAGCATATACACGGCGGCCTTGCTGACGGCGGGCATAGTTGACGGTAATCCGACGCTGCCCACGTTCCACAAAGACCACACCAAAAATCACAGCCATGGCTACCAGGAATACACCCAGCATCATGATCAGACTCAGATCACCGGTTCGTGCAGACTCGAAGGTCTGCGCCACCGCACCGGGGAGACCGGAGACGATGGAAGCAAAGATCAGCATGGAAATACCGTTGCCGATGCCCCGCTCGGTAATCTGTTCGCCCAGCCACATCAGGAAAACGGTACCGGTTACCAGCGTGGTCACTGCCACGAAGTAGAAGCTCGCCACTTGCATGGTGGATGCCGCTTCCGGCACCAACGTAATGCCCTGGCTCTTCAGACCGGCACAGACCCCGAAGGACTGCACTGCCCCCAGAATCACCGTCAGATAACGGGTGTACTGGGTAATTTTGCGGCGGCCCTGCTCACCTTCTTTCCGCAGCTGTTCCAGGGTGGGAATCACCGCTGTCATCAGCTGTATCACGATACTGGCCGTGATATAGGGCATGATCCCAAGCGCAAAGATGCTCATGCGCCGCAGGGAACCCCCGGAAAACATGTTGAACAGGCCAAGAATGGTGTCCCGGTTATTGTTGAACATCTGTTGCAACGCTTCCGGGTTCATGCCCGGTACCGGGATATGTGCCCCGATACGGAACACCACCAGGGCGCCCAACAGAAAACCGATTCGCCGCCACAGCTCACGCATGGCGTTGCTGTCAACTTTCGGCGCACCACCGTTCAGTGTTTGAGCGCGATTCTTGGCCATAGAACGCTGCCTTATTCCTCGACTTTACCGCCGGCCTTTTCCACCGCTTCGCGGGCGCCTTTGGTGATCGCCACACCACGAATGGTGACAGCACGGTTGATTTCGCCCTGCAGAACAATCTTGGCGCGCTTCATGTCACGACGCACAACATTGGCTTTCTTCAGGGTTTCCAGGTCAACCACGTCGCCGTCCACCTTGGCAAGCTCGGACAGGCGAACCTCGGCAGTGCCCATGGCCAGTTTGGAAGTGAAACCAAACTTCGGCACACGACGCTGCAGCGGCATCTGACCACCCTCGAAACCGGGCTTGACGCTACCACCGGAACGGGATTTCAAGCCTTTATGACCACGACCACCGGTCTTGCCCAGGCCGGAACCAATGCCGCGCCCTACGCGCTTGCCTTCCGGGCGGGAACCTTCAGCGGGATGCAGATCATTCAGACGCATCTTATTCTCCCTCAACCTGCAGCAGGTAAGCGACTTTGTTGATCATGCCGCGAACCGCCGGGGTATCTTCAACTTCCACGGTGTGGCCAATGCGGCGCAGACCGAGACCACGCACGCAGGCCTTGTGCTTTTCCAGCCGGCCGTTGGTGCTTTTAACCAGCTTTACCTTGATCTTTTCAGCCATCGTAACGATTCCGTTATCTGCGCTTAGTTCAGAATGTCTTCGACAGACTTGCCACGCTTGGCAGCCACAGACTCCGGGGACGCCATGGACTTCAGGCCGTTAAAGGTAGCCCGAACCACGTTGACCGGGTTGGTGGAACCATAACACTTGGCCAGTACGTTCTGAACGCCTGCGACTTCCAGTACGGCGCGCATGGCACCGCCGGCAATCACACCGGTACCTTCATCGGCCGGCTGCATATACACCTTGGAGGCACCATGACGGGCCTTCATCGGGTGCTGAATGGTGGTGCCGTTCAGCTCCACCTGAATCATGTTGCGACGCGCGGCTTCCAGAGCTTTCTGGATGGCGGCCGGCACTTCACGTGCCTTACCACGACCAAAGCCCACCTTGCCTTTGCCGTCACCCACTACAGTCAGCGCGGTAAAACCGAAAATGCGGCCGCCTTTTACTACTTTCGCGACCCGGTTTACCTGTACCAGCTTTTCCTGCAGACCTTCGTTGGGATCAACCTTCGCCATAACCAAGCACCCTTAAAATTCAAGCCCGTTTTCACGCGCGGCATCCGCCAACGCCTTTACGCGGCCGTGATATCTAAAACCGGAGCGGTCAAAGGCCACGCGCTCGATACCCGCGTCTTTGGCGCGTTGAGCGATCAGCTGGCCAACTTTCGCCGCAGCATCAGCATTACCGGTAGAACCAGCACGCAGGTCCTTTTCCACTGTACTCGCGGACGCCAGTACCTGGTCACCCGCAGCAGTAGTTACCTGCGCATAGATGTGACGCGGAGTACGGTGTACGCAGAGACGGTGCTCACCCAGCTCGCGAATCTTCAAGCGGGTGCGTTTGGCCCTGCGCAGACGTGCAACTTTCTTGTCTCTCATGGCATCAGTCTCGACGATTATTTCTTCTTGGCTTCCTTACGGCGCACTTGCTCATCAGCATAGCGCACCCCTTTACCCTTGTAGGGCTCAGGCGGACGGAAGGCCCGAACATTGGCAGCAACCTGACCTACCAGCT
>JAWVWY010000073.1:0-15674 GCA_033723495.1 Alcanivorax sp. | reverse complement strand
TCCCCACCCCCTCTCCCCCACGGGGAGAGGGGCTTGAAGTCTAACGTGGACAGGTTTGCCACAGGGGGCGGCGAGCCGGTGAAGATTTTGGGGGGTTGGGGTTTCAGCCTATCGCGTCCGATCTCAGACGTTGGAGCAGGCTGATTCCTTCTAACCCGCGATGAACCTTTTTTAGTGCATCCAGGCTACCCACCCATGCTGCATGGAGTGTGATGCGTGCAGCGTCTCTTACTGCAGAATTACAGCGGAATATCCCGTTCACTGGCCTTGATGATTTCCCGCTTGAGGTCATCATAGCTGTGCACTGCCGGGAATTGCGGAAACTCGTCGATCACGTTCTGCGGCGCGTGGAACAGGATGCCCCGCTCGGCTTCGGCCAGCATGGTGGTGTCGTTGTAGGAATCGCCGGCGGAGATGACCCGGTAGTTGAGGTCATGCAAGGCAATGACCGAGGCACGCTTGGGGTCTTTCTGGCGCAGTTTGTAGTCGGTGATCTTGCCGCTTTCGTCCACTTCCAGACGGTGGCAGAACAGGGTCGGCCAGCCCAGCTTCTTCATCAGCGGTTTGGCGAACTCATAAAAGGTATCGGAGAGGATGATCAGCTGGAAATGCTCACGGGCCCAATCGACAAATTCCCGGGCGCCTTCCAGCGGGTCCAGGGTGTCGATCACTTCCTGGATATCCGGCAGGCCATAACCATGCTGATCGAGAATGCCCAGACGCATGCGCATCAGTTCGTCATAGTCAGGGATATCCCGGGTCGTGGCACGAAGCTCCTCGATACCGGTTTTCTCGGCGAAGTTAATCCAGATTTCCGGGATCAACACCCCTTCCAGGTCCAGGCACAGCAATTCCACGGTTTTCCCCTCGGGTTGAATGAGCGCGCACAATGTAGCTGCGCCCTGCCCGCTTTGCAATGCCAGGCAGAACGGATTCAGCGGACCGGCAGCTCGATACCCTTGAACAGGGCCTCTCGCTCATCCTTGTTGGGGGCGGCGATGGCCGCATCCACCAGTTCGCGGGTCAGATGGGGAGCAAAATTCTGCATGAACTCGTACATGAAACCGCGGATAAAGGTGCCCTTGCGGAAACCAATACGGGTGGTGCTGGGCTCAAACAGGTGGTCCGCTTCCAGCGCCACCAGGCCCTTGTCCTCCACCGGGTCTATCGCCATGTGCGCAATAATGCCCACTCCCATGCCGAGGCGCACATAGGTCTTGATGACATCGGCATCGGCGGCGGTAAAGACCACTTTCGGCTCCAGCCCGAGATCGGCAAAGGCGTCATCCAGCTTGCTGCGGCCGGTGAAACCGAACACATAGGTCACCAATGGATACTGGGCCAGCGCTTCCAGGGTCAGCGGCTTGACCTTGGTCAGCGGGTGCCCTTCCGGTACCACCACCGTGCGGTTCCATCGATAGCAGGGCATCATTATCAGATCGGAAAACAGCTCCAGGGCCTCGGTGGCAATGGCAAAATCCACCGTGCCATTGGCTGCCATTTCAGAAATCTGCATGGGCGTGCCCTGATGCATGTGCAGGGAGACTTCCGGAAAGTTGCCGGTAAACTGCTTGATCACCGGCGGCAAGGCATAGCGCGCCTGAGTGTGCGTTGTGGCGATACTGAGATCACCGCGGGACTCATCACGGAATTCCTGCGCCACGCGGCGGATCGATTCGGTGCGCTGGAGAATATCACCGACGATGGCAAGAATGGCCTCACCGGCCGGCGTGATATGGGTAAGGTGCTTGCCGCTGCGGGCAAACACTTCTACACCGAGTTCATCCTCCAGCATGCGAATCTGTTTACTGATACCGGGCTGGGAGGTGTAAAGCGCGGCGGCAGTGGCGGACACATTGAGATCGTGGCGAGCCACTTCCCAGATATATCGTAATTGCTGCAGTTTCATGCCAGCCTCCCGCGAGTCGCAGAACTGTCCTTGGTTATAAAAATATAAACAATTATTCGTTCAAAGCATAGATAACCGTCTTTACAGTGACGTCGTCAAGTCATCCTTTTGCTTGCGAGGCCTCGATTTCGCCATGGAACTGCTGTCACCACACCTGCTTCTCTATATAGCCACGGGCAGTGTGGTAGGGCTGGCAGTCGGGCTCACCGGGGTCGGCGGCGGCTCACTGATGACGCCGCTGCTTCTATTATTCGGCTTTCCCCCGCAAACCGCCATTGGCACCGACCTGCTCTATGCGGCCATTACCAAAAGCTCGGGCATGGCAATGCATGCGCGCCGCAGCAATGTGGACTGGACCATTGTTGGCCGGATGGCCGCCGGCAGCCTACCGGCCGCCGGTCTTACCGCCCTGTTGCTCGGCACCCTGTTCAGCGGCGCGCTGCAATACCGGGCCCTGCTGACCACCAGCCTCGGAGTGATGCTGATACTGACGGCCGCAGTGCTGCTTTTGCGCACACGGCTACAGCGCCTGGCACTCGACGGGCGCAGCCGTCTCGCCGCCCTGCAAAAGCACACGGCCCTTTGGACGCTAATCACCGGGGCTGCATTGGGCTGCCTGGTGACCCTGTCATCTGTCGGCGCCGGCGCCATCGGAACCGCCCTGTTGCTGATCCTGTATCCGCAGCTCAAATCAATTCGCGTGGTGGGAACGGATCTGGCCCATGCGGTGCCCTTAACACTTGCCGCTGGACTCGGGCACTTGGCCCTGGGCCATGTGAATTACCCGCTGCTGGCCGCGTTACTGATCGGTTCGCTACCGGCCATTTACATCGGTACCCAGCTGGGAAACCGTCTGCCGGACCGTTTGCTGCAACCCATCCTGGTCACCGTGTTGCTGGGGCTCGGCGTCAAATACGCTCTGCTGTAGTCATGGCAAGGCTCTGACGACACCCAAAACTGCTTAGGTGGCTTTCTTGCGGTTGGCAATGCCATGGGGTACGTGGCCGGCGGGTACGTGGGCCGACGCGGATTCGCAGTGTCCCTGCTGGTCATCGAAAAACATGTCAGCACCAAAGGCTCGCAGAAATTCCCCTTTGGGCAATCCGCCCAGAAACAGGCTTTCATCGAGACGGATATCCCACTCCCGAAGTGTCCTTACTACCCGCTCATGGGCCGGGGCCGAGCGTGCCGTCACCAGCGCCGTACGAATCGGGCACCGGCTTGGTGCAAAGCTGGTCTGCAATTGGTGCAAGGCGGTCAAGAACGGTTTGAACGGGCCGCCACTCAAGGGGGTCCTGGCCGCGCGCCGCTCATTCTCGGTAAAGGCTTCCAGGCCACTGCTCTGAAAAATCTGTTCCGATTCATCGGAAAACAGCACCGCATCGCCATCAAAGGCAATGCGCAGGACGCCATCATCATCATGTCGCTGACCGGCGGACAGGATGGTTGCTGCGGCATAGCCGGCATTTAGCACTTCAAGCACATCATCCGGATCGGTGGACAGAAACAGATGCGCACCAAAGGCAGACACATAGCGGTGGGGGCTGGCGCCGCCGGCAAAGGCCGCACGGGTGATCGGCAACTGGTAGTGCTCGATGGAATTGAAGACTCGCAACCCGGTGTCGGAACTGTTTCGCGACAGCAGGATAACCTCCACTCGCCCACGACCTTCCTCCAGATCGTTAATGGCCAGCAGCTTCTTCACCATCGGGAAGGCATCACCTGGTTCCAGCACATCATCTTCATGCTGGATCTGATACTCCTGAAATGCTTCCAGCCCCTGTTCCATGTAGACGCGGTGACTGTCGCCAAGATTGAACAGCGCCCGCGAGCTGATCGCGATAACCAGCTTGCCATCAAAGGTAACCGGCATGGTGATTCCCGTTCAGTTGCGTTACCGCAGTATCCTTTTTGACAGGCCAAACCGCAACGGCACCTTTCTTGCTTTGGATATCCGCGTAGAGATGTTGTTAGAGCCTGCGATGTAGCATAAAGTTGCAGCAGGAAGAGCTGAGTCCATAGTGATGCCATCAGCATCGCCAACAAACCCAAAGGGGAAAGGGAGTCATCCATGGCCGCGAACAAGGTGAAAGACACCGTTGAAGAGCTTCAGGCGCAGATCCGCAAGCTCGCCGAGCGTTTTGACAAAGAGCGTGAAAAGCAACTCGGACAGCTGGAAAAGCAGCTGGAAAAGGTGCGTGACCGCCTGCGTCAGGAGATGAAACGCCAACGCGAGAACCTGACAAAACTGGAAAAGCTTCAGAACGAGTACCGCGACAAGGCCAACGCCACTGTCAAACGCCAGCTGGACCGCGCCCGCAAGGCAGCCGATGACGCTCGCAAGCAAGTGGATGATTCCGAGACTCGCAAACGTTGGCTGGAAACCGAGGTCAAAGTGCTCAAGGCAACCGCCAAACAGGCCCACAGCCTTGCCGGCGTGATCAGCCAGTACGAGAAAGACCTTGAAAAGCGTGCCAAGGACATAGAGCGCAAGGTAGCCCCGGCGCCCAGGAAAAAGCCGGCCGCCAAGAAAAAGGCTGCCGTAAAGAAAGCCCCGGCGAAGAAAGCCGCCACCAAGAAGGCCGCGGCGAAAAAGGCACCGGCCAAAAAAGCCGCCGCCAAGAAAAAGGCAGCAGCCCCACGCAAGAAGGCCGCCGCCAAGAAAGCCTCGTCTGCCAGCTGAAGCGCGAGAGCCTGAACAAAAAAGCCACCCCCGGGTGGCTTTTTTTTGGTTCATCGCGCAATTGCGGGAGAACATACAAGGTCAGACGTCAGAGGTCGGAGCCAGTCTCAACCCCGACGATTGGCGCGGCACTGAAATTTCAGGTACGCGCGCCTATGCCCTTCGCCTGCAACCCTCGGGCCTGTGGGAGCTTGCACGCGAACAAGCCCTATCCATTTCAAACAAACACCCGTAGAGGCGTACTGCTGTTCACTTAAGCGGTGCAAATCTGGCTCCCCCCTTCCGCCAGCCCCCCTCTCCCCAACCCCTCTCCCGCAAGGGAGAGGGGCTTAACATCTAACGTGAACAGCACGGCCACAGGGGACGAGCCGGTGACGATTTTTGGGGGTTGGGTCTTTGGGTTTCAGCCTATTGCGTCCAAGGTCCGACCTCAGGCGTTGGATCTGGCTGAATCCCTCTACTCCGCGATGAACCTTTTTTATGGGATGGTGCGGCTGCTATGGCGCCAGCGCGGTCTCCATCCCCGCAAGAAAGCGCAGTTGCATGTTTTCGCCTGCCAAAAGATCCTGCAGCGTATCGTAGGTTCTCAATCCCAAGCGGTAGCCCTGGCCGCAACGCTCACAAGACACCACCTGAGCGGAAACCCGTCGCAAAATCATACCCGGCGCGTGTAGATCCAGCTGTACATCCGTCCCCGGCGCCAGCTTCACCGCCGCTACGACGCCCAGCCCATAGCGGTTGTAGTCCAGCGCCCTGGCCTGTGTCAGGTAACGCCAGCGCCCCAGCATATTCAGCCGAAAAATATCGACGCGCATATGCGTACGTATCCGCGTCAGCTTACGCCGGTTGGCGCCTCTTGCTTCCATGCGATTGTTCATAATCAAACGGTTTCAACAGGTTGTGAAAATAACGTGCCAGGGCTTTTTTACCCTCTGGGTCCATGGCAAGCAGACTCTTGTCCATTGCCGATGAAGCAGCTTTACGTATTGTAACACGAGCCGCTGCCGTCAGGTGTCGATTGACACGTCCCAGCGACAGACAGTCGGTGGTGGCGTCATAAAATGTGGCCAGCACCTCGTCATGGACGGCGTGCATGGCATCCATGAGTGAGACCGTGCATGCCTGCCCCGTCAGGGCCAGCCCAAGCACTTGCGCTATGTTTTCCGCCACCGCTGGCAACAAGGGAAAGACAATATGGAGCTGTCCGTCCTGCCACAGACACAAGGACTGGAAATGATCGGCAAGCGCCATCTGCTCGTTCTGATTGGCGCCCTTGACGACCTTGCCACTCATTGACAGAGCCGCCTTGCGAATCATTTTGATGGAACCCGGAATCGGGCTGGCCCCCTGGCTTGAGGACAAACGCAAGGGAGCAAGGAAGAAGGTGTCCAGTGCCACTTCAATGAATAAGGGTGCGATTGCCTGCAACAACGCCCCGTGATCGGCATCCGGTCTGACACGCACCGCCTCGAGAAAAGTCACAATGGCATGTTGAAGCGGCTCGGGAGCCACAAAGGCGACGAACGGGGTTTTATACTTCATACTGCGGGGCTTTAAAGACGGTAACCTGGAAAACTCGTGGCGCATGATACTGCAACCAGACTCACGGGGTGGCTGCTTGCGAGCCTGCTAGTGATGGCGTATCGGTCAGTGATGGCAGAGCCGGTCTTCCCACAGCAACTGCGGCCCGCCGAAGCGGAATATCGGGTGGTCGTTAACGGCCTTCCGATTGGCGTGAAGGCCGTCATTCGCCTGGAAAGAGTCAGGGATCATTATCAGTTGCGGTTCCTCATCGATAATCGCCTGTTCTTCCACGAGGAAGTCAGCCAATTCCAGTGGCAAAACTGCCATGCTCGCCCCCTTCATTACCACCATGCCAGCCGCGGCTTTGGCATTAATCGCAGCGGCGACATCCGTTTCGATTGGCCGCAACACCTGGCGATAGCCTCGCAAACCCGCTACAGCGTTGCCGACAACATCACCGATGCCATGGGGGTGGCCATGATGGCCCGTTGCAACATGGCCCATGGCGACAAGGAGTTTAGCTACCTGGTGGCGGAACCCGAAGGGCTTGAGGACTACCGTTACCAGTCACTGGGCAGCCGCGAACTGGAGACTCCCGCTGGCAGCTGGCAGGTGGTGGGACTGGAACGGGATTACCCTGAACGGGGCCGCCGCTCACGGTTCTGGGCCGCCCGCAAGCTCAACTATTTCATGGTGCGCATGGATCACCAGGAAAACCCCTTTATCCGTGGCCGCATCGAAATGACCGATTTTCGCTACCTGGACAGACCGGCTCGCCAGGATGGCAATACTTCCGCCAAACGCTGAACGGCCTGATCCACGGCAACCGCCTGCTGCTTTTCCAGAGTCCAGCGTTGCTGATCCTGTCGATGACGCTCCCGTGGCGTCAGCGATTTGCGTTGTTCTCCCCGCTGGAACTGCTGGCACTGCTCGGCGAGGTGGTGGATAGCCGCCAGGTCGACTTTCGGCTCCACCACAACGGGGAGACTGTCGAGCAAGGCGCTAATACGGATAACGGCCTCACTGGCCTCCACCTGTTGCTGAAGTTGTGCACGGCAGAGCACATCCAGGCTATCGAGGATTTCACCCTGTTGCCGCTTCGCCTGATCAAGGCTTCGCGCTGACTGCTGCCTGCGAACGATCCACCAACCCAGTGATCCACCAATCAACAAACCGATGACTGCGGCGACGATTACTTGCCCGGCCATGGCCATACCTGGTCCTCCTCGAATATACAGTTCACCTGATTACCGGCTCGACGATTGATCAGCTGGCGGCGCAACCGCCAGGCCGCCATTTCCCAACCGGACCGGTCATTCACAACCTCGAACCCCCGCCCCTGCAAGACCTGACTGACCCGCTGCAGCTGCCAGCATGCCAGCGCCCGGCTTGCCTGCGGACCCTGACAATGGTGGCGCTCGGGCTGGGCATTGCTGCCTGCCAGACTAAGCAAATACCAGCAGTTCTCTGCCATGCGTAGCACATAAAACTCCACTCTCTCGGCATGACCCTCTGGCGAGTATCGCAGCAATGATTGAAAATCATCTTTCATATCACCATTGTACCGTACGCTGTCCGGTGACTTCGCGGAGAACTACTTGAACTTTTCACTGCCCGCCTGGCTGGAGCCAATTGTGCAGCAACTGGAGCCCTGGTTCCCGCTGCTGACACTGATCGGCACCGCTATGGCCCTGGCATCTTTTATTGCCATTCCCTGGCTGCTGATCAGGATGCCCCATGACTACTTCACCCGAGGTTACAAACCGCGGCAACATCGTGGCGTGATGGCCTGGCTGGTATGGGCGGGCCGCAATTTTCTGGCCGTCATTCTGCTGATTGCGGGCATTCTCATGCTGGTGCTGCCGGGACAGGGCCTGCTGACCATTCTGATTGCCATCATGACCAGCACCTTCCCGGGGAAATACCGGCTGGAACGCGCTATTATTCGCCGCCCACACGTCTACCACGGCGTCAACTGGATTCGTGAAAAGTACCACCGGCCAGCCCTGGACTACCCCGATGGCCAGCAAGGAGATGCCTCAGATGCCGATTGAAAGTGCTGCCATCCGCTGGTCCGGCGACCGGCTAGAATTGCTGGATCAGCGCGCCCTGCCCCATGAAACGCGCTGGATGACAATTATTGATGCCCGCACGGCAGCTGATGCGATTCGCGATATGGTGGTCCGCGGTGCTCCTGCCATCGGCATCACTGCCGCCTACGGCCTGGCCATGGAGGCCGCAACTCAGGGTGACAACGCCAGCCTGAGCTCGCTGCGCGACGCCATCGCCACCCTCGCCGCCAGCCGCCCCACCGCCGTGAATCTGTTCTGGGCACTGGAGCGTCTCGAGCGGGTAGCCGCCCCTCTCGCCGGGCGGGCGCTGATTACGGCATTGACTGGCGATGCTGAAGCCATCCACCGGGAGGACCTGGCCGCCAACCAACGCATGGGCGAGCTGGGCGCCTCGCTATTGCCAAAGGACAGCGTGGTCTTCACCCACTGCAACACCGGTGCGCTGGCCACCGGCGGCCACGGTACCGCCCTGGGCATTGTTCGCACCGCCTGGCAGCAGGGACGCATTCGTGGCGTGGTGGCTGGCGAGACTCGCCCCTGGCTGCAAGGCGCACGGCTAACCAGCTGGGAGTTGTTGAACGACAACATCCCGGTGACCCTGGTGGCCGACAGTGCCGCCGGCCTGATGATGCAACAAGGCAAGGTCCAGGCGGTGGTGGTCGGCGCGGATCGCATTACCGCCAATGGCGACACCGCCAACAAGATCGGCACCTACACTCTGGCGGTGCTGGCCCACCACCATGGCCTGCCTTTCATCGTCGCCGCGCCGTTATCCACGCTGGACCCGGCGCTGGACAATGGCAGCCTGATCGAGATTGAAGAGCGCGATGGTGCCGAAGTGCGCAGCATTCAGGGCAAGGCCGTGGCACCGCAAGACTGCCCGGCCTACAACCCGGCCTTTGACGTCACTCCGGCGGCACTGATCAGCGCCATCGTTACTGAGCATGGTGTCATTGAGCAACCGGATCGCGAACGTATTGCCGCCCACCTGGCCTCTGTCTGACGGGAGCACCCCATGACGCAACGCCCTTTTTCCACCAGTGCCTTTCGGGAAGCCGCCCGTGGGCTGGCCGCCACCGGCCGGCGCATCTATGCCAACGGCTGGTCGCCGGCCACCAGCAGCAATTATTCCCAGCGCCTCAACGGGGACTATGCCGCCGTTACCTGCTCCGGCAAGGACAAGGGGCTGCTGACCGAGAGCGATATCATGGTGGTGGATATGGCGGGCCAGCCAGCCAGCGACGGCAAACCGTCCGCGGAAACCCTGCTGCATACCCAGCTCTACCGCCGTCATCCACAGGTGGGTGCGGTGCTGCATACCCACAGCCATGCCAGCACCGTGCTGACCATGCACTGGCCGGCCAACAGCCTGACACTGGAAGGTTACGAACTGCTCAAGGCACTGGAGGGCATCAGCACCCATGAAAGCCGGCTGACCCTTCCGGTGTTCGAGAACACCCAGGATATCGCCAGTCTGGCCGACCAGGTGGACAGTGCCATGGCGGACGGGCGCATCAGCCATGCCTACCTGATTCGCGGTCACGGTCTGTACACCTGGGCCTGTGACCTGGCCGGCTGTTATCGTCAGCTGGAAGCGCTGGAAACCCTGTTGGCCATCGAACTGGATCGTCGCCGCCTGAGCGGCATGTAAGGAGTCACCATGAGCGAACTGAAAGTCTTTGCCGACAATGCCCCGAAACAGCCACTGCAGCACCTGACCGACAAGGCCACCATGGCTCAGGTACTGGGCCGGGCCGGCATTCGCTATGAACAATGGCAGGCCGGCCAGCGCTTGTCTGAGCACCCTGAACAGGAAGAAGTCATTGCCGCCTACCGGGCCGATATCGACCGCCTGATCGCCGCGCAGGGCTACCAGAGCGTGGATGTGGTCAGCATGGTGCCGGATCACCCGGACAAGGCCGTCTTTCGCCAGAAATTTCTCGAGGAACACCGCCACAGCGAGGACGAGGTACGGTTCTTTGTGGACGGCCAGGGGCTTTTCACCCTGCATATTGACGACAAGGTCTACGAAGTGCTGTGCACCAAGGGCGACCTGATCAGCGTGCCGGCCAACACCCCGCACTGGTTCGATATGGGCCCCAACCCGCGCTTTGTGGCCATTCGCCTGTTCAACAACCCGGAAGGTTGGGTAGCCAATTTCACCGGCAGTGACATCGCCGGGCAGTTTAGCCGCCTGGAGAATTAAGTGATCAAGGCCATCCTTACCGATATTGAAGGCACCACCAGCAGCATTTCCTTCGTCAAGGACGTGCTGTTTCCCTATGCGGCCAAGGCGTTCCCCGGCTTTCTGGAAGAACACTGGAACGATGAGGCCGTGCAGGCACAGGTCAAGGCCGCCGCACAGGAAAGTGGCCAGGCGCTGGGCAATGCGCAGCAGGCCAACGACCTGTTTCAGCAATGGATTGTCGAGGATCGCAAGGCCACACCGCTGAAGGCTCTGCAGGGAATGATCTGGGCCCACGGTTATCGTCACGGGGAGTACACCGCTCACCTTTACCCGGATACCGCTGACAGCTTGCGCCAGTGGCATGACCAGGGGCTGGACCTGTACGTCTATTCCTCCGGCTCCATTGCCGCCCAGAAACTGTTCTTCGGCTTCAGCGATGCCGGCGATCTCACCGACCTTTTCAGTGGCTACTTTGACACCACCAGTGGCCACAAACAGGCAGCCCCGAGTTACCACACTATTCAGCAAGCCATCGGCCTGCCGGCACAACAGCTGCTGTTTCTGTCAGACGTGGAAGCAGAACTGGATGCCGCCGCCGCCGCGGGCCTGCATACCATCCGGCTGGACCGGGAAGGCAGCCAGGGCCCCAGCAAACATCCGGTGGTCACCGCTTTCACCGAGATCACCCTGCCCGGCTGATCCGTACAGGCGCGGTGCGGTTTGCCTTGCTACTCGCGTCTAATCGCCGCCCTGATTGCGACACTGCCAGACCACGAACTTGCGGTCGCCGCCCAGCTGCGTGACCTTGTCGAACAGGCCTGCCAGCAGCTTGTGGTAACCCAGGTGACGATTGCCAATCACCCGTAATTCGCCCCCCGGTGCAAGGGCCCTATGCGCCTGCCGGAACAGCCGGCGGGCCACCTGGTCGCCGACCACATGGCCCTGGTGGAACGGCGGGTTGAGCAGGATGGCATCAAACCGCTCGCTCAGCCCGGCCAGGCCATCGCCCAGGTGAAAGTGACACTGTCGGTCCGGGAAATAGCGCGCCACGTTGTCCCGGGCACTTTCCAGCGCCAGCCAGGACTCATCGCAGAAGATCACGGTGGCCTGCGGATTCTGCGCCAGGGCCGTCATGCCGATCACGCCATTGCCGCAGCCCAGATCGGCAACCCGGCTGCCTTCCGGCAGGTTCCGGGGCAGATGAGCCATGAACAGGCGGGCGCCGATATCCAGTTGCTGCTGGGCGAACACCCCGGCATGAACCGTCAGCTGCCAGGCCCCGGCCTTGACCCGCCCGGGAAAGGGGCTGGCCTGCAACCTCTTCCCCGGTGCCTCTGCGCTAAACAGCCGCGCCTTCTTCCAGCCCAGCTCTGCCCGGCCATTGCCCAGATAGCGCTGCATCACCGTTACCAGCTGCCGTGGCAAATGCTTGTCCATGCCGGCCAGCCATAATGGTGTTCCTGACGGCAAACAGGCGGACAGCGTTTCAAGCTGGTACTCCAGCAGCGCCAGCTCCTTGGGCACCCGCAGCAGCACCTGATCCGGCTGGCACGGTGTGTCGCCGGGCCACAGCCAGTCGGCCTCGTCCACGCTGAGAGCATTATCCGCCGCATTGACCAGTGCCGCCTGGCGCGCCAGCCAGGAATCGCCCAGGCTCTTGGCACTGCCTCGCTGCGAGGCTGCCAGCCACAGGGCGCCGTGCTGATCATTGACCACCAGGGTTGATTCACCGCGGCCTCGGTCGACCAGGGTATTGAGCAGATAGCGGTCGGCATTGTCCCAGGCCTGCAACGGCTCCTGACGGCGACGCGGCCAGCGCTTGAGTGCCAGGGTCCCCCAGGGGTGCGACAATTCAGTCATCTACGGTCACCGGTGAGATCAACAGGAGGCGCATTCTGCCCGTCGACGGGCCGATTGACCAGAATATGTGCAACCGAGCTACCCACAGGCATTTAGGTATGGCATTTTGAAAATTCGCTGCTAGAATGCGCCAGCACCTGATCCGGAATATAGCTCAGCCTGGTAGAGCACTACGTTCGGGACGTAGGGGTCGCAGGTTCGAATCCTGCTATTCCGACCAAATTAAAAAAGGCCGCGTTTCGCGGCCTTTTTTATGTCCGGCTTTCAGGCCAGACGGGGGTTAAGCGTATAGGTGGTGGTGAGGTTTGCCTGGTCCAGCACATGCCCCTCCATGGCCTTGACGATGGCCGCCCCGCTCAGATCATCACCCACCTCCAGCTGGTCAACGTCCAGCGCATACACCGTGAAAATGTAATGGTGAACGAGACTGTCGTTCCACGGCGGGCACGGGCCGTCATAGCCGAAGTACTGGCCTTCCATATCCGCATCGCCAGCAAACCAGCCGGTGTAGTCATTGAGCCCGTGGGACAGACCATCGCCGGCATCCGGCCCGCTCTTGCCCCGCGGGGTAATACCATCAGCATGGCTGCCGGCGGCAATTTCCGTTTGACTGGCAGGGATGTTGAACAGGCTCCAGTGGAAGAAATCCACCCGTGGCAGGCTCTCCGGCACTTCACGACCTTCCTGGTTAACATCATCACCGGCACTGGGCACATCCGGGTCATGGCAGAGTACGACGAAGGAACGGGTGCCCGCCGGTGCGCCCTGCCAGGCCAGATGCGGATTGCGGTTGGTGGACAGCGCCACATGGTTGTCCGGGTCAATGACCGCGAAGGCAAACTCCCCGGCAATGGGGGCTCCATCGGTGAGGCTGTCACTGGTTAACTGCATGCTTGACTCCTGTTTGGCATCAATCGGATTGTCATGGATTACCGCATGGGGCCCCGGGCTGGCCATTTAAAGGGGCCGTAATGGATAAATGGCCAGGGGCTGATAGACCGGCACCCCGGGCGGTTGCACTTGACTGTGATACAGACATACCCGATCCACCGTCAATGTCCAGTGACCGGTCTTGGCTGGCAGGCCATAACCGGGTTTTGCCAGGGTGATGTGGGGCCGATATGGCCGATGGGTATCGGCCTCGGCGAGGCCGGGCAACAGATCTTGCTGCAATGCCAGCAGTTGCGGCGGAATGGATTCACAGCTCAAGGCCAGAAACGGGCCGCGCGCGCCGGGGAATGGCTCACACCGCTGCAACGTCACCGTGAAGGGAGCATGGCGCTGTGTCGCCCTGCCGAGCCAGTCGCTGATGACCTGCCGACGACTCCTATCGATGCTGCCCAGAAAGGCCAGCGTCAGATGCAGATTGGCCGCCGGCACGGCACCGTGCAAGCCCCGATTCAGCGCCAGGCAGTGACTGACAAGCTCGCCTATGACCGGAATTCCCACAAAACAACGCATAGCCCCTCGCTTGCCGACGGTGATGGATGGCCTCGGGCCGTCGACATCGGTAGAATTGCCGCCCTCCTTATCACCCTGCCCGTCTGCGGGCGGCGGTTCCACCTCGAGGTGAACAGCATGTCCGATAAAGTGTCCGGCAAAGTCGGTTTCGTGAGCCTGGGCTGCCCCAAGGCGCTGGTAGACTCCGAACGCATTCTCACCCAGCTGCGCACCGAAGGCTATGACGTCAGCCCCAACTATGACGACGCGGACGTGGTGGTGGTCAACACCTGTGGCTTTATCGACGATGCCAAGGCGGAATCCCTGGATGCCATCGGCGAAGCCCTGAACGAGAACGGCAAGGTCATCGTCACCGGCTGCATGGGCGTTGAGGAAGACACCATTCGGCAGGTACACCCGTCAGTGCTGGCGGTGACCGGGCCACAGCAGTACGAACAGGTAGTCAATGCCGTGCACCGGGTGGTGCCGCCCAGCCACAACCATGATCCTTTCCTGGATCTGGTACCTCCCCAGGGCATCAAGCTGACCCCGCGTCATTATGCCTACCTGAAAATTTCCGAAGGCTGCAACCACAAATGCAGCTTCTGCATCATCCCCAGCATGCGTGGCAAGCTGGATTCCCGACCGGTGGGCGACGTGCTGGATGAGGCAGAACGGCTGGTCAAGGCCGGCGTCCAGGAGCTGCTGGTGATCAGCCAGGATACCAGCGCCTACGGCGTGGACCGTAAATACCAGACCGGTTTCTGGCAGGGCATGCCGGTCAAGACCCGTATGCTGGAGCTGTGCCAGGCGTTGGGTCAGCTGGGTGCCTGGGTGCGCCTGCACTACGTCTACCCCTACCCCCATGTGGACGACATTATCCCGATGATGGCCGAGGGGCATATCCTTCCCTACATGGATATTCCCTTCCAGCATGCCAGCCACACTGTACTCAAGGCCATGAAGCGCCCGGCCCACGCAGAAAACACCCTGGCGCGCATCCGTCGCTGGCGCGAAATCTGCCCGGATATCACCCTGCGCAGCACCTTCATCACCGGCTTCCCCGGCGAGACCGATGCGGACTTCGAGCTGCTGCTGGACTGGCTGGAAGAAGCCCAGCTGGACCGCGTCGGTTGCTTCACCTATTCCCCGGTGAACGGCGCCCCGGCCAACGATCTGCCCAACCCGGTGGACCCGGAACTGGCCGAAGAGCGTCGCGAACGCTTCATGAACGTGCAGGCCCGTATCAGCGCCGCCAAGCTGCAGAAGAAAATCGGCCAGACCCTGGAAGTGCTGGTGGACGAAGTGGATGAAGAAGGTGCCATTGCCCGCTCCCGCGCGGATGCCCCGGAAATCGACGGCCTGGTCTACCTGAACGGCGAAACCGATCTGCAGCCCGGCCAGCGTCTCAATGTCACCATCGAGCACGCCGATGAGCACGATCTCTGGGGCACCCCCGCCCAGTGAATGACGAGCCGGTCAAAGGAGCCCTGCTGCTGATTCTTGGCGAGGGCCTGCTGGCGGTGATGGCCGCCATGATCAAGCTGCTGTCCGATCATCTGGACACAGAGGTAATCGTCTTTGCGCGCAACGTCTTTGGCCTGATGTTCCTGCTGCCATTGGTGATCAGTCGTGGCGGCCTGGGGCAACTGCGTACCCGGCATATTCATCTGCACCTGATCCGTGCCTTCACCGGCGTCACCGCCATGTTCTGCTTCTTCTACACCATCGGCCATATTGCCCTGGCCGAAGCCGTGCTGGTGAAGATGACGGTGCCCTTCTTCCTGCCGCTGGTGGCCTGGATATGGTTGAGCGAGAGCATCGGACCGCGGACCTGGCTGGCGATCCTGCTGGGCTTCATCGGTGTCGCCATCATCATGCGCGCCGGCAGCGGGCCGGTGAATCCGGTCATGTGGGTGGCGCTGGCCGGCGCTGCCATCATGAGCATTGCCAAGGTCAGCATTCGTCGCATGGCAATCAGCGAACCGCCGCAACGGG
>JAWVWY010000072.1:0-15892 GCA_033723495.1 Alcanivorax sp. | reverse complement strand
CTGAGCATGCCCAGCTCCATGGCCTGCTGCATGACCGAATCCCGCTGGAAAATCTGCCCGGCCAGCACGCCGGCACGCACCCGCTGCATTTCCGCCGGGGTTGGCTTGCTGTCGGCGAGACGGCGAATTTCCTTGAGCAGCCCGTGCTCCACCTGCTTGAGGCTTTTGCCCGGCACCGGCGTGGCGGTCAGGGTGAAGGTGCCATCGCCGCGCTGCAGGCCGTTGTAGCTGGCACCGGCGCCAGCTACCAGCTGCTGGCCACGGACCAGGTCGGACTCGATACGTGCGCTCATGCCGCCATCCAGCACCCCGGCCAGCATGGTCAGGGCGTAGAAATCCTTGCTGTCCGGCGCGGTCACCAGCGACGGCACGTTGTACATCATATACAGCGCCGGCACCCGCACCGGCAGGTGCAGGGTAATGCGGCGATCACCGGCCGCCGGGCGCACGCTCTGCTTGGGGCGCGGCGGGGTATGGCCGGCCGGTAACGGCGCGAAGAACTTGTCCACCAGCGGCCGCACCTGCTGTTCGGTGACATCGCCGGCAATCACCAGGGTGGCGTTGGACGGTACATAGAAACGCTGGAACCAGCTGCGCGCCTGGGCCGGTTTAAGCTGCGACAGCAACGCCTGCCAGCCGATCGGCGGGTGCGAATAGCCGGTACCGGGCCGCGCCACCGCCTGGAATTTTTCCCAGGCCAGCGCATTGGGGTTGTCATCGGTGCGCTGCCGACGCTCTTCCAGCACCACCTGCAGCTCCTTGCGGAAAGCATCGTCATCGATCTTGAGGTTCTTCAGCCGCTCCGCTTCCAGCTCCAGCGCCAGCGGCAGGCGCGAGGCTTCGTACTGCTGGTAATAGGCGGTGTAATCGTAGCTGGTAAAGGCGTTATCCATGCCGCCATAGCGGGCCACAATCTTGGAGAAGTCCCCGGGGCCCAGATGCTTGGTGCCCTTGAACATCATGTGTTCGAGCAGATGGGCAAGGCCCGCCTCGTGGGGCGCCTCGTCGATACTGCCGACCTTGTACCAGACCATCACGGTAACCACCGGCGCGCGATGATCCTCGCGTACCAGTACCTTGAGGCCGTTTTTGAGGGTGAATTCGTGGGTAGGTAGCGCGGCGGAAACGCTGGTACAGACCAGAAGGCTGATGACCAGCAGGCAAAGTCGGTACATAGAGAGCCCGGTAGATTGTTGTTAATTGTCAGCGAGGTAAGACCCACAGGCGGCCGGTTAGTTTCCCCGGCGGCCAACGCAAGGCTCCCTACCCTACAGCGGGAACTGCCGCATCACCATGCCGCGCAACACCTCGTTGACCCGTTGCAGGTGGTCGGCATCCAGCTCTGTCACCCCCAGGCGACGCCGCAACGTGGTGCGATGCACACCGAACACGATGGCCTCGCCGAACAACGCCAGTACTTCGATGATGATATCCGGGTCGTCCTCGGCCTTGCCGCGCAACGGCCCCACCAGTGTCGCCAGCGCCTGGTGCAGGGGCTGCAACAGGCCCTCGTAGAGAATGTCCATGGCGGCGGTGGGATGCATCTGCTCACGAACAATAAAGGCGCTGATATCACAGCGGTGGGAGTGGCTGAGAATACGCCGCAGCAGGCTCAGAATCAGGGTCACCACATCTTCCCGGGCCAGTGCCAGATCGCTGACGCCACCGCGATGGCGTTCCAGCACCGCCTCCACCACCGGCTCCATGTCGGCGCGGATCAAGGTCACCACCCGCCGGGCCACGGCATGATAAAGCCCTTCCTTGGACTGGAAGTGGTAGGGAATGGCGGCCTGGTTGGCATCGGCCGCCTCGGCCAGGGAACGGGTGCTGACGCTGTCAAAGCCCTGCTTGCCGAACAGACTGAGGCCGGCCTCCAGCAACCGCTCGCGGGTCACTTCACTGCGCGAGGCTTCACGGCCCTCGCTTCCGGCCTTTCTTACCATGTCATTCTCCCTGCCAATGCCAGGGCCATTTTAAATCAATTGATTGATTTTGTCATTCAGATGATTTAAAACGGAACGCACGCACTGAATCAGATTCGCCCGCTGGCTTGCCGGGTGTGATTCAGGGCCTTTTTCTGCGCCCCTCCGGGCCGAAAAACAGGAGCCAGGGTATGTGGCATGACATCAAGACGCGCTGGCGGGCCTTGACGGCGCTGGCGTCTTCCGCCGTTCTTCTCGGCGCCTGTGCGGCAGGGCCGGATTTCCATTCGCCCGCCGACGACAGCGCCAGCCAGTTCCGGCTGCCAGTGCCGGCGCAGGCCACCGTGTCGACCGCGGGCAGCGCCGGCCAGGCCCAGCGCTTCCACAGCGACGCGCCGATCGCGGCGGACTGGTACCGGCTGTTCCAGTCACCGGTGCTGGATGACCTGATCGCCCGTGCGCTGGCCCACAACCCGTCGCTACAGGCCAGCCAGGCACGCCTGCGACAGGCCGCCCACCAGCTGGAAGCGGTCAGCGGCTCGCACTTTCCGGATCTGGATGCCGGCGGCCAGGCCAGCCGCCAGCGCGCCAACGGCGCCCAGATCGGCCTCGACAACCCGCTCTTCAACAACGTCTTCAACCTCTACGACGCACGCCTGTCGCTGAGCTACGACCTGGACCTGTTCGGCGCCAGCCGCCGCGCCACCGAGGCCCAGCAGGCGCGGGTGGATTACCAGCAAAACCTGCTGCGCGGCAGCCTGCTGACGCTGGTGGACAATGTGGTGGTGACCACGGTGCACTACGCCGCCCTGCACGACCGGCTGGCAGCCACCCGCCACATCATCGCCGCCGAACAGGATCAGGTGGCGCTACTCGACAAGCAGGAAACCGCCGGCGCAGTGGCCTATGCGGATGTGCTGCGCGCTCGTGCCCAGCTGGCCGACAGCCAGGCCATGCTGCCACCACTGCAACACGATCTAACCGTCACCGGCCATGCCCTGGCGCGGCTGGTGGGCAGCGACCCGGCGCGCTTCCCGCCGCCGGCGCTGTCGCTGGACGACCTGAGCCTGCCGGCGGAACTGCCAGTCAGCCTGCCGTCGTCACTGGTTCGCCAGCGCCCGGACATCCTCGCCGCCGAAGCGCAACTGCATCAGGCGACCGCCGAGCTGGGCGTGGCCAGCGCGCACCTGTACCCCAACATCACCCTGACCGCCAGCCTCGGCAGTGCCGCCAACCACACTGGCGACCTGTTCAGCAGCCCGGCGCAGATCTGGAACCTGGGTGGCGCCCTCAGCGCGCCGTTGTTCCACGGCGGCAGCCTGCGCGCCCAGCGCGATGCCGCCCGCGCGGCCCTGGATGCCAGCTACGCGCGCTACCGCAACACCGTACTGGGCGCCTTTACCCAGGTCAGCGATGTGCTGGATGCCATCAGCCAGGATGCCGCCACCCTCAAGGCCCAGGACCATGCCCTGAATGCCAACCGCGACAGCCTGCAACTGGTGCGCAAGCAGTATCAGGCCGGTGCCGCCGGCTACCTGGATGTGCTGAGCGCCGAGCAGCGTTTCAACCGTGCCCTGCTCGCCCATGTGGACGCCGCCAGCCAACGCTATGCGGATACCGCCGCCCTTTACCATGCCCTTGGCGGCGGCTGGTGGCAGCCCCCTACTACCCCGGACAGCGTGGCCACTGCGCCGCGTGCCGACTAATCGCCGGAGACCCTCGTCATGGCAGAACCGAACGGCAACAGCGAGAACGGCGCCAAGCGCAAACGCATTCTCTCCATCCTCGCCATCGTGGTGGTGAGCCTGGCCCTGATCTACGGCCTCTACTGGCTGTTCTGGGGTCGCTACCACATCAGCACCGAGGACGCCTATGTGGGCGGTAACGTGGTGGCCATCTCGCCGCGCGTCAGCGGCACCGTGGTGACCATCAATGCCGAGGACACCGACCGCGTCAACGCCGGCGATGTGCTGGTGCAGCTGGACGACACCGACGCCCGGGTGGCGCTGGAAAAAGCCAAGGCGGATCTGGCCCAGACCGTGCGCCAGGTGCGCCAGCTGTATGACCAGGCCGACAAGCTCAAGGCCACCGTGTCGTTGCGCCAGGCCTCCTACCAGCAGGCCCAGCGGGACTTCCAGCGCGCCGACAACCTGCAGAAGGTGCGCGGCATTTCCACCCAGGACTACCAGCACGCCCAGACCGCCCTGCACACCGCCCGCGCCGCCTACCTGGAAGCCCAGCACCAGCTGGCCGCCAGCCAGGCGGCGGTGGCCGGCACCACGCTGGCCGACCATCCGCAGGTGTTGCAGGCGGAAAGCCGCCTGCGCCAGGCCTGGCTGGCCTTGCAGCGCACCCGGGTGGTGGCACCGGTCAGTGGTTATGTGGCCCAGCGCGATGTGCAGGTGGGCCAGCAGGTACAGCCGGGCAGCAAGCTGATGGCGGTGATTCCGCTGGAGCAGGTGTGGGTGGATGCCAATTTCAAGGAAACCGAGCTCAGCGATGTGCGCATCGGCCAGCCGGTCACCCTCACCGCCGACCTTTACGGCGGCAGCCATGAATACCACGGCAGCGTCGCCGGCCTGGCCGCCGGCACCGGCAATGCCTTTGCCCTGCTACCGGCGCAGAACGCCACCGGCAACTGGATCAAGGTGGTACAGCGGGTGCCGGTACGCATCCGCCTGGACACCGACGACCTGAAGGACTACCCGTTGCGCATCGGCCTGTCCACTGCGGTGACCATCACCACCCGCGACCATGACGGTGCCAGCCTGGCCCAGGCCCCGCAGGCCGGCAGCCGCTTCAGCACCCCGGTCTACCAGCAGGACGACAGCGGCGCCGCCGCGCTGATCCACGCCATCATTCAGGCCAACCAGGGCGCCAGCGCGGCGCCCTGAATCGCCAGCTAGGGAGGCCAGCCATGGCCACACAGGACAACGGCGTCAGCCCCTGGATCATCGCCCCGGTGGTGGCCATCGCCGCCTTCATGGAGGTGCTGGATCTGTCCATCGCCAATGTGGCGCTGCTGCATATTGGCGGCAGCCTGTCCGCCACCCGCGACGAAGCCACCTGGGTGCTGACGTCCTACACCGTCACCAATGCCATTGTGCTGCCGATCAGCGGCTGGCTGTCCAATGTCATGGGCCGCAAGCGCTTCTTCATGATGTGCATTACCGGCTTTACCCTGACCTCGCTGGCCTGTGGGCTGGCGCCGACCCTCGGCACCCTGATCCTGTTTCGCACCCTGCAGGGCATCACCGGCGGCGGCCTGCAACCCAGCTCCCAGGCGATCCTGTCCGACGCCTTTCCGCCGGCCAAACGCGGCATGGCCTTCGCGCTCTACGGTATCGCCGTGGTCTTCGCGCCGGCCATCGGCCCGACCCTGGGCGGCTGGATCACCGACCACTTTTCCTGGCGCTGGGTCTTCCTGATCAACCTGCCGGTGGGGCTGATCCTGCTGCCGCTGGTACAGGCCCTGATCAAGGACCCGGAGCACATGGTGAAGGCCCGCAAGGCGCGCAAGGGCCAGAAGAACCGCATCGACTACATCGGTTTCGGGCTGCTGGTGGTGGGCCTGGGCGCGCTGCAGATCGTGCTCGACCGTGGCCAGCAGGACGACTGGTGGAGCTCCACCTTCATCCTCGGCCTGACACTGATGGCGGTGGTCGGCCTGATCGCCTTTGTGGTGTGGGAGTGGTACGACAAGGAACCGATCGTCGACATCCATCTGTTCCGTGACCGCAACTTCGCGGTCGGCAACCTGTTCATGATGACGCTGGGCTTCGTGCTGCTGGCCAGCACCGCAGTATTGCCACTCTATGTGCAACAGCTGATGGGCTACACCGCCACCCAGGCCGGGCTGGTGCTGACCCCCGGCGGGCTCGCCATCATCTGCCTGATGCCGCTGGTGGGGCGGCTGGTGACGCGGGTGCAGACCCGCTACCTGATCGGCTTCGGCTTCCTGGTCAGCGGCATCGGCGTCTACACCATGACCGGCTTCAGCCTGCAGGCGGACTACAACACCATCATGCTGGCACGGCTGCTGCAGGCCTCGGCGCTGGGCTTCCTGTTCATTCCCATCAACACCGCCGCCTACGACAGCCTGCCGATGGAGAAATCCAGCAACGCCTCGGCGATCATCAATCTGGCTCGCAATATCGGCGGCAGCGTCGGCATCTCCCTGTCCACCACCTTGCTGGCCCGCCGCACCCAGTTCCACCAGGACCGGCTGGCGGAAAACCTGAGCCCCTACAACCCGGCCTACCAGGACAGTGTGCACCAGATTGGCCAGGTCACCGGCGGCGGCAGCCAGGCCGCCAACGGCCAGCTCTATCACCAGCTGGTGGAACAGGCCAGCATGCTTGGCTATCTGGACGTGTTCAAATGCATGGCCATCCTGTTCCTGTGCATGGTGCCGATGATCTTCATCCTCCGCCGCGGCATCGCCGGCGCCGACAGCGGCGGGGCCGGCGCCCACTGACCGCCCGGCGCGGCACGATTTCTATGCCGCGCCGCCCAGTGGTAGGATACGCCGGCGCCGTACACCGACAGGCCCTGACGAGAAACACCCCATGAACGACGATTCCCGCGACGACAAGTCCATTCCGCACGGCACCCACACGCCGGACGGCAAGCCGGCCCAGGACGACAAGAAGGGCGGCTTCTGGTCACGCATGTTCAAGCGTGAGGAAGACGAAAGCCCCGAGAACGGCCCGCACACCGGAGCCGACAGCGCCGCCAGCGAGGCCCCGGCCAGCGACCGCAGCGCGCCGTCCCCGGCACCGGCCCAGACCAGCGAGGCCAGCGCCGCGCCAGCCACGGCCGCCGCCTCTGACACCCCCGGTGACGATGAGGGTGGCAATTTCTGGTCGCGCATGAAGCAGGGCATGAGCAAGACCCGCAAGGGGCTGGGCAAGGGCCTGGCAGACCTGCTGGTGGGCGCCAAGGAAATCGACGACGAAATCTTCGAGGACATCGAAACCCAGCTGCTGATGGCCGACGTCGGCGTGGAAGCCACCGACGTGATCATCCAGGCACTCACCGACCAGGTCACTCGCGAAGAGCTGGTGGACGCCGATGCCCTCTACGAATCCCTGCAGAACGAGCTGCGTAAACTGCTGGAACCGGTAGACCAGCCGCTGGTGATCGACGGCAGCAAGAAGCCTTATGTGATCCTGATGGTCGGCGTCAACGGCGTCGGCAAGACCACCACCATCGGCAAGCTGGCGCGGCGCTTCAAGGCGGAAGGCCAGAGCGTCATGTTGGCCGCCGGCGATACCTTCCGTGCCGCCGCCGTCGAGCAACTACAGGTATGGGGCGAGCGCAACGACATTCCGGTGGTCGCCCAGCACACCGGCGCCGACTCCGCCTCGGTGGTCTACGACGCGGTACAGGCCGCCCAGACCCGTGGCGTCGATGTCCTGATCGCCGACACCGCCGGCCGCCTGCACACCCGTGGCAACCTGATGGACGAGCTCACCAAGGTCACCCGGGTGATGAAAAAGCTGATCCCGGATGCCCCCCACGAAGTGCTGCTGGTGCTCGACGCCGGCACCGGCCAGAACGCCATCAACCAGGCCGAACAGTTCCGTGATGCCGCCGGCGTGACCGGGTTGGCACTGACCAAGCTCGACGGCACCGCCAAAGGCGGTATCCTGTTCGCTTTGGCCAAACGCACCGGCCTGCCGATCCGCTTTATCGGCGTCGGCGAACGACTGGAAGACCTGCGTCCCTTCCATGCGGAAGAGTTTGTGCAGGCCTTGTTTGAAGATATTGTTTAGCGCTTGCACGCTGCACGCTGGCACGCATCACGCAAGAACCGGCGTGCAGGCGTGGGACGTGTCAGCGTGTTGCCATCGAGCACAGCGAGATTTCCATGATTCAGTTTGACCGGGTCAGCAAGCGCTACCCGAGCGGTAAGGACGCACTCAGCAAGGTGAGCTTCACGCTGCCCGCCGGCCAGCTGACCTTCCTGACCGGCCACTCCGGGGCCGGCAAGTCCACCCTGCTCAAGCTGATCATGATGATCGAGCGCCCCAGCCAGGGCCAGGTGCTGGTCGACGGCCAGAACCTCAACGGCTTCGCCAGCCGCCATATTCCGCTGCTGCGCCGCAAGATCGGCATGGTGCACCAGAACCACCAGCTGCTGTTTGACCGCAGCGTGTTCGACAACGTCGCCCTGCCGCTGGTAATTGCCGGCTATGCCCGCGCCGATATCGGCAAGCGGGTGCGCGCGGCGCTCGACAAGGTCGGCCTGCTGGACAAGGAAAAGCTCAACCCGATCATGCTGTCCGGCGGTGAACAGCAGCGCGTCGGCATCGCCCGTGCGGTGGTCAACAAACCGCCGCTGCTGCTGGCCGACGAACCCACCGGTAACCTGGACCCGCAGCTGTCGGCGGAAATCATGGACCTGTTCCAGGATTTCGCCCGCGTCGGCGTGGCAGTGTTGATCGCCACCCACGACCTCAGCCTGATCGCCCGCTACCGCCACCGGCTGCTGACCCTGCGCGAAGGCCGGCTGATTCACGATGGCGAGGAGGCCGCCCATGGCGCGTAATGCCACCCCCCACAAAACGGCCCGTCCACGCCCGGAAAAACCGCGCCGCAGCACAGGCGCCCAGAGCGCCCAGACCTCCCTGGGCGACCGCTTCACCGCCTGGCGCCTGCACCACCGCGATTCGCTCTACGACGCCCTGGGCCGCATGCGTCGCGCCCGCGCCAGCAGCGCCATGACCATCCTGGTGATCGCCATCGCCCTGGCGCTGCCATCCGGCCTGTCGGTACTGCTCGACAACGCCAAGGTCATCACCCGCGGCTGGGACGGCAACGCCCACCTGTCGGTGTTCCTGAAAATGGACACCAGCAACCAGCAGCAACAGGAGCTGGCACGCCAATGGCAACAGCGGGCGGACATCGACCACACCCAGGTGATCACCCGCCAGCAAGCGCTGAATGAATTCCGCAAGCTGTCTGGCTTCGGCGACGTGCTGGAAGCCCTGCCCGACAACCCGCTACCGCCGCTGATCGTGGTCTTCCCGGACAGCACCGACCCGGTCAGCCTCAAGGCCCTGCAGAATCGCCTGCAGGACAACCCGTCGGTAGACATGGCACAACTGGATGTGGAATGGGTGCGCCGCCTGCACGCCATGATACAGCTGGGCGAACGCATGATTACCGCCCTCACCCTGGCGTTGGCCCTGGCGGTAGTGCTGGTGGTGGTCAACACCATCCGCCTGGCCATCGAAAACCGTCGCGAGGAAATCGTGGTGGTAAAAATTGTCGGCGGCACCGATGGCTTCGTGCGCCGCCCCTTCCTCTATACCGGCTTCTGCTTCGGCTTCGCCGGCGGCCTGCTGGCGGTAATCCTGGTGCAGATCGCGCTGTGGTGGCTGGGCGGCCCCATCAACGAACTGCTGAGCCTCTACAACAGCACCGACACCCTCGCCACCCTCGGCGCCGGCAGCCTGATCACCCTGCCCCTGTTCAGCGGCATGCTCGGGCTACTGGGCGCCTGGCTGGCGGTGGGCCGCCATCTGAGTGAGGTCGAACCCAACTTCTAGAAGGCATTTCGTCGCACACAACGCGCAGCGCTCACCGGCAAAACGGTGGGCCCGGCGCCCTGCTGCCAATCACCCTCTGTCGCCACCTCCATGCCCCCTTTCGAGCGGCGTGTCCGAAAAAGATGTAAGCGATGGATTACATCTATTTTCATAACACTCATATAAGCTAGCCCTGGCTGGGGGACCGGCCATCGACGTCAACAAGGCCGTTTCCAGCTGGCTGGCAACGTTATTGAGAGAGGTCAACAGCGAGACCCGGTTGTGCCAATGGGGAGCACGCCAAGCCACAGGAGCCCGCCCACCGGGGGCCACATGGGACGCCAGCACGCGTCATCACGCGCGGATTCGCTAACGGCAACACCGCAAACATGTCAGGAGGGGGCATGCAAGAAACACCATACAGTCCGCCAAAGGCGGACCTGGCTAACAACAACCCTGTTTCTACGCCCGGATTTGGCGAACTGATGGAGAGCCAAAGCAAAGGCATTATCGGTTTGCGCTGGATTGCCACCTACCTGGACTTTGCCGTCCTGTTTTCGTTCCTGCTGATACCCGACTATCTGCTTGGCAACACGGTTTACCGTGAAACCTTGCCGATCTGGCTATCCTTGCTGGTGCTTTATTTCCCGGCCCTGGAAGGGTTTTCCGGCTATACCGTCGGCAAATACATCTGCCGGATCAAAGTGGTCGACTGTCATGGCCAGGCACCGGGTGTGTGGAAAGCCGTGCTCAGAACCCTGCTCAGAGTGATCGAAGTGAACCCCTTTTTGGCAGGCGGCATACCGGCCGGCCTGGTGGCCTGCTTTTCAAAGAAAGGCCAACGCCTGGGCGACATGATCGCCGACACCTATGTGGCACCCGTGCGAACGATTGATACCTACCATTTTGGTCCCAGTGACGGCATGCAGAAGCGGACCACGTAAAAAACGAAAACGCGACACACATAAATGGAAGAACGCACGTCGCTTTTCAATGGGAAACCTCAACCCTTTATCCATAAAAAAACCGGGCGTAAAGCGCCCGGCAAATGTCAGCACAAGGAATGCTTTCTGGTTACGTCGCGTGACTCTCCCGGATTCGGAACCAGGCCGCGTACAGGGCCGGCAGGAATAGCAGTGTCAGGGCGGTGGCCACGATCAGGCCGCCCATGATGGCCACGGCCATGGGGCCGAAGAAGTCGCTGCGTGACAGCGGGATCATGGCCAGCACGGCGGTGAGTGCGGTCAGGGCGATGGGACGGAAACGCCGCACGGTGGATTCGATGATGGCATCCCAGGGGCTCAGCCCCTGGTCGATATCCTGCTGGATCTGGTCGACCAGAATCACCGAGTTGCGCATGATCATGCCGGCCAGGGCAATGGTGCCAAGCATGGCGACAAAGCCGAATGGCTGGCCGAACAGCAGCAGGAACAGGGTGACGCCGATCATGCCCAGTGGCGCGGTCATCATCACCATGGCGGTGAGCGAGAAGCGGCGCAGCTGCATCATCAGCAGGGTCATCACTACCAGCACGAACAGCGGCATACCGGCATTGACCGAGGCCTGACCACGGGCGGATTCTTCCACGGTACCGCCGACTTCCAGCAGGTAGCCCGGCGGCAGGTTTGCGCGGATATTCTTGAGGTGTGGCTGGATCTGGCTGACCACGGTGGCCGGCAGTTCGTCGCCGTAGATATCGGCGCGCACGGTAATGGTGGGCAGCCGGTTGCGGTGCCAGATGATGCCTTGCTCGAAGCCGTATTCCAGTGTCGCCACCTGGTTGAGCGGCACAGTGCTGCCATTGCGGGTCTGCACGGCCAGGTTGCCGAGCTGGCCGAGGGCCTTGCGCTCCTGGCCATCGCCGCGCACTTCCACGTCGATCAGCTCGTTGTCTTCACGGTACTGGCTGACAGCAATGCCGGACACCGAGGCCCGCAGGGCCCGCGACAGATCTTCACTGGTGACACCCAGCGCCCGTGCCCGGTCCTGGTCGATGTTTAGGCGTACCACCTTGCTGGGCTCGCCCCAGTCCAGGTGCACATTGGTCACGTAGGGGTTCTCGCGCACCTTGTCGGCCACCTGGCGGGCCAGCTTGCGCACTTCGGGAATGTGCTCGCCGGACACCCGGAACTGGATCGGGTACCCCACCGGCGGGCCGTTTTCCAGCCGCGACACGCGGCTGCGCAGGGCCGGGAACTGTTCATCCATGATCTTGATCAGCCAGCGGCGCACGTCTTCGCGCTCTTCGATGTTGCGCGTCAGCACCACGAACTGGGCAAAGCTGGCGGCGGGCAGCTGCTGGTTGAGCGGCAGGTAGAAGCGCGGCGAACCGGCCCCCACGTAGGCCACGTAGTTCTTGATCTTGTCGTTCTTGGCCAGCAGGGCTTCCAGCCGTTTGGCCTGGGTTTCGGTGGCCGTCAGCGAAGCACCTTCGTTGAGCTTCAGGTCCACCAGCAGCTCGAGCCGCGCGGAGGACGGGAAGAACTGCTGCGGCACCAGCTTGAACAGCCCCAGGGCAATCACGAAGCTGGCCAGGGTCAGGGCGATGACTGTCTTGCGGCGTCGCACGCACCAGGTCACCACCTTGCGGAAGCGCTGGTAGAAGGGTTTCTGGTAGGGGTCGTGCACCTGACCATCGTCATTGTGGCGCGCCAAGTCCGGCAGCAGCTTCTCGCCCAGGTAAGGCACGAACACCACCGCCGCCACCCAGGAGGCCAGCAGCGCCAGGGTCACCACCTGGAAGATGGACCGGGTGTATTCGCCGGTGCCGGATTGGGCGGTGGCGATGGGCAGAAAGCCGGCGGCGGTGATCAGGGTGCCGGTGAGCATCGGGAAGGCGGTGCTGGTCCAGGCGAAGCCGGCCGCCTTGATGCGGCTGAGCCCCTGCTCCATCTTGATCGCCATCATCTCCACGGCAATGATGGCGTCGTCCACCATCAGCCCCAGCGCCAGCACCAGGGCACCCAGCGAGATCTTGTGCAGGCCGATGTTGAAATAGTTCATCAGCGCGAAGGTCATGGCCAGTACCAGCGGGATCGACAGCGCCACCACCAGGCCGGTGC
Organism: Alcanivorax sp.; assembly: GCA_033723495.1. GTDB lineage: Bacteria > Pseudomonadota > Gammaproteobacteria > Pseudomonadales > Alcanivoracaceae > Alcanivorax. The sequence continues at coordinate 3,373 of JAWVWY010000072.1, read as the reverse complement.
GCGCGCCCAGCGAGAAGAAGCTCACCAGCAGCACGATCACCAGCGCCTCTACCAGCACGCGGATAAATTCACCGACGCCGGCCTTCACCGCCGCCGGCTGGTCGGACACCTTGCGCAGCTCCAGCCCCGCCGGCAGGGTCTGTTGCAGGTGCTTGAAGGTGGCGTCCAGATGCTTACCCAGCGCCAGGATGTCGCCGCCCTCTTTCATGGACACGGCGATGCCGATGGCGTTCTCACCCATGAAGCGCATGCGCGGTTGGGCCGGGTCGCTGAAACCGCGGAAGACTTTGGCCATGTCACCGAGGCGGAAGGTGCGGCCATCCACATGGATCGGCAGACGCCGGATTTCCTCCACCGAGTTGAAGGCACCGGATACCCGCAACCGCACCCGCTGGCTGGGGGTTTCAAAGAAGCCGGCATCGGTAATGGCATTCTGCGATTGCAGTGCCTGCTGCACGGTGGTCAGCGGGATACCCAGCGAAGCCAGCTTGGTATTGGACAGCTCCACCCAGATTTTCTGGTCCTGCAGGCCGACCAGCTCGACCTTGCCCACGTCCGGTACCCGTTGCAGGGCCAGCTGCAGGCGGTCGGCGTAATCCTTCTTCAGGGCATAGTCGAATCCCTTGCCGGTGAGCGCGTAGATGTTGCCGTAGGTAGTGCCGAATTCGTCGTTGAAGAAGGGCCCTTTAATGTCCTGCGGCAGGGTATGACGGATATCGCCGACCTTCTTGCGCACCTGATACCAGAGCGCCGGAATGTCCCGCGAGTGCATATCGTCGCGGGCCATGAACAGCACCTGGGACTGGCCCGGCCGTGAGAATGAAGTAATGCGCTGGTAGTCACCGGTTTCCATCAACTTCTTTTCGATGCGTTCGGTCACCTGGCGGGATACCTGCTCGGCGCTGGCACCGGGCCAGACGGTGTTGATCACCATCACCTTGAAGGTAAAGGGCGGATCTTCGCTCTGCCCCAGCTTGGTGTAGGACACCGCGCCCAGCACCGCCAGCACGATCATGGCGTAGAGCACCAGTGAGCGGTTATGCAGCGCCCATTCGGAGAGGTTGAAACGCATGGCTTACTCCCCGGTCAGTTGCAGCTGACGATTCTGGCGATCCAGCGGGATCACCTTCTGCCCCGCGCTGAGCAGCTGGGTGCCGGCGGCCACCACCCAGTCGCCGGGCTTCAGGCCTTCGAATACCGGCACCAGATTTTCCCGGTAGGGACCAATGCGCACCGGCGTTTTCTTGAGGGTCAGGCTGGTCGGATCCACCAGCCATACATAGGGGTGGCCGTCGTCGGCGGTGACCGCCGCCAGCGGCAGGGTCAGGGTGCCGCCGGGGGCCTGGCTGCCGACGAACACCCGGGCACTCTGGCCCAGGTCCGCGCCCACCGCCTCGTTGTCGAACGCCACCCGCGCCTCGAAAGTGCGCGAGCGCGGATCCGCCGCCGGTGCCAGCTCACGGATCTTGCCGGGGAAGGATTTACCAGGCCGCGACCACAGCTCGATGGATACCGGCTCGCCCACCTTGAAGCGGTCGATATCCTGTTCCGGCAGATCAATGCGGACTTCCCGGTCGCCATCGACCGCCAGCACGAACACCGGCTGACCGGCGGTCACCACCTGGCCGGCTTCCGCCAGGCGCTGGGCAATCACACCGTTGCGAGGTGCGGTGAGCAGGGCGTAGTCGGTCTGGTTGCGGGCCACGTTGAGCTGCGCCCGCACCTGCTTGAGCTGGGCGGCGCTGGCGTCATAGCGGCTCTGCACCGCATCGAACTGGGAGCGGCTGACCACCTGGCGGGCCAGCAGTGCCTGGTAGCGCTGCAGCTCGTTTTCCGCCAGCCGGTGGTCGGCTTCGGCGGAGGACAGGCGCGCCCGGGCGGCATCCAGCTCCAGGTGCACATCTTCGGCACTGAGGCGCGCCAGGGTCTGCCCCTTGCGCACCCGGTCGCCCACATCCACCCGTCGCTCGCTGATCTTGCCGCTGATGCGAAAAGCCAGCTCCGGCTCGTAGCGGGCCCGCACTTCACCGGGAAAGATATCCACCAGTGCCCCGGCTGCCTGCGGCTGCACCACCAGCACCGGCCGTGGCGCTTCTTTTTTTGTATCCGGCGACGGCGAACAGGCCGCCAGCAGCGCCAGCATGGCAACGGCAAGCAAACGATAACGGAACATGGCACCCTTCCTGCACTCAGTCCGAGTTGTTGATATACGCCACTCACCTGGTTGTGGCGATGCTATACTCGGGAGTATAGTAATTTTATTAAACTGTACCGTCCAGTATTGGTGAAAAATGTCTCAATCCACCCCTAGCCCCGCGCGTGGGCGCCCCAAGGACCTGGCCAAACGGGCCGTCATTCTGGAGGCCGCCAAGACGCTGTTCCTGGTTCATGGCTTTGCCGGCACCAGCATGGATGCGGTAGCCGCCGAGGCCGGCGTGTCCAAACTGACGGTCTACAACCACTTCCGGGACAAGGAAACGCTGTTCAGCGCCGCGGTGGCCGCCAAGTGTGAAAACATGATGGCGCTGCCCTGCATCACGCTGGACAGCAGCGAATCGCTGAAATCGGTGTTGCAGCAAATCGGCGAAGCCTTCCTGGTGATGATCAACAGTGACGAAGCCGTCAACCTGCACCGCCTGATGGCCAACCAGGCCCATCTGGATACGGAGATGGCGCGCCTGTTCTTCGACGCGGGCCCGCAGAGAACCCTGGACGAGATGGAACGCCTGCTGGTGGAGGCCCGTCGGCGCGGCCTGCTGCGCATGGAGGACACCGCTATTGCCGCCGAACAGTTCTTCAGCCTGCTGCAGGGCTGCCGCCATATGAAGGTGCTGATCGGCTGCGATACACCGCATAACGGCGATGAAACCACGGAGCATGTGGGCCAGACCGTGAAGATGTTTCTGGCCGCCTACGGCACCGCCTGAGATAGCGCCCAGCCGGGCGGCCATGGCAAGGAGAACGACAGAAACCGGGACCGGACGCCGGCGGGCCGGGCGGACAACCCCACCCAACCCAGCCAACCAGCAACCTCGACCCGGCAACCGTGTCCTGCGCGTTTGCGGTCACCGGCCGGTTGAGGCATTGATTATCGGCATTCAGCCAAAAGGTACCCGCACATCAAGCAGAATTGACTCATCCCGTGTCGTGGCATTATCGAACTGTTGCTGATATTCGATACGACAAGCAGCGCCGTGGTTGAATCGGGCCTCTAGCCCGACACCGGTTACCGTATGGTCCTGGGCATTGCTTCCCGCCTGCACACGATACAAGGGCCCGGCTGGCAAATCGGCGTAACGCATGGTTGCGTTGCTGTCACCCTGGAAGTCATGCCGGTACTCCACCCGCAACATCGGCACCAGCAATGCAACAT
>JAWVWY010000071.1:0-16313 GCA_033723495.1 Alcanivorax sp. | reverse complement strand
CGGTCTCCGGCGTCGCGCCAAGTACTTGTTGGTGGATCTTGAGGCCGGACAGTTGCTGATACACCTGGGGATGTCCGGCACCCTCCGGGTAGTGGATGCGGGGTTGCCGGTGCGCAAGCATGACCATGTGGATATGGTGCTGGATAGCGGCAAGGTACTGCGCTTCAACGACCCCCGCCGCTTCGGCACGGTGTTGCTGGAGAGTGATGCCGGCGGGCACGCCTTGCTGCAGGCGCTGGGGCCCGAACCCCTGGGGGAGGCGTTCACCGGACAGTGGCTGTTTGCACGTTCACGTGGTCGTAAAGTGGCGGTGAAAAACTTCATCATGGATAACGCCACGGTGGTGGGGGTCGGCAATATCTACGCCCAGGAAAGCCTGTTTCTGGCCGGCATTCATCCCTCGCGGGCAGCCGGACGGATCTCACGGGAGCGTTATGAAAGGCTGGCCGATGCTATTCGCCAGGTATTGGCGCAGGCTATCGAGGCCGGCGGTACCACCCTGCGGGATTTTACCCGCGCCGACGGTCAACCGGGTTATTTTGCCCAGTCCCTGTCGGTGTATGGTCGCGCCGGGCTGCCTTGCCAGGTCTGCGGCATGCCATTGAAGGCGGATCGCCATGGCCAGCGCAGCACGGTCTATTGTGGCCAGTGCCAGCGTTGATGCGGGCGGGCGGCGGGATCTGGGCTATTGCCGCCCTAGGAACAAAGGTGTAGATTGTGATGCAATTGTCGTTATATTAAAGACTTAGCAGACATAATGGCAGCGATACTTTAACTAATAAAAAACCAAGAGGGACTCACCATGAAGCGAGCCAAGCGCCCGATTGGGGCTACCTTTCTCGCCTCCATCCTGATGCTCGGTACCCTGTTGCCGTTCTCAGCGCAGGCACGGTCCATGGATGTGGATAGCGACGGCCCGGGTGAAGTGGCGATGATCGGGGATGCGGTTTTTGTGCGTCCGGTGATGACGGCGGCCACCGGCATTGGTCTGGTGGTTTATACCGTGACGTTGCCATTCAGCATTCTGGGGAACAATGAAGATGCGGCGGCTGAGAAACTGGTCAAGGCACCGGCGCGCACCGCGTTTCTGCGTTGCCTGGGGTGTACGCCGGCCCAGAATGAGCGCCTGAAAGCCGAAAAGCGGATTCGTGAAGCGAACAAGAACAAACAGCAGTAGTTCCGGCTGACTGCAGCAAGGAGTCAACATGAAGAAGATTTGGGGTTCGCTGGCGCTGTGCGCCATGGGGCTGTCAGTTTCCTCTCTGGCGCAGGCTGATGCCTACGTGGCAGGTGGCTATGGCCAGTTCGATCAGAACTACGGTTATAACAGCCGCGAAAAGATCACTACCGGTGATGTGGTGTTCAAACTGGGCGGCAAGATCAACGACTATTTCGATGCCGAGTTGCGGCTCGGTACCACCCTGGCCACCGATACGCTGAGCGCCAGCGCGGCTACCGTCAATGGCCAGCGGGTGACCGGCAGCGCGGACGCGGAATACAGCGAGAAATACTTTGGCGGCGGCTACCTGCGGGTGAAGTGGGCCAACTCCACCATGTTTACTCCCTATCTGATCGGTGGCTTCAGCTCCGGGAGAAACCACGTGAAAGTGGATGTTTCCGGCACCGATTCCAACGGTAATCCGGTGTCTGCCAGTGAATCCCTGGACGATAACTGGCAGAGCAAATCCTGGGGTGCCGGTCTCGACTGGGATATCAGCGACCGCCTCGGGGTAAACCTGGAATACATGGTCTACCGGGATGACAGCTATGGCGTCAAGAAAAAGGGGCCGTCGCTGTCCGCCTACTGGCGTTTGTAGCCCTTGCTCCGGCCATAAAAAAACCCGCCATTTGGCGGGTTTTTTTATGGCTGCTTGCCCGGGGCTAGCCCGCGTCCTGGTCCAGCATCGGCGGTTCATCCGGGTCCTGGTGGCCACGGTCCCGTGCTAGGTACAGGTAGGCGGTGGGCACCACGAACAGGGTGAAGAGTGTGCCAATGGTCATACCGGCGGCCACCGTCAGGCCGATGGCGAAGCGCGCCCCGGCGCCAGCGCCGGTGGCCATGAGTAGCGGAAACATGGCAACCACCAGCGCAAAGGTGGTCATCAACACCGGCCGCAGCCGCACGCCGGCGGCGTGCTCGATGGCCTGGCGTTTGCTCATGCCTTCGTCCTGCATCTTGTTGGCAAATTCCACGATCAGGATGCCGTGCTTGGAGATCACCCCGATCAGGGTTACCAGCCCCACCTGGGTATAGATATTGAGACTGGCCCCCGGGAAGGGGTCTACCCCCATCATCTGCAGGATGCCGTTGATAATGGCCACCACGTTGAGGGTCAGCATGGCGCCGCAGACGGACATGGGCACGGTGACCAGCATGATCAGCGGGTCGCGCCAGGACTCGAACTGGGCGGACAGCACCAGGTAGATCACTACCAGCGCAAAGAAGAAGGTTACCACCAGGGCGCTGCCTTCATGCTTGAACTGGCGTGACTGGCCGGCGTAGTCCACCGAGTAGCCGGACGGCATGACGTCCTTGGCGGCCTTGTCCAGCACGTTCAGTGCTTCCCCCAGGGTCACCCCGGGGCGTGGAATGGCCGAGATGGTCACCGCATTGAGTTGCTGGAAGCGCTTGAGCTGTTGTGGCTGTACCGATTCTTTCAGGCTGATCAGGGTCGACAACGGTACCAGTTTGCCGCTGCCGGTGCGGATATAGTAGCGCTGCAACTGCTCCGGCGTTAGCCGGTCGCGGCGCTGTACCTGGGGTATCACCTTGTAGGACCGGTTTTCCAGTGAGAAGCGGTTGGCATAACCGCCGGACAACATGGCGCCCAGCTCCCGGGATAGCTGCTGCATGGTAATGCCCAGGGTGGCGGCCTTCTCCCGGTCAATCTCGATGCTGTAACGGGGCTTGTCGATTTTCAGATCCGAGGTCAGGAAGATGAACTTGTGGCTGGCGAAGCCCTTGCCAATGACCTGATCGGCCACGTCCTTCAGGTTGGCGGTGGGTTCGGTGGTGCCGATCACGAACTGTACCGGCAGGCCGCCGCCGGCGGACGGCAGTGACGGCGGCACGAATACCCCCACCTGCAGGCCGGCAATATCCTGCACCTTGGCCTGGATCTGTTTCTGCACCTGGTTGGTGCTCATGCTGCGGTCTTTCCAGGGTTTCAGCACGAAGCCGGCAATGGCGCTGTTGGAAGCATTGGTGGCGCTGCCACCGCCGATGCCGTTGAGCATGAACAGGTTCTCCACCGCCGGAATACCGTCGGCGATGGTGTTCAGTTCGCTGGTGTACTTCTGCAGGTAATCCAGCGTCACATAGGGATCGGCGGTGCTGGAGGTCAGCACAAAACCGCGGTCCTCCTTTGGCTCCAGTTCATTGGGGGTGCTGATGAACAGAAAGTAGCAGGAGAAGAACACGATGGTGCCGAACACCAGGATGACCACCTTGTCGTTCAGGGCACCGTGCAGCTTGCGCTCATAACTGCGTTGCAGCTTGGTGAACTGCCGGTCCAGCCAGGCCTCAAAACGGCCCTGGGTGTGCCCGGCATCGTGGGCCTTGAGGATGCGCGAGCACATCATCGGTGTCAGCGTCAGGGCAATGATACCGGACAGCAGCACCGCGCCGGCCAGCGAGAAGGCAAACTCCACAAACAGCGTGCCGGTGAGCCCGCCGATGAAACCAATTGGCAGGAACACCGCCACCAGGGTGGTGGTCATGGCCACCACCGGCCAGGCCAGTTCCCGCGCCCCCTTGAGCGCCGCATCCATGGGTTTCATGCCGTCTTCCACGTGTCGGTGCACGTTTTCCAGCACGATAATGGCGTCATCGACCACCATGCCGATGGCCAGCACCATGGCCAGCAGGGTCAGCAGGTTGATGGTGAACCCCATCAGCAGCATCAGGAACAGGGCGCCGACCATGGACAGCGGTACCGCCACCGCCGGGATCAGCACCGACCGGAACGAGCCCAGGAACAGGTAGATCACCACGATCACAATGATGATCGCCTCGATAATGGTGCTAACTACCTCGTCGATGGAATCCTGGATGTACTCGGTACTGTCGTAGGGGATGCTACCGACCATGCCTTCCGGCAGGGCCGGGAAGATTTCCTTGTTGAGAGTGTCGCGGACCCGCTTGATGACATCCAGGGAGTTGGCATCCGGCGCCACCTGGATGCCCATGAAGGTGGCCATCTGGCCGTTGAAGGTCACTGAGGTGGAGTAGGACTCGGAGCCCAGTTCCACATCGGCCACATCCTCCAGGCGCACGATGGCGTCGCCCTTGGCGCGGATCACCAGGCGTTTGAACTGGTCCACATTGTTGAGGTCGGTATTGGCCTTCAGATCCAGCGCCACATTGCTGCCTTTGGTGCCGCCCACGGCGGACAGCACATTGTTGGCCTGCAGGGCGCCATAGACATCAGAGGGGGTAATGCCAAGCGCTGCCATGCGGTCCGGCTTCAGCCAGGCGCGGATGGCGAAGGTGCGGTCGCCGAGAATCTGTGCCTTCTGTACCCCGGGCAGGGTGTTGAGCTTGGGCTGTACCACCCGCACCAGATAGTCGGTGATCTGGTTGTTATCCAGCACATCGGAGGAGAACGACAGGTACATGGCCGCCACGGTGTCGCCCACCTGCAGATCCACGGTGGGGTTTTCCGCCTCCCGGGGCAGCTGGCTGCGGACCTTGTTGACCTTGGCGACGATCTGGGTGAGCGCCTGGTTGGAGTCATAATCCAGGCGGATATAGGCCTGGATTACGCTGGCGCCCTGCACCGAGGTGGAGGTCATGTAGTCGATGCCTTCGGCGGAGGAAATCTCCTGTTCCAAAGGCGTGGTAATAAAGCCCTGCACCAGGTCGGCGTCGGCACCGGTGTAGACGGTGGTGATGGTCACCACGGCGTTCTGCAGCTCAGGATACTGGCGCACATTCAATTCGGTGGCGGCGCGCATGCCGAGCAGAAAAATAAACAGGCTGACCACCGAGGCCAACACCGGTTTCTTGATAAAGATGTCGGTGAACTTCATGAGGAACTCCGGCATCACCGCGGGCCCGCAGGCCCGCCGGCGGCTTGTTAGCTGTTGGCGGGATTGGGGTTGGCGTCAGCCTGCGGTTTGACATCGTTCTCGATCTTCACCGCCCCGTTGTTGCGCAGCTTCAGCAGGCCACTGGTGGCGACCTCGTCGCCACTCTTGAGGCCGTTGGTCACCGCCACCAGGTCGCCCCGGTTATGGCCCAGCTTGATGAAGGTTTTCTTGGCAATTTTCTGACCGTCCTTGCCATCGGTGATGACAAAGACCGCATTGCCGTAGGGGGCAAAAGACACCGCAGTGCGGGGGATCACCACCACCTGTTCCGATTGCGGCAGCTGAATGTCCACATTGGCGAACATGCCGGGGCGCAGCAGGTGGTCGTCGTTGGCGAGGGTCGCCTGCACCTTGAAATTGCGGGTTTCCGGGTCGGCACCGGGCTCGATGGCGGTAACCTTGCCGTCGAAGGTACGGTTCGGGTAGGCATCCAGCGTGACATGCACGTTCAGTGACTTCTTCAATGTTGCCAGGTTTTGTTCCGGCAAGGTGAAATCCACATAGATCGGAGCCAACTGTTGCAGGGTCACAATCGGCGTGCCCGGTTGCAGGTATTGCCCCAGATCTACCTGACGAATGCCGAGCTCGCCATCGAACGGGGCCTTGATGGTCTTGTAGTCCACCAGCTGACGCTGGGCCGTCGCCTGGGCACGGGTCTGATCGCGCTGGGCGCGGCGGTTGTCCAGCTCCGATTTCGACACGCTGCCCTGCTTGTAGAGCCGCTGGTAACGGTTGAAATCCTGTTCCGCCAGTCGCGCATTGGCTTCGGCGGCATTCAGGTTGGCCTGGTCGGCGCGGGCATCCAGTGCCACCAGCAAATCGCCTTTCTTGACCTGATCCCCGGACTGGAAGTGAATGGTGCGAACTTCTCCGGCCGCCTGGGTCGTGACCTGCACACCGTTGACGGCCTTGATGGTGCCCACTGCCTGCAGTGACAGGGCCCACTGATCCTCATGGGCGGTGGCGGTACTGACCGCCGCCGGGGGTTGCCCCATATTATTCATGGCCTTGTTCATCTGAACCTTGCCAAACCATTTCATGCCGAACACGGTGCCAAACACCAGCACGCAGCCCAGCAGCATCCAGAACATGCGCCGATTCATCACAGCTTCCTTTCAGCTTGTTGTTGGTGCCCCGGCGGCAGGCCGGGGACGATTCAGGCGGAGGTCGGGTGGCAGCAGCCCATATCCAGGCAGCTACCCTTTTCCTGGCAGAGGTCGCCAAACACCTCGTTGCAAATCAGGCGGACCTCCTGGTCCAGTGCGTCCTTGTCGAAGGGATCGGCCGTCAGCGGGGCCCATTCCAGCGCGTTGAGCTGCAGTTGAATGTTCTGCAGCAGTAGCCGGTAAGGGTCATGCAGATCGTAAAGGGCCAATAATCCCTCTGCGTGAATCAGGGTGTTCATGCCGGTGCTCATGGTCCACTGGCCCACGGCCAGCGCCAGCGGCGGAATATGCAGGGATTTCACATCACCCTGATCGATGCCGGCCTGGGCCACGCTTTCCACCATGCGGCCCACCGGCTGCATGGCCTGAAGGAATTGTTGCCGGCGGTGCTCCGACGTCGCCTGCCAGACCACTTCGGTCATGACATACTGCTCCAGGCGAAAGTATTCAGGATGGTGCTGGGTGAACAGGGCGTGAGCCACGGCAAAGCCGAACATCTTGCGGCGGGTACTGGCCTGCCAGTCATAAATACGCTGAAAATAAAGACGACGGGTGTCGCAGAGTTCACTGCACACGGCCATCAGCAAGTCTTCCTTGCTGGCAAAGTGATGATACAGGGTGCCGGTGGCAAAATTGCAGCTACGGGCGATGGCGGCCATTTGTACCCCTAGCAGACCCTGCTTGCAGATCTGGCGGCGGGTGGCTTCGATAAACAGTCGCTCACGCTCGGCAAGTGCCTGCTCGCGGTCGTCACGTCGTTTCATGATATCGCTGTTCTTCTGTGGTCCTGATCCGATAACAGTTTGAATAGCATTCGGCAAAGGATCAAGCGTCGCGAAACAGGTTGTGGATCTGTCTTAAAGCAGGGTCGCGATTCGCTCCAGCAGGGAATTGAGATGGGCCAGGCCAATATCGGTGCAGCGCAGCTGCGTGTCATCGACCTGCAACAGACCTTGTGTCTGCAGTGGCTGGAGTTGCGGCAACCACTGTGCTGCCGTGGCGCCGCTACGTTCATCCAGCAGCCCCAGCGGCATCCCCGCCACCAGCCGCAAGCCATTGAGCAGCGCCTCAAACAGACGTTCATCGGCGGCCACCGCTTGCCACTGGCGGCGGGCGGCGGCCGGGTCGGCCAGATAATGCTCCGGTAAACGGGTCTTCTGATAGCGAAATACCTGGCCGCGGCGGGCGTCGGTGAGCTTGCCGTGGGCTCCCGCCCCGATGCCCAGATAGTCGCCGTACTGCCAGTAGTTCAGATTGTGGCGACAGTGCCGGCCGGGCCGGGCAAAGGCGGAGATTTCGTAACGCTGATAGCCGTGTTCGGCCAGCAGGGCAAAGCCGGCGTTCTCGGTATCGGCCATGGCATCGCCGTCCGGCTGGCTGGGCGGGGACCGGTAGAACACCGTATTGGGCTCAATGGTCAGCTCGTACCAGCTCAGATGGGTGGGCGCCAGCGCAATGGCCCGCTGCAGGTCGTCCAGGGCCTGCTGACGGCTCTGGCCCGGCAGCGCATGCATGATGTCCAGGTTGAAATTGTCGAAGCCGGCGCGGCGGGCCTGGGCGGCAGCGGCGATGGCGGCGCTGCTGTCATGGATGCGCCCCAGCGCTTGCAGGTGAGTATTGTTAAAGCTCTGTACGCCGATCGACAGCCGGTTGATGCCGGCCTCGCGAAAGCCTTCGAAGCGGCCGGCTTCCAGGGTGCCGGGGTTGGCTTCCAGCGTGATTTCCGCGTCGCCGGCCAGGGCCAGGCGCTGGCGCAGGCCGTTGAACAACTGCCGGTAGAAATCGGCGCTGAGCAGACTGGGCGTGCCCCCACCGATAAACACCGTCTCCACCGTACGCCCGGCCACCAGCGGCAGGTCCTGTTCCAGGTCGTTAAACAGGGCCTGCAGATAGGCCTGCTCCGGCAGTTCGCCCCGCTCATGGGAGTTGAAATCGCAGTAGGGGCACTTGCGCACGCACCAGGGGGTGTGAATGTAGAGGGAGAGGGGCGGCGTGATGAGTGGCATAGGGCAAGCAGTGCCAGAGAATGAGTGGGCTATGGTAGCAATAAAATGGATAATTGATAGTTGATAATGGATAACGCCAAGCTCCTGGCCTGCTGTTCCGCTATCAATTTTCCATTCTTAATTATTAATTGGTATTCAATGGCACATATCTGGGTAGATGCCGACGCCTGTCCGCGGCCGGTCAAAGAGGTTCTTTTCAAGGCGGCGCAGCGGACGCAGACGCCCTGCACGCTGGTGGCCAACCAGATGATAGCGGTGCCGCGTTCGGCGCTGATCCGGTCGGTGCAGGTGCCGCAGGGTTTTGATGTGGCCGACAACGAGATCGTGCAGCGCTGTGAAGCCGGCGACCTGGTGGTGACCCAGGATATTCCGCTGGCGGCGGAGGTGGTGGCGAAGGGCGCGCTGGCGGTGACGCCGCGGGGACACTGGCTGGACAAGGACACCGTGCGCGAGCGGCTCAACCTGCGCGATTTCATGGAAGAGATGCGTTCTGCCGGCATGGAAACCGGTGGCCCCAGGGGGTTCAGCAGTCAGGACAAGGGGCGATTCGCCAATGCCCTGGATCGCTGGCTGGCCCGTCAGAAATAGGCACTCAGCCCCATATCCAGCCAGCTCAGATTGCCGCCGCCTTCGCGGCGGACATCTTCGCCGGCCCAGCTGTGATGGCCGCCCAGATAGAATGACAGTCGCGTCTGCCAGTGCCAGGTCAGCGCCAGGTCCAGTTGCCGGTGATTGGCACCATCATGACCATTACTGGCATAGCCGTAATCGAGCCCCTGGCTGAGCCGGGCGCCGGCCTCCAGAGTGGGGGTCAGGGCCTTTTCCGCACGCAGCGTCAGCAATACAAAGCTGCCGTCGGACTGTCTGGAATAGGTGGCTTCGACGCCGGGTAGCAGCCAGGGGGTCAGGTGCCATTCGCCACCGCCGGCCACCTCGGTGTCGTAGTCGCCCTGAGGGCCAAAGCGTAATCGGGTCAGTGACAGGAAGGGTTCCAGGCGACCGAACACCGGTGCGTATTGCAGGTAGGCATCGCTTTCCTGGTAGTTGGCCTGGTCGCCCCAGCCCTGCCACAGGCCGGCACCCCAGTCGCCCTCGGCCAGGTCCAGCTGCAAGGTGTAGAGGCCGCCGCTGGCCAGCTGGTCGCGCCCCTGAGCCACATACGTGCTCTGCCAACCAGGGCTGACTTGCAGTTGCACTGCCTGCGCGGAGAGGGCGGGCAGAAAACACACAAGCAATGCAGGCAATCGTATCAGCATGGTTAGGGCTCTGGCTGGCAACGTTGCCAGCTTAAGCAGAGCGGTGCGGCTTTGCGGTTATTTTATGTAGCGGCTGTCAATGAGAATGACTTCGCTGTCAGGCTGACAGCTGATCAATCAGCTGGGCCATGGCCTGGCCGCGGTGGCTGAGGCGATTCTTCTGTTCCGGTTCCATCTCGGCGGCGGTACGCGCCAGCGCTGGCACTAGAAAATGCGGGTCGTAACCAAAGCCCTGCTCGCCGCGCGGTTGCAGAATGATTTCACCTTCCCAGCTGCCCTGGCAGATGATTGGCGTGGCGTCATCCTCATGGCGCATCAAAACGATCAGGGCGCGATAGCGGGCACTGCGTTGTGCGTCCGGCACATCGGCGAGCATTTCCACCAGCAGCGCATTGTTCTTGGCATCACTGGCATCCGCGCCGGAGAAACGGGCGGAGAACACCCCCGGAGCGCCGTTAAGCGCATCCACTTCGATGCCGGAATCATCGGCAATGGCCGGCAGGCGGGTATGTTTGCAGGCATTGCGGGCCTTGATGATGGCGTTTTCCACGAAGGTCAGGCCGGTTTCCTCTGCCTCCGGCACATTGAAATCGCTTTGCGCTATCACCTCGATACCCAGCGGTGTCAGCAGCTGCTGCATTTCCTTCAATTTTTTGGCATTGCCGGAAGCCAGTACGATTTTTTCCATGATGGAGCCTTCTGGATTGTCTGTCTGTGGAGGGCGATAGCATCGGGCGCTGGTGGGTTAGAGTGTTACCCGGTAAAGCGCCACTTCGCCAAACAGGTTGGGCCAGCGCCGTGCCAGCAGACCGCTATGATGATGGCGGTTCAGCACCTGGCGTTCGAGAATGCGGATGCCGTTATGGCGGCAGTGATTCTCGAAGTCGCGCACCGTGCACAGGTGAATGTTGGGCGTGTCATACCACTGGTAGGGCAGTGCCGAGGATACCGGCATGCGGCCCTTGAAACCGAGGAAGGCACGGATGCGCCAGTGGCCGAAATTGGGGAAGGTGATGATCGCTTCCCGGCCCACCCGCAGCATCTCGGAGAGAATCTGGTCCGGGCGCAGCACCGCCTGCAGAGCCTGGGTCATCACCACATAATCGAAGCGCTTGTCCTGGAAATTGTGCAGCCCCTGGTCCAGATCCTGCTCGATCACGTTGACGCCTTTTTCAAAACAGGCGGCCAGGTTGTCCTGGTTGATCTCCAGGCCATAGCCGCGAATGTCTTTCTCGGCTTTCAGGTGAGCCAGCAGCGAGCCTTCGCCGCAGCCCAGGTCCAGCAGCGTGGCCTGACGGGGAATCCAGTTGCTGATCAGGTTGAGATCATCGCGCAGCGCGGTCATGACGGGGTTACCTCCTCGGCCACGCGGTGCATATAGGCGCCGAACAGCTTGATGTACTCGGGAATGTCGAGCAGGAAGGCATCATGCCCCTTGGGCGTATCGATTTCCGCATAACTGACGTCGCGGCCGGCATGCACCAGGGCGTCGACGATTTCCCGGCTGCGCTCCGGCGCGAAGCGCCAGTCGGAGGTGAACGACATGACCAGGAACTTGCAGGTGGGCCGGGCCATGGCCTGCTCCAGGGAGTGGTCGAACTCCCGCGCCGGGTCGAAATAGTCCAGCGCCTTGGTCATCAGCAGGTAGGTGTTGGCGTCGAAATTGCGCGAGAAGGTCTCGCCCTGGTGGCGCAGGTAGGACTCCACCTGAAACTCCACATCGAAGCCGAAGTGGAAACGGCCACTGCGCAGGTCGCGGCCGAACTTCATGCGCATGGCATCGTCGCTCAGGTAGGTGATATGGCCGACCATGCGCGCCAGGATCAGGCCCTGACGGGGATAGGTATCATGCAGGTAATAGCGCCCACCGTGGAAGTTGGGGTCGGTAAGAATCGACTGGCGGGCCACTTCGTTGAAGGCAATGTTCTGGGCCGACAGCTTGGGTGCCGCGGCAATGACTGCCGCGTGGGCGACCCGGTCCGGATAATCCACCGACCATTGCAGCGCCTGCATGCCACCCATACTGCCGCCGACGATCGCCGCCCAGCGCTGGATACCCAGATAATCCGCCAGCCGTGCCTGGCTGTTCACCCAGTCTTTCACGGTCATCATGGGAAAATCCGGTCCCCAGGGTTGACCGGTTTCCGGATTGATGGAGCCGGGGCCGGTGGAGCCATGGCAGCCGCCCAGATTGTTCAGGCAGACCACGAAGAAGCGGTTGGTGTCGATCACCTTGCCGGGGCCGATGCAGGTATCCCACCAGCCCGGCCGTTTTTCCGCCATGCTGTGATAGCCGGCAGCGTGGTGATGACCGGACAGCGCGTGACAAATCAGCACCGCATTGGAGGCATCGGCATTGAGGGTGCCGTAGGTCTCGTACACCAGGTCATAGGCGGGCAATACCCGACCGCACTCGAGCTCCAGCGGGGTGGAGACCGACAGGGTCCGGGGTTCAACCAGTCCAACGGAATCGTGGGGAATGCTTTGCGGCATGATCAGCAACTTGCTCAGGTTGGGGCAAAGTCTAATCGGCGCTACCCAGTGGTGCAATCAAGGCGCGACCCGCTGGCCGGGCGATGAGTCGTTCTCTGTCCTTTGGCAGAGGTGTAGCAGCAGAGAGGGCCGTTATGGAAAAAGGCGAATGGCAGGCCAGGTTGTATGCCCTGGTCGCCAACGAGGAAGACGCTCGCACCTGCACGGATATCAGTGAGGCGGCCTGCCAGCAGGTGCCCGGAAATTTTTTCCGCATCATCGTCGCCAACATGCTTACCAAGGTCGGTGATCTTCTGATTAACCCGAAAACCGTGCTGGCCTGGCTGCTGACGGCGATCGGGGCACCAGCGGCGCTGGTGGCGATGCTGGTGCCGATCCGTGAAGCGGGCTCGCTGGTGCCTCAATTGCTGATCGGTGCCTGGGTGCGGCGTTTTGCCATGCGCAAGGGGGTCTGGGTATTGGGGGCGCTGTTGCAGGGCGTCGCAGTGCTGGCAATGGCGGCGGCGGTGTGGTGGTTGCCGGGCGCGGTTGCCGGGCCGGTCATTGTTGGCCTGCTGATCCTGTTCAGCCTCAGTCGCGGGTTATGCTCGGTGGCCATGAAGGATGTGCAGGGCAAGACCATCCCCCGCTCCCGTCGCGGCCGACTCGCCGGCCTGGCGGCAACCCTTTCCGGTGTTGTCACCATGGCGCTGACCGTGCTGATCTTTGCTGGTGACAGAGACCCGGCGACGGGGTTCTATGTGGCCCTGCTGGTGGGGGCCGGCCTGATATGGCTGGCTGCCGGTGCTGTGTTCGGCGGAGTGGATGAATACCCGGGCGCCACTGCCGGCGGCAACAATGCCCTGGTGGAAGCCGTCGCCAACCTCAGCTTGCTGCGCACGGATCCGCCATTTCGCCGTTTCGTGGTGACCCGTGCATTGCTGATGGCCTCGTCGCTGGCCGCGCCGTTCCTGGTCTTGCTGGCCCGGCAAGCCTCCAGCCTGCCGCTGATGCTGGGCAGCTTTGTGCTGGCCTCCAGCCTGGCCAGCGCCATCAGCGCCACGGTATGGGGCTTCATGGCTGATGCGTCCAGCCGGCGGGTGATGATGCGTGGTGGTGCCCTGTCTGCTCTGGTGTGTCTGTTCGCCGGTGGGCTGGCCCTGGGCCTGCCGGCCGCGCCGCAAATGTCGTGGTGCTACCCGGTGGCCTTTTTTATGCTGGCCATTGCCCATGCCGGCGTACGCATTGGCCGCAAAACCTATCTGGTGGACATGGCGGGCGGCAACAAGCGTACCGATTATACCGCTGTCAGCAATACCGTCATCGGTGTGTTGCTGCTGGTGGTGGGCGCATTCACCGCGCTGGCATCCTTGCTCGGCAATGGCTGGGTATTGCTGTTACTGGGCATGATGGGACTGGTCGGCGTCGCCAGTGCCGGGCGACTGAATGACCCGCAGGCGTCGGAAAAAGCGTAACCCCATGTCGGCATTGGCTGGCATGGCGCGGGGGCAATTTACACCCGCACAGGGGGGGATAAAATAAGCGGCTTTGCTTGGGTAAGGGGGAATCATGAAAAATACAATGTTGGCGCTGTCACTGGCGTCGTTATCCATGGCCGGCCATGCTGCCGGTGAACCGGCCAGGTTCATGCTGGGTGGCAGCCTGGCTCTGGAGCACAGTAACTTTATCGATGACGTCAATGACGAGCTGGCGGGCACCGGCCTCAGCCTGGATGACCAGGGCGCCAGCGTCGGTAGTGATGTTTATGCCGGGGTGGCCGTGTCCGGTCTTTCCACCTTGCGTCTGGGCTATCACCGGTTCGGTAACCAGCGGGGAGACATCAGCACCGGTGGCTTGAAGGTGGGCGACACCGAGTTGCAGGGCGACGGGCTGTATCTGGCCTTTGACGCCATGTTACCGGTCAGTCAGCAGGTATTTCTGGGCGGCACCCTTGGCTTGCAGGACTGGCATGGCGAGGCCACGGTCGCCGCCGGCGCGGTCTCCGAGCAGATCAGGGATGACGCCCGCAATGTGTTCCTGGGGGTCGGTGGCAAGGTGTTGCTGGGGGGTGGTGGCGGTGCCGTCACCTTTGGCTACACCTATTACACCTTCGATGAAGAGAACAGCAACGATTCCATCAATTACGACAGCTTCCATGTCGGCATGGAAGCGTATTTCTGATCGCTGCGGGCCGGCGTGCCAGCGTGCGCCGGCCCGCTTGTCAGTGTTTCTCGAACAGCAGGTCCCAGACCCCGTGGCCGAGACGTTCGCCGCGGCGCTCGAACTTGGTTTCCGGTCGCCAGGCCGGGCGTGCTGAAAACTGGCCAGCGCCGGCCTGGTTGATAAAGCCGCTGGCACCGGCCATCACATCCATCATGAAGTCGGCATAGTTTTGCCAGTCGGTGGCCATGTGCAATACGCCGCCGGGAGCCAGCTTGCGATGCACCAGTGCCACCCAGGCGGGTTGAACGATGCGGCGTTTATGGTGTTTCTTCTTGTGCCAGGGGTCGGGGAAGTAAAGCTGCACGCGAGCCAGGCTGTTGTCGGGGATGCACAGTTCCAGGATTTCCACCGCGTCATCGCAGTAACTGCGCAGGTTGCCAAGCCGCCGTTGTTCAATTTCCATCAGCAGCGCGCCGACGCCGGGGCGATGCACCTCGATGCCGATAAAGTCCTTGTCGGTTTCCGCGTCAGCCATGGCCGCCAGCGACTGTCCCATGCCATAGCCGATTTCCAGGACTCGCGGAGCATCACGGCCAAACACCTGTGCAGCATCCAGCATACCGTCACTGCGTTCCAGCCCGAAACGGGGCCAGAGGGTGTCCAGCGCATTGCGCTGGCCGGTGGTCAGACGGCCTTCCCGGAGCACAAAGCTGCGCACCTTGCGCATTACCTTGCCGGTTTCCGGGTCCTTGTCCTGTTTGATGAAATCGAGCATGGCGGTATCGGGTTCGCGAAGCGGGGGCGCGATTGTAGCAAAAAGCGGCGCCAGTGGGAGTTCACGGGGTTTTCATGATGGCCGCGATAGTTTTAATGCAGTGATCGGCACATTGTGTCCGAGCCTACTCCAGAACCAACTTCCCCCCCTTCGGCGCCGTCCCTACGGCGCCATTTTTTTGCGCATTAACGGCTGACACCGTCCAGCGGCGATGAGGCGCTGGCGTAGGCCTTGCGCGGCATGCGCCCGGCCAGGAACGCCTCGCGACCGGCCTCAATGGCCTTCTTCATGGCCGACGCCATCAGCACCGGCTGGTTGGCGTGGGCCACAGCGGAGTTGAGCAGCACGCCGTCGCAGCCCATTTCCATGGCAATTGCCGCATCGGAGGCGGTGCCGACACCGGCATCGACAATGATCGGCACGTTCGCCTCTTCCATGATCAGGCGGATATTGTGCGGGTTGAGAATGCCCAGCCCGGAACCGATCAGTGAGCCCAGTGGCATCACCGCCACGCAGCCCATGGCTTCCAGCTCTTTGGCGACAATCGGGTCGTCATTGGTATAGACCATCACCTTGAAGCCGTCATCGATCAGTTCACGGGCGGCCTTGAGGGTATGGGGGATGTGCGGGTAGAGGGTCTTCTGGTCGCCGAGCACCTCCAGCTTGACCAGATCGTGGCCATCCAGCAGCTCCCGCGCCAGCTTGCAACAGCGCACCGCTTCCTCGGCGGTGTAGCAGCCCGCGGTGTTGGGCAGGATGGTGTATTTATCCGGACTGATGAAATCCAGCAGGTTGGGTTCGTCGGCGTTCTGGCCAATGTTGGTGCGGCGAATGGCCACGGTGACGATTTCCGCACCGCTGGTCTCGATGGCCTGGCGGGTCTCGTCGAAATCCTTGTACTTGCCGGTGCCGATCAGCAGCCGGGATTGGTAGGTCTTGCCTGCGATGTGGAGCGGGTCGGACATGGTTGGTTCCAGGGTTGGTTCGGTTATTCGGTGGCGTTCATCGTAGCGGGTGCCGTGCTCGCCATCCCGGCCCGGACTTCCTGCCCGGTCGTTGGCACGCAGCGAAGCGATGCTTCGGTTGTGCTCACCCACCGCCGATGGCGTGGACGATCTCCACCACATCGCCGTCCTGCAGGGCGTAATCGCCATGCCGGCTTTTCGGTACGATTTCCCGGTTTACCTCCACCGCCAGTCGCCGGCCAGTCAGGGCCAGCTGGGTCACCAGATCGCTGATGGTAGAGCCTTGCAGGGTCAGGGTGTCGCCGTTAACGGTCAATTTCATGGTGTCGATCAAGCGTTCTTGAACAGGGACCAGGCCAGCATCAGCCAGCCGACGATCAGGGCGGTGCCGCCCAGCGGAGTAATGGCGCCCAGCCATT
>JAWVWY010000070.1:0-16429 GCA_033723495.1 Alcanivorax sp. | reverse complement strand
GTCCAGCCGGCCCGCACCACGCCGCTAATCAACACCGCCAGCGCCGACAGCCCATAGCCCATATCCAGCCGCAACAGCGTGCGCACATTGGTCTGCGAAATGCCGGTACGCCACAGCAGCAGCTCGCCGAACAGACAGCCGAACAGAAACAGAATGCTGATGTAATGAATAGAAGCCCAAACCACGGACGCGATCATGCCGATCTCCCTGTTTTGCTGGCGTTAGCAGGCGGCTTCAACCACCACCTGCGCTGACGCCCCGACCGGGACGCCAGCATATCTCAACGCCGCAAGCGTTTGCTGTTTCATGCCCGGCTTTGCGGGTTGATACCGGTGGAGTGCCCGCGCCACAAGACTGGCTCGAACAGGTCACGAAGACGTTTTCCCTCCACCCTGTCAGCGTTGCAGAGCATCCAGCAATTTCTGGTGAATGCCGCCAAAGCCGCCGTTACTCATTATCACCACATGCAGCGGCTCGCCCTTGCGGGCCACCACCTGGGCAATGATGTCTTCGATATTGTCACTGACCGACGCCGGCACCGGCGCCTTATCCACCACCGGCTGCAATGACCAGTCCAGCCCCGGCGGCTGATACCAGATTACCTGATCCGCCGATACCGTGCTGCCCGCCAGCGCCGCCTTGTGACTGCCCATGCGCATGGTGTTGGAACGCGGCTCGATGATCGCCAGAATCTTGCCATCACCAACCTTGCGGCGCAGGCCGTCCAGGGTGGCGGCAATGGCGGTGGGATGATGGGCGAAGTCATCATAAACACGAATGCCGGCCACCTCGCCGCGCAGCTCCATGCGCCGCTTCACCCCGCGGAATTCGCTCAGGGCGGCGGCGCCATCGGCCAGGGTCACGCCCACATGTCGGGCTGCCAGTAGCGCCGCCATGCCGTTGTTGACGCTGTGTCGGCCGGTCTGTGTCCAGTCTACCTGCGCCACCGGCTGTCCGTTTTCCAGCACCGTGAAGCGCGAACCGTCATCGCTGTCGAGCCGATAGCCCAGCGCCTCATTCTCACCGAAGCGCTCCACCTCGCTCCAGCAGCCCATCTCCAGGGTCTGCTCCAGCGCCGCCTCACCGTGGGGCAGGATCAGACGACCGGTGGACGGCACGGTGCGAATCAGATGGTGAAACTGGGTCTGAATGGCCGCCAGATCAGCAAAAATATCGGCGTGATCAAACTCCAGGTTGTTGAGGATCACGGTGCGCGGATGGTAGTGGACAAACTTGCTGCGCTTGTCGAAGAAGGCGGTGTCATATTCATCCGCCTCCACCACAAAAAACGGTGTCTCGCCGAGCCGGGCGGAGACACCGAAGTTGGCCGGCACACCACCGATCAGGTAGCCGGGGTTGAGGCCGGCATGTTCGAGAATCCAGGCCAGCATGGAGCTGGTGGTGGTCTTGCCGTGGGTGCCGGCCACCGCCAGCACCCAACGGCCGGGCAGCACGACCTCTTCCAGCAACTGGGCGCCGGAGGTATAGGGCAGCCCCTGATCGAGCACATACTCCACCGCCGGGTTACCGCGGCTCAGGGCATTACCGATTACCACCAGGTCCGGCGCCGGGTCCAGCTGCGCCGGGTCATAGCCCTGGGTAATGTCGATGCCGGCAGCAGCCAGCTGATCACTCATGGGGGGATAGACATTCTGGTCACACCCGGTGACACGGTGGCCCTGTGCCCGGGCAAGCTGCGCCAGCGACCCCATGAAGGTGCCGCAGATGCCAAGAATATGAATATGCATGGGAAACGCTATATCGGTAAATTCCCTGCACCATAGCGGTAACCGCGGCTCAGGTGAAGCGTGTCCCGGTATTGCCGTCCTCACCAACCAGAATGCGTACCTGCCGGGAGCGGCGCAGTACCATGGACGGCGTCATGCCCAGCATGCTCTTGAAGACATGGTTGAGGTGGGACGAGTCGGAAAACCCGGCGGTCAGTGCCGCATCGGTCAGGGTCGAGCCCATGGCCATCAGCGTGGAGGTGACAAACAGCCGGTGCCACAGGCGATAACGGCGGATGGGGATGCCGGTCACTTCCTTGAACAACCGCTGCAGCCGGTCTACGGACAGGGCCACCTGCTCGGCCAGCGCCTCGTTGGACAGGTTATTGGCCGGGTCACTGCGGATTAACGAAATCACCCGGGCAATGCGCTGATCCGGCCGAAAGCCCACTACCTCATCCTGCTCACCGGGAAACAGCACGCCAGTCAGCTGCCGATAGGCCGGCCCGGCGCCCTCGGCACGCTCGAACACGGCTTGCAGAGCAGCCAGCTGCTCCGCCTCCCGGGCCGAAGCCATGTAAATACCGGCCTGCTGGCTGGCCATCAGTGGCCGATGGAACAGAAAGTCCCGGCCCAGTGGATCGAGGAAACAGCAGCCGATACGCCCGCCCAGCGAATCCGCGGAGAAGGTCACACCCGCCGGAATCATGTAGGAACGGACCTCAAAGGTTGCTTCCCCCACGGTCACAGGAATGTCCCCATCCAGCCCGAACAACATGGTATGAGCCCCCTGTGACAGACTCGAAAGTCTGCCGATATAACCCAGATAGAGCGTACGCTGCGGCCATAAATACAAGGTGGATGGCAGCGTCGCGGCATTGCTGACGTTATTCATTATTGTTCTCGAAAGTGCCTCGCAGCCCCGGCGGGCAACCGGTCACAGTTCGTCCCCCCGGACAGACTAGAGAACCGATTCCTACAAGTTAGTACCACTCAAGCCGCTTATAGTCCAACCCGTCGACTCCATAATGCAGCCCGGCGCCGGCTGCCAAACAACAAAAAAACGGGAGAAATAAACATGTCGATCATCACACGCGGCCTGCTTTGCGGCCTGTTTCTGACCATGATCACCAGCCAGGCCAGCGCCTGGTCCTTTTTCGGCAAGGATGATCACTATGCCGACACGCGTTACCCCATCGTTCTGGTCGGCGGCATCATCGCCTTCGACAATATCGCCGGCGTGGACTACTTCTACGGGATCGCCGATGACCTGCGCGACTATGGTGCCCGGGTCTACGAAAGTAATGTCAGCGCCCTGCAAAGCAACGAGTACCGGGGTGAAGAACTGATCCGCCAGATCGAGAATTATCTGGCCGTAACCGGTGCCAAAAAAGTCAACCTGATTGCTCACTCCCAGGGCGCCCCCACCGCCCGCTACGTGGCCGCCGTCCGCCCCGACCTGGTGGCCTCCGTGACTTCCGTACACGGCGAAAACAGGGGCACCCCGGTGGCCGATGTGGTACGGGGTCTGGCGCCAGAGGGCAGCATCAACGAAAACCTGGCCAACCTGATCGCCAAGGCATTCGGCGCGCTCTGGGAGGCGGCTTCCGGCGGCCCCAACCCGCTCGACCAGTCCGCCTCGGCGGTGCTGGCGGAATCCACCACCGCCGGCATGGCGGCTTTCAACCAGCGCTACCCCCAGGCGCTGCCGAAAACCGCCTGCGGCACTACCGGCGAGCATGAGGTCAATGGCGTGCAGTACTGGTCCTGGGGCGGCACCGGCGTGCAGACCAATTATCTGGACCCGTTCGACACCCTGGTGGTGTCAGTGACCAAGCTGGCCTTCCCCGCCGGCGTCAAGCACGACGGCATCCTGCCACTGTGCGGCATGTACCTGGGCACGCCGATACGGCATGACTACAACCACAACCACGCTGACGCCATTCGACAACTGTTTGGTCTGATGGGCTGGGAAGTGGACCCGAAAACGCTTTACCGCAACCAGGCCAACCGCCTGAAAAACGCCGGGCTGTAAGCCGATATTGCGCAGGGCTTCGGCCCTGCCAATGGAGACAGAGCATGAGAAAACGCACGCTTGTTACTTTCCTTATTCTTATTCAGGCGATTGTCTTCTTTGGCATTGTGCTGGCACCGCCGCCGGTCTCGGCGCCGGGCCAGGACGCGCCCGTATTGACACCGGCAGCCCCTGCCCTGACAGCCGGCAAGACGGTAACGGCGGCAGCGAGCCTGCCCCTGGATACACCGTCGCTGAATCAGCGCCTGGCCAATACCTCGCTGGCGGGCACTACACCGCCTGCGCACCTGACCACCGACAGCAAGGGCAACTTGCTGGTCAGCAGCACCACCAAGGATGTGCTGGACTATTTTCTGGCCCTGCAAGGGGAATTGCCGGCAGGCACGATTCGGAAAATACTTCGCCAGTGGGCGACCACCACCGCCGGCCACCAGGCGGCCAAGCAACTGCTGTCACTACTGGACCGTTACCGGGAATACGGCAAGCAGTTCGCCAGCGGTGAATTCACCCCGCAGGGCATGGATGATGTGGAAGAAAAACTGCGCCTGCGCCAGCAACTGCGTGATGACATTTTCGGCTCGGACACGGCGGCAGCGCTGTTTGCCGAAGATGATCGCTATGACCGCTTCAGCCTGCAACGGCACCATATCCTGACATCTAATCTCAGTGACGCGGACAAGAGTGCCGCGCTGCAGCAATTACGTAGCAACTTGCCCACCCAGCTGGCTGAACAATATCAGCAGCAGTACGCGCTCAGGCACCTGGAACACAATGAGAAAGTGCTGCAACAGCAGGGCGCGGATGATAATGCGGTGTTTGCCTACGACCAGCAAACCTTCGGGGATCAGGCTGCGTTGCGTCTAAAGGCATTGAAGGAGAGACGCACGCAGTGGCAACAACGTTACCACGACTATGCCGATCAACGGGATGCCATCCTGCACGCAGGGCTGGCCCGGCAGGATCAGCAACAACAGCTTCAGCAACTGCGCGAGCGCCTGTTCACCGGCACCGAGCAACAGCGGGTGGCGGCCCTGGATCGCATCCACCAACAACAGCAAAGCGCGCCCTAGGGCAATCCTAACCGTTGGCGGCGGAGGCCAGTATCTGCGGCATCAGGGTAACCACCAGGGCATAACTGACAATCAGCAGGGTAATGGCTACGCCCAGGCCCAAAAAGGGGCTGACGCTGAGGCTGCGGTGGTAGATAAACCCCTGGGCCGCCAGTTGCCAGCTGATCAGCATCAGGTACAGGCCATCCAGAAAGGGCAACGGCTGGGTTACCGACAACCTGACCAGCAGCAACGGCAGACTCACCAGCGTCATCATCAATTCCACCCCCACCAATGCCATGGCGGTCTGCAGCCAGCGCCCGGACAACCGTTTGAACGCCAACAACAGGCCACAACCGGCCAGCACCACCGCCATACTGATAACCTGGCTGGTCATCAGCTCGCCCACCGGCAGCGCATTCTGCAGGCTCGCCACCAACAGCTGCACCAGCAGCCAGGCCGCCAGCACCAGTAAAAAAAGCGCCGGTGAATAGGGGCTTTGCGCCGGGCTGGCGCGAAACAGGCAAAAATGCCAGAACAGTTTTATCAGTGCGGTCATGATCCCTCCCCGGCCCATTGTTCCAGAGCCCGCCACAAAGCTCCACGCCCATGACCTGATGGAAAGTCATGAAAACCCCACCATCCTCCGTTAGAATGCGCCCAAATTGAATCAAGGGGTCTGTCATGGCGCGTAAAAACGCTTTCTACGCTCAGTCCGGCGGAGTCACCGCCGTTATCAATGCCTCCGCCGCCGGCGTCATCGAAGCCGCCCGCGAGAACAAGGATGTGATCGGCAAGGTCTATGCCGGTCGCAACGGCATCATCGGTGCGCTCACCGAAGAATTGATCGACACCAGCAAGGAAAGCAAAAGCGCCATCGACGCGCTCAAGTACACCCCCGGTGGCGCGTTCGGCTCCTGCCGCTACAAGCTAAAGGACCTGAAAAGCTCCCAGCGCGAGTACGAGCGCCTGATCGAGGTCTTCAAGGCCCACAACATCGGCTACTTTTTCTACAACGGTGGCGGCGACTCCGCCGATACCTGCCTGAAGGTATCGCAACTGTCCGAGCAGATGGGCTACCCGATCCAGGCCATCCACGTCCCCAAGACCGTGGACAACGACCTGCCCTTCACCGATGTCTCCCCGGGTTTCGGCTCGGTCGCCAAGTACACCGCGGTCAGCTGTCGCGAGGCGGCACTGGACGTGGCCAGCATGTGCGCCACCTCCACCAAGGTGTTCGTGATGGAAGTGATGGGCCGCCATGCCGGCTGGATCGCCGCCGCCGCCGGCCTGGCCAAGGAAAGCGATGAAGATGCCCCGCACATCATCCTGTTCCCGGAAATTGCCTTCGACAAGGCCGCCTTCATGAAGAAGGTCCAGGCCACCGTGGAAAAGGTCGGTTACTGCGTGATCGTGGTCTCCGAAGGCGCGCGCTATGAAGACGGCACTTTCCTGGCCGATGCCGGCACCACCGACGCCTTCGGCCACAAGCAGCTGGGCGGTGTCTCCCCGGTCATCGCCCAGATGGTCAAGGACGAGCTGGGCTACAAGTATCACTGGGCGGTGAGCGACTATCTGCAGCGCGCCGCTCGTCATATTGCCTCGGCCACCGATATGGAACAGGCCTACGCGGTGGGCCGTGCCGCGGTGGAATATGCGGTGGCCGGCAAGAATGCGGTAATGCCCACCATCGTGCGCAAGGACACCAAGAAGTACAGCTGGACCATCGGCGAAGCGCCGCTTAAAAAAGTCGCCAACGTGGAAAAGAAAATGCCGCGCAAGTTCATCAGCAAGGATGGTTTCGGCATTACCCCATCCGGCCGTGCCTATCTGGCACCGTTGATCGGCGGCGAGTCCTACCCTCCCTACAAGGACGGGCTGCCGCAGTTTGCCAAGCTCAAGCTGGTGGCCGTGGACAAGAAACTGGCAAGCTTCGAGCTGTAACAGACCCCCGCCACAAGCACCGAGAAACGCCCTTGCGCGCCATGCGCTGGGGCGTTTTTTTATGCCTGGCGTCTACTTGTCGCCCTTGCCACCTGGCGGGGAGCCGCCGTTGCCCGGCTTGCCATTTTCCGGCTTGCCTCGCAGGGAGTTGATCAGGCGTTTGGGCAGCGTGGTGGAATCCAGCAGCGGGCGCAGCAGGGCCAGAGTGGCGTCCATGTGATCCACCCGCTTGATCAGATGATCCACGTGATGGGAGATACCTTCCACCCGATTGGACACGCCATGCACCTGCTCCGGCAGAGCATCCATGCGCTCGATGATGCTCATGATGCGATGCGCCATGACCAGATATTCCAGCGCGGCACGAACCACGGCAATGCTCACCAGCAAGGCGAACGGGGCCGCCACCAGGGCAGTCATGCCCGCCAGCATGGAAACCTGGAAAAAACTCACCACTGTGACAATAGTCAATAATACCGCCGCCATTACCAGAATCAGGTAGAACCAGGGCAGCAACTGCATGGTCAGGTAACGGTCAAAACGCCAATCCGCCAGATCTTCCAGCAAAGGTAATCTGTGTTTTTTATGCTCTTCCATAACCGGTTCTCAATGTTGTTTACTGCGTCTATCTATACAAAGGCGCTGGCTGACTACAATGGCCAGAGAGCAAAACCAACACATTGTCACAATATCGTTGCCGGCATTCATTTATGCCGGTAACCGGAACCGGGAGACTGCCATGAGCAAACCCCTGGCGGAAATGACCCGCACGGAATTTGTGTACCACTGTGCCAGCCAGGCCCTGGCCGCCAGCTTCGCCAACCCCACGGCCAAGCCCTCGATTGCCAGCATGGTGCGCGATGCGGATAAACTCTGGAGTGAACTGAAAGAATGGGAACAGGAGGAAACGCCATGAAAGGCTATCGGTTGCTACTGGCGATACTGGCCGCCCTGCCCGCGCTGGTGTGGGCCGCGGATCCGGTCAGCGTCACCGCCCTGGCAGACAGCATGACCCGCAAACAGGCGCCGGTGATCGTCGATGTGCGCAGCGAAGCGGAATTTCTCAGTGGTCACATCCCCGGTGCCATCATGATTCCGGTGGACCGCCTGGAAAAGAATCTTGAGCTGCTGCGTCCCCACCGCAAGGACCATATCGTGGTTTATTGTCAGAGTGGCCGGCGCGCGCACAAAGCAGCCACCGAGCTGGAAGAGGCCGGCTTCAAGCACGTGAAACTGCTCGACGGCAGTTTCCAGGCCTGGCAGGCGGCGGGGCAGCCCATCGCCAAATAATGCATTTATTTGCTTAATGCTTCGCAATAAGCATATTTCACATTTATCCTCCCGCGTCGCTTGCCTTATTAGCCGGCGGCGCCTTCCATTGCTATAATCCGCGCCCACCACCAACCCTGTTGAGAAGGACAGATCATGGATTTTGCTAAGGTTCCCGCCGGGAAAGACATTCCTGAAGATATCTACGTGGCCATCGAAATCCCGGCCAATGCTGACCCGATCAAGTACGAGATCGATAAAGACAGCAACGCGATTTTCGTGGACCGTTTCATGGCAACCCCCATGTTCTATCCGGCCAACTACGGCTATATTCCCAACACCCTGTCCGAAGACGGCGACCCGCTGGACGTGCTGGTGGTCACCCCCTACCCGGTGGTGCCCGGTTCTGTGATTCGCTGCCGTCCGGTGGGTATCCTCAACATGACCGACGAAGCCGGCAAAGACGCCAAGCTGGTGGCGGTACCGCACAGCAAGCTGACCAAGCTGTATGAGAACGTGCAGGACATCAACGACCTGCCCGAGCTGCTGCTGGCCCAGATCAAGCATTTCTTCGAGAACTACAAGGATCTGGAAGCCGGCAAGTGGGTGAAAGTTGACGGCTGGGACGGCGTTGATGCCGCCAAGGCCGAAATCCTCAAGTCTGTGGAAGCGTTCAACAACGCCAAGTAACCCACACTTGATGAAACACAAAAAAAGCCGGCTGAATGCCGGCTTTTTTTATGACTAGTGCTTTTCCCGGTAGGCCCTGGGCGTCAAGCCACTCCAACGTTTGAAGGCCCGGGAAAAATTGGCAACATCGTTATAACCCAGCTGATAGGCCACTTCGCTGATGCTGTTCTCCGGCTTCTGCAACAACCGCCCGGCCTGTCGATAGCGCTCCTGATCCTGCAGTTGCCGATAGCTCAGGCCGGCCTGCTGTAAATGGCGCTTCAGGGTCCGCGGTGACACCGACAGTCGTTCGGCCATGGCCTCCAGGGAAGGCAGCGGCGCGGTATGGTCCTGCAGGGTTGTACGCACCCGTTCGGCCAGTACCCCGTCCTCTTCGGTGCGCCAGCGCCGGAATTCCATTTCACATTGTTCACGGGCCAATGCCGCCACCTGCGGGTCCGCCAGCCGCGGACGGGATGCCATGGCCGATTCCGGGAACACCAGGGCATCGTCTGACTGGTCAAACAACACCGGCACCCGGATATCCGCTTCCATTTCCCGACGATAGGCCGGCGCCGGGCTGCGCCGACGGATTTCCAGCCCCTCGGGCGGTGCATCCAGCAACTGTTCGACCATGAACGCCAGGCCCACCAGCATGGCTTCGATAATGAAGTCATGGGCCACCCCCAGCGGCACCGTGCTGTTCAGGTTGAGATGGACCATCTCGCCATGGCGAACATGGTCAATGACCAGGAAAGGCGCGCGCAGGCCGAGAAACCGGCAGGCCGCATCCAGGGCATCCTGGGCGCTGGCGCTGGACAGGGCCAGCAGGCCAACCGGACCATGCAGGGTAATACTCATGGCCCGGGCATAACGGAAACCCAGCCCGCGCGTTCCCGCCATGGCCACGCCCCGCTCGCCCACGGTCTGGGCCAGCGCCATGGACACGCGCCGGTCCGGCGCCAGCAACTCGTCACGACTGACGCCCAGCCCCGCCAGCAGGGCCGGCGCGTCCAGCTCCATGGCCACCAGCAGGTCATAGAGCAGCACCACATAGATGCCCGGCACACCGGTATTCCCCCAGGGGCGGCCTGAACTCACCATTTGTTGGCCCTCCGCGACAAGACCGCTATAACAAAACTCAAGCATAGTAATTGTCATTGAGTAATGTCATCAACGGCATTTACGCCCGGAGTGATCCATGAAGCTAGCACTGACAAGAAAACCAAAAGCCCCGGCCATCCCCATTACCCCGCGTCGTATGGGGTTTTCCTTTGCCGGCCTCAAGCACGATGACTACTGGTTCGATAACGACCCGGTGCTGACGCACCTGTTGAATATCCTGTCGCTGACCTTCCCGGACGGCGAGCGTTTTTTCGTGGACTCGGTGCGCGCCCTGCGCGACCAGGTTCAGGACCGGCAGCGCCAGCAGGATATCTCCGGCTTTATTGGCCAGGAAGCCATGCACTCACTGGAACACCAGGCCTTCAATGACCTGATTGCCGACGGCAAGTACGACGATATTGTCGGCCATGCCCTGGCAGTGACCAACAAGCTGCTGGCCGGTGCCCGCAAACACTTGAGCAAACGACGCCAACTGGCCGCCACCGCCGGGCTGGAACACTTCACCGCCATCCTCGCCGATGCCATTCTGCGCCGCCCGGACCTGCTGGAGAAAATGGACCCGGCGGTGCGCGATCTGTGGGTCTGGCACGCCATCGAAGAGACGGAACACAAGGCCGTGGCCTTTGATCTCTATCGGGACGTGAACGGCACTTATATGGAACGCCAGCGCGCCTTCCTGTTCAGTACCGCCTATCTGATCAGTTTTTCCAGCTACTTCACCTGGCAGATGCTCAAGCGCGACAACGTCCACAAAAAACCACTGACCCTGGCAAAAGGTTTATGGAAAGGCTTCGGCTACAAGGGCGTGATCAGCGGCATCATTCCCGCCTGGTTCAGCTACCTGAAACCCGGCTTTCATCCGTGGGATGACGACAATAGTGCGCTGATTGAGGAATGGCGGAAGACGCTGCCTAAACCTAAAGGGAAGAATGCGGCGTAGAAAAATTAATAATGAATAGTTAATAACGTCGCGCCCCGTCTGTTTTGCCTTAAACGCAAGAGGCCGCGCCCAACCTGTGGACGCGGCCTCTTTGCTTTTAATAATCACTGGCGCTACACGCGCAGCTATTAATTATTAACTGTTAACTATTAATTGCCCTTATCAGCCATCCTGCAACAGTTTGCGCAGATCAATCAGCGCCGCATTGGCACGGGAGATATAGTTGGCCATGACCAGCGAGTGGTTGGCCAGCATGCCAAAACCGTCACCGTTGAGAATCATCGGGCTCCAGACGGTTTCCTGGGTGGCTTCCAGCTCGCGGACCATCTGCCGGTAACTGACGGTGGCGTTTTTCTTGCGCAGCACACCGGCAAAGTCCACCTCGGCAGCACGCATCAGTTCGGTCAGGGCCCAGGCCGCGCCACGGGCTTCATAGAAGGCATCATCAATTTTCAGCCATGGCGTCTTGACGTATTCACCGGTTTCATCCGATTGCGCTGACAGTCCGCCTTCCTGGTCCACATTGAGCTGATTTCGCCCCACGCTCTGGCTCAACTTGAGGCTCAATGCGCCGAGCCGGTTCTGCACGTCGTTGAGCCAGTCACTGAGGTTGTCGGCACGGGCATAGAAATGGGCGTCATTTTCATCCGCATCCGTGAGGCGTGCCAGGTAGCGTTTGAGCGCCTTGATGCCACGGCGGTACTCGCTCTCGGTGGCCGGCATGGCCCAGCTTTTGGCATCGAAGTTGAACTGTGGCTCGGCAACCGCCAGGTCTCTGTCTTCCTGGCTCTGGGACTGTGACCGGCTCATGTCACGGCGCATGACACGGGTCATGTCACGCAGCTGCACCAGCACGCCGTATTCCCAGTTGGGCATGTTATCCAGCCACAGACGGTGCGGCAGGATATCGTTGCTCAGATAACCGCCGGGCTTGTCCAGCAGGGTCTGCGCAACCCGGATCACTTCACGGGTGGTGGTTTCTCCTGCTACCGCGCCCTGACGAGGGGTGACTTCATGCAACGCGGGCTCCTGACTCCAGTACCAGCCCAGCAGGACATCCAGCAGCAGCAACGCCCCCAACACCCAGACAATGCCTTTCCAGAGGCGCCGGCTGTTACGCGGATCAAGCATGGCGTCGCCCACTTTCTCGCTGAATTTATCGTTTGTCATGATCACTCCCCAATTCGATCGTGTGCCCACTATATAGCAGTGCCCGGCGTGGCGGCAGGCAGGCAGAGAATGGCCGCGGCCGGCTTATCACCATTACGACGCCGGTAACTGAGCGTTCCTCCGTACAGGGACAATACACGGTCAACAATGGATAAGCCCAGCCCCGAGCCGGTCTGGTCACGGTTACCGCGACTGAAACGCTCTCGGAACCGTTGTTGCTGGCTGTCATCCAGCCCCTCACCACCGTCGGCAATCACCAGTGTCACCTGTCCACGACGCAGTTCGCCATCCACGCTAATCATGCTGCGCGGCGGCGAATAGCGACAGGCGTTATCCAGCAGGTTGCGCAGCACCAGCAGCAACATGTCCGCCGGCATGGCCACCCATAACGGGGCCTCTGGCAGCAACGAAAGCTGATGATTGCGCTGATCGGCCAGTGGCATCAGATTAGCCAGGATATCGCGAGTCAGCGCGGTGGCATCACAACTGCCACTCTCGGCATGGGGCCGCTGGGGATCCAGCCGCGCCAGCGCCAGTAATTGCTCGACCATGCGCCCGGCC
Source organism: Alcanivorax sp. (assembly GCA_033723495.1). Lineage (GTDB taxonomy): Bacteria > Pseudomonadota > Gammaproteobacteria > Pseudomonadales > Alcanivoracaceae > Alcanivorax. Next base: position 3,940 of record JAWVWY010000070.1, on the reverse strand, counting down.
CGGTCCAGCGCCAACTCCAGCTGCTGCAGGGACACTTCAACCTGGCTGCTGTCTTTCAGCTGGCGGGCATTGTCGGCATGTAAACGCAGCACCATCAACAAGGTACGCAGCTCATGGGCGGCATCGGCAGTAAAGCGCTTCTCCCGTTCCAGGGCATCCTGCAGCTGACCCAGCAAATCGTTAATGGCATTTTCCAGTGGCCGCAATTCGCGCACCGGTTTGCCGGCGGGCAACGCCGTCAGGTTTTCCGGGTTGCGCTGGGAGACCGAGCCGGTCAGACGCGCCAGCGGTACCAGGCCCCGTCGCACCGCCAACCACACCAGCAACAGGATCGCCGGCAGGCTCAGCAGATAGGGGCTGAGCACGGCGGCAGCCACATTATCTACCAGGGAGCGGCGCGACTGGTCACTCTCCGCCAGCACCAACCAGCGATCGCCGGACAGCGGCAAATTATAGATGTGCCAGCCGTTGTGCTCGCCATAACGGGGGGTCTTGTATAGCGGCATCATCGGTTTATGCGGAGCACCGGCGCTGGCCATGATCAGATCACCGCTGTGCCAGAGCTGGTAAACGAAGTAGCGCTGGTAGCGGTTTTCTTCCGCATCCAGCGCTGCCAGCGCCTGATCGGGCAACTGCCCTTCGCGCCAGAAGGACGCCAGCAGGTGGGCACTTTGAATCAGTTCGGCGTCATACTGTTCATCCAGTTCGTCATAGAGTGTCAGATACGTCATCAACCCCAACAGCAACCCACCACCGAGGATCACCAGCAACAGCGACAAGGATAAGAAGCTACGAATGGAATACATGGGCCGCTCTAGTGTTTGCCGTTGGCGTTCAGGCTGTAACCAACGCCACGAATGGTACGGATCAGGTCACCCCCCAGTTTCTTGCGCAGGTGGTGGATGTGGACTTCCAGCGCATTGCTTTCCACATCGTCCGCCCAGCCGTACAGGCCCTGCTCCAGTTGGTCGCGGGTCACCACCCGGCCACGCTGGCGCACCAGCAACATCAGCACGCTCAGTTCCCGGCGTGATAACGCCACTGGCTCGCCGTTACGGGTAACCTTGAGCCCGGCCACATCAATATCGATATCACCCAGCGTCACATGCTCGGCGGTGGGCGCTTCCTGCCGTCGCAGGCGGGCACGAATGCGGGCCACCAGCTCGGTGACCGGAAACGGCTTGACCAGATAATCGTCCGCCCCGGCATCCAGCCCCCGAATACGTTCATCCAGCTGATCACGGGCACTGATAATAATCACCGGTACCTGGCGATCATGTTGGCGCAGCGCCTTGAGCGCTTCCAGGCCATCCAGACCGGGCAAACCCAGGTCCAGCAGCAACAGCTGAAAATTACCATTCTGAATCGCCGGCACCACCTCATCACCCCGGGATACATGATCGAGGGTATAGCCCTCCGCCTTCAGGGCACGCAACAGGCCATCGGCCAGCAATTGATCGTCTTCTACCAGTAACAGCCTCATTGCCCCTCCCTCTGTATCCAGAACTGCACACCACTGTCTTCCAGAAACGCTTGTGCCGCCCGCCCCTGTAACAGGGCCAGGGTGGCCAGCAAGCCGGCCTGGGTGCAATGCTCCGCCAGTACCGTCACCGCGCGTGGGGCACCCTGTACAGGATACCCGCTGCGCGGGTCCAGCACATGACTGTAGCGGACACCGTCGCGGAGCAGGAAACGGCGACTGTCGCCACTGGTCGCCAGCGCACCGGTAGTTAACGCCAGGCTGCCGGCCACCGGGCTGGCGGTACCCTCCATACCGACCCGCCAGGGCTCGCCATGACTTCGGGCGCGCAGGTCGCCGCCGAAATTCACCAGCAGGTCGTGTGCTCCCAGCTGCGCGGCCAGCTCAAAGGCCCGATCCACGGCGTACTCCTTGCCGATGCCGCCGAAATCCAGCTCCATGCCCGGTAGCATGCGCAGCTTGCCTGCCTGGCGTTCCACCTTGTGCCAGCCAATCAGCGGCAACAGGGCAGCCACAGCCTCGTCATCGGGTAGCCGGTCAGAACCGTCAAAGCGCCAGACCCGCCGCAGCACCCCCGAGGTAATATCGAAGGCGCCCTCACTGAGCCGATAGCATTGCTCAGCAAAATCCAGTAGCCGCTCGGTTTCCTCATCCACCGCCACCCACTGGCCATTGGCGCTATTAAGCCTGGCCATCAGGTTGTCATCGCGGTAGCGGGAATAATGCCGTTCTATACGCGCGGCTTCCAAGGCCACCGTATCCAGCACGGTTCTGGCGATATCCGGCGTGACGTTGCGCACCAGCACTTCGCAGGGGCTGGCCATGGCAGCAAAGCGGCCGCGCCAGAGCGGGCCGCTTTGCTGCAGGGTCACTTCCATGCGGCTTTCCCTCAGTGGCTTACCAGGAGATGGTATACCCCACTTGGGCAATCGTTGCATTCAAGTCCGACGCCTTGCGGTCACCGCTTTGCCTGAAACTCTCCAGGCGGAAACTCAGCTCACGGTTATCGCCCCAGTGTCTGGCCAGCTTCAGCCCGAAGGTGGTGTCTTTCAGCTTACCCAGACGATAGTCTGCGGAGACATGCTTGAGGCTGCCAAGATCCGCCTGGGTAATGGATTGCCGATAGAAATCGGCCGCACTTTGCTTATACCAGCGCGCATGGGGCTGAAGGTACCAATTTTGCCCAAGGGGAAGACGGTATTTGAGATCCACGGTATTGGATTTGATCCCCCAGTCATCGGTCATGTGACGATAACCGACGGCCAGTACACCTTTCTCAAAGTGAAAGCGGTTTTCCCAGTAAATGGCATGTTTGGTGCGCGAATCCGGGCGCAGCTCATAGAGCTGGGCGTCGCCCGGGCCGATGTCAGGGCCGGCAAAGGGGGCCGGCAGATTCTCCGCTTCCAGCGGATCGCCATTGGCATCCACCACCGTCACTACCTTGTAGGGGTCGGTCTGATACCCCTTGGCCACTGACAGGTTGTAGTTCAATTGCATGATCCAGCGCCGATTAATGACCTGGGTCAGGCCCAGCAAGGCATCCTCTACATGGCGGCTTTCACTGCCATTCTTCTTCAGCATGGCGCTCTGGATCGTCAGCCCCATCGGCACACCACCGACCGGCTTGATGGAATCGGACTCGTGGGAAAACGACAGCCCAAGTGTGGTGTTCTTGTTGTTGAGATCCCACAACCAGCCACCATTGAGGCCCAGTGATTTGAAATCATATTCGCTGGACAGGTTGACGCCGGCCGTCCACCGCAAGGTGCGATTGAGTGGATGGGTGTACTGCAGGTTGCCCGCCGCCCGGCTGTCATGGAAGGTCTTGTCCAGCGGCAAGTCTCCCGGCGCGACACCATAGGTGGCGTTACCGGACGGTGAGGTAAAGGTCTGCGGCTTGGCGGCGGTAATCGCCCCATTGTGAGACGCGCCGGTCAGGGTATCCAGGGTGACTTTCAGCTTGATCTCGCTGTCATCGGGCAGCTGGCGTGCGCCCTGGATCTCCGGCTCTACCGCATTCACGCGGCTTTGTTCATTATAGAAAAGAACGGCACTGTCGAACTTCCAGCCCTGATCGCCAGTGGTGGCCGCCTGGGCACTGTTGCCAAGCAGGGCGCAGGTGGCAGCGGCGAGGCTGGCACCCAGCTGTTTTACATCACGATTTCTCATTGTCGATGCCATCCTCAGTTACAACCGCAGCCGCCACCACCAAAGCCGCGCCCACCGCTGGACGCTTCCTTGCTGAAATAAATGTGATCATCAATGGCGTCATCAAGCCCGTCCGCCGCCCCTACCGTCATCGCCGGTTCGGCCAGCAAATCCCGCTGCCACGGCTTCACCCCAAGGTGCTGGCACCCCGCCAGCCCCAGCAGCACAAACGCCGCCAAGGTCATCCTGATCATTTTTGTGCCTCCAACAGACTGAGAATTTGCTGCTCATAGTCGCCCGTATGGTTTTGGT
>JAWVWY010000069.1:0-16649 GCA_033723495.1 Alcanivorax sp. | reverse complement strand
TCAATCTGGCCTTCAATCTCGCGGCGCTCGGCTGGTCGCTGGCAATGATCTGCTGGCCGCACAGTTTTGATCCACCGCTGATCGCGTTTTCCGCCCTGCCGTTATTTCTGTTCGGCTTCAAACTGGCCAAGCTGCTGCACCTCTACCTGACGCGGGTGGGGGCGGGCATTCGCCAGGCACTGGGCGCCTCGCTGGCCGGGCTCGGGCTCACCCATACCATTGGCGTGGCGGTACTGGCCGGGCTGTTCCAGCGCGAACGCAGCTTTTTCCGTACCCCCAAACGGGCCCATCGCGCCGGACTGCTGCGCGCCTTTTTTGAAGCCCGCGAGGAAACCCTGTTCGCCGCCGCCCTGTGGCTGGCGGCCTGGGGCGTTGCCGGCGCCCAGGACACCCGCACCCCGGATGTGCTGGTATGGATTGGTGTGCTGCTGCTGCAATCGATTCCCTACAGCGCCGCCCTGCTGGTTGCCGTGCTCAGCGGCCTGCCGATCTCGGGGCGCTGGCTGGGCAGCCGCCAGGCCATGGAAAAAGCCGGCTCCGCCGCCACGCATTAAGCACAAACGCATCCCCTAGGTCTGGCTTGCTGGCCATAACCCGTAAGCCAGACCGACCACGGCAAGCAACCACAGCATCATGATCACCACCGCTGCCGGCCGGCTCACCGGCTTGTGTACCAGCGCCGCTGCCCGAACACGACTATCGGCAATTACCGCTGCCGGCGTCAGACGCAGAATTAACATGATGGCCAGTGGCAGCAACAACGCATCATCCAGCAAGCCGAGCAGCGGAATAAAATCCGGAATCAGGTCGATCGGGCTCAAGGCATAGGCCGCCACCGCCACCGCCAGCAATCGCACCAGCCCGGGCGTACGCCGGTCACGGGCGGCAAAGTACACCGTCAAGGTATCTTCGCGAATACGCTTAATGGCATTGAGTAGTAACGTCTTGGCCGAAGTCATGGTGTCATCGCCACCCGGATCACCTTTGTTGACCACAAGCTACCCCTATCAACAGGTCGCCCTCTGGTTAACGCATAAAAAAGCCGCTGGCGGGGTTCCGGCAGCGGCTTTTTCGACCTCACGGAAAACCGTTCATTCCCACTCAATGGTGGCTGGCGGCTTGGAGGAAATGTCGTAGGTCACCCGGCTGATACCCGGGATTTCATTGATAATGCGGCTGGAAACCAGCTCCAGGAAGTCATAGGGCAGGTGCGCCCAGTGGGCGGTCATGAAGTCGATGGTTTCCACCGCACGAAGGGCGACCACGTATTCGTAGCGACGGGCATCACCGACCACGCCGACGGACTTGACCGGCAGGAACACCGCAAAGGCCTGGCTGGTCTTGTGGTAGAGCCCGGCGGCTTTCAGTTCTTCAATGAAGATATGGTCGGCCAGACGCAGAATGTCGGCGTATTCCTTTTTCACTTCACCAAGGATGCGCACGCCCAGGCCCGGGCCCGGGAAGGGATGGCGATAGACCATGTCGTAGGGCAGCCCCAGCTCCAGGCCGATCTTGCGTACTTCATCCTTGAACAGTTCGCGCAGCGGTTCCACCAGCTTGAGCTTCATGTCTTCCGGCAGGCCACCGACATTGTGATGGCTCTTGATGACATGGGCCTTGCCGGTCTTGCTGGCGGCGGATTCGATCACGTCCGGGTAGATGGTACCCTGGGCCAGCCAGTTGGCGTTCTTCAGTTTGCCGGCTTGCTCATCGAAGATGTCGATGAAGGTATTGCCGATGATCTTGCGCTTTTTCTCCGGGTCGGCTTCGTCGGCCAGCTTGCCCAGGAAGGTCTCCTCCGCGTCCACGCGGATCACCTTGACCCCCATGTTGTCAGCGAACATTTCCATCACCTGGTCACCTTCCTGATGACGCAGCAGGCCGTTATCCACGAACACACAGGTAAGCTGATCGCCGATGGCCTTGTGCAGCAGCGCCGCCACCACCGAGGAATCCACGCCACCGGACAGGCCCAGGATCACCTCGTCAGTGCCGACCTGCGCGCGAATGGTATCGATGGCGTCATTGATGATATTGCTCGGAGTCCACAGCGCTTCGCACTCGCACAGCTCTCGCACGAAACGCTCCAGCAGCCGGCCACCCTGCAGGGTGTGGGTCACTTCCGGATGGAACTGGATACCGTAGAAACGCTTTGCTTCATGGGCCATGCCGGCAATCGGGCAGCTGCCGGTGGTGGCAATGGTCTGGAAACCGGCGGGGACTTCGCCGACCCGGTCACCATGGCTCATCCACACATCGAGGAATTCATGGCCCTGTTCCTCATGGTCGACAATGCCATCCAGCAGGCTGTTACCGTCAGCCTTCTGCACGCGGGCGTAACCGAATTCGTGTTTCTCGCCGGCCACCACCTTGCCACCCAGCTGCTCGGCCATGGTCTGCATGCCGTAACAGATACCCAGCACCGGCACGCCTGCCTCGAACACCGCCTGCGGCGCGCGCGGCGTTTCCGCGGCGGTGACGGATTCCGGGCCACCGGACAGGATGATGCCCCTGGGCGCGAACTCGCTGATTTCCTCGGCGGTCATGTCAAAGGCACGGATTTCACAGTAGACGCCGATCTCGCGCACCCGGCGGGCGATCAGCTGAGTGTACTGGGAACCGAAATCCAGAATCAGAATGCGCTGGGCATGGATGTCTTGCATGGGAGATGTCCCGGGTTATTGACCCAAAAAAATGTTTACCACAGAGGGCACAGCGTTCACTGAGGAAAACCATCCCCGGCAAACCTTACCGTGAGGAGCAAATAGGCGAATTTTCAGCATCAGGTAAAAGCAATCACGCTTCACACAACAGGGGCATCAGATACTCAGAGAAAAAGGCCTTTTACTCTGTAAACTCTGTGCCCTCTGTGGTGAAAACGAATCACCCCACCGGGTAATTCGGGGCTTCCTTGGTGATCGTCACATCATGCACGTGGGACTCCTTCATGCCGGCGGCGGAGACCTTCACGAATTCCGGCTTGGTGCGCATTTGCTCGACGGTGGCGCAGCCGGTGTAGCCCATGGAAGCACGCAGGCCACCCATCAGCTGATGCACGATGGCACTCATCGGGCCCTTGTAGGGCACCCGGCCTTCGATACCTTCCGGCACCAGCTTCTCTATGCCGGCGGCGGCATCCTGGAAGTAGCGATCGGACGAGCCGGTCTTGCCGGACATGGCCCCCAGTGAGCCCATGCCACGGTAGGCCTTGTAGTAACCGCCCTGGAACAGCTCCACCTCGCCCGGCGCCTCTTCGGTGCCGGCCAGCAACGAGCCGATCATGATGGCGCTGGCGCCGGCGGCCACGGCCTTGGCGATGTCACCGGAGAAACGGATACCACCATCGGCGATCAGCGGCACCCCGGTGCCCTTGAGCGCTTCGGCCACGTTGGAAATGGCGGAAATCTGCGGTACACCGATACCCGCCACGATGCGGGTGGTACAGATGGAGCCCGGGCCGATACCCACTTTGACCGCATCGGCACCGGCAGCCACCAGGTCCCTGGCCGCCTGGGCGGTGGCAATGTTGCCACCGATCACCTGCACATCCGGGAAATGCTTCTTGACCCAGGCAACCCGGTCAATCACGCCCTGGGAATGGCCGTGGGCCGTATCTACCACGATCACATCGACACCGGCTTCCACCAGGGCGGTCACGCGCTCGTCGGTACCGGCACCGGTACCGACCGCAGCACCCACCCGCAAACGCCCCTGGGAATCCTTGCAGGCATTGGGGTATTTACGGGCTTTCTCGATATCCTTGACGGTGATCATGCCGCGCAGTTCGCCGGCCTCGTTGACCACCAGCACCTTTTCGATGCGGTGCTTGTGCAGCAGCAGCTGCACTTCGTCGGCGCTGGCACCTTCCTTGACAGTCACCAGCCGGTCCTTGCCGGTCATGATGTCCTGCACGCGCTGCTCATAGTTAGTGACAAAGCGGGTATCCCGGCTGGTCACAATGCCCACTACCTTGCTGCCTTCCACCACCGGCACGCCGGAGATGTTGTTCGCTTCGGTGAGGTGCAGCAGTTCCGCGACGGTCGCCTGCGGGCTGATGGTGATGGGATCCTTGACCACACCGGATTCGAATTTCTTGACCATGCGTACATTGCGTGCCTGGTCTTCGATATCCATGCTTTTGTGGAGGATACCGACGCCCCCTTCCTGCGCCATGGTGATGGCCAGGCGGTGCTCGGTGACCGTATCCATGGCTGCGGACACCAGCGGAATGTTAAGGGCAATGTCCCGGGTCAATTGCGTTTTCAGGGACACGTCCTTGGGCAGCACATTGGAATGGGCGGGTACAAGCAAAACGTCGTCAAACGTCAGTGCTTCTTGCACAATTCTGAGCATATTGCACCGTAGGAAGTGAGGGGGGTCCCTGGCGAAATCCGCCGGGCGGGGCGGCGCACCTGACTAGAAGGAACCCCGTTAAATTAAGCGGGCGATTATACGTCAACTGGGGGTAAACACACAATCTTGACGCTGGCAGCCCGCACCGAAAATCGCTACCCTCCCGCGATGACCTTCTCATCCCGCACCGAACCACTTTCCATCAGCCAACTGAACCTGGAAGCCCAGGGCCTGCTGGAAGGCTCCTTTCCGCTGATCTGGCTGCAGGCGGAGCTGTCGAATTTTGCCCGCCCGGCTTCCGGCCACTGGTACTTCAGCCTCAAGGATGACCGTGCCCAGATTAATGGGGCCATGTTTCGAAATCGCAACAGGCTGCTGAATTTTGCACCTCAGAACGGTCAGCAGGTGCTGGTGCGCGCCAAGGTCACCCTGTACGTGCCGCGCGGCAACTTCCAGATCGTCGTGGAACATATGGAACCGGCCGGTGAAGGCGCTCTCAAGGCCCGTTTTGAGGCGCTCAAGGCACAGTTGCAGGCCGAGGGACTGTTTGCCCAGGAGCGCAAGCAGCCGCTGCCTGCCTGGCCCCGCCAGATCGGCGTGATCACCTCCCCCAGCGGCGCCGCCATTCGCGACATCCTGCAGGTGCTGCGGCGGCGCTGCCCGTCCATTCCGGTGCTGATCTACCCGGCTGCGGTACAGGGCGCGCAAGCGCCGGCCCAGTTGCGCCAGGCACTGAACCTGGCGGTAGCGCGACAGGAATGTGATGTGCTGATCATCGGTCGCGGCGGCGGTTCGCTTGAGGATCTGTGGGCCTTCAATGATGAGGCGCTGACCCGGGCAGTAGCGGCCTGCCCGATCCCCACCGTGTCGGCGGTGGGCCATGAAATCGATACCGGCCTGACCGATTTTGCCGCTGATCTGCGCGCCCCGACGCCATCAGCGGCAGCGGAGCTGGTGAGTCCGGACCTGGGCGTGGTTAGCCAGCGCCATGGAGCGCTCAGCCGCCGCCTGCGCTGGGTGATGCAGCAACAATTGCAACAACCGGTGACCCGCCTGCGGCACTTGCAGCAACGGCTGCGCTCGCCGCACCAGCATCTGGAACAGAGCAGCCAGCGCCTCGATGAACTGAACGCGCGCCTGCAGAGGCAGTTGCAACATCGCCTGGCCCTGCTTGAAAGTCGTCTGCAGCCCATCTCGCAACGGCTGCAGCGGCAGTCGCCCCTGCGCCTGCTGCAGGAGCGACAGCGTCAGTGGCGGCAATTGCAGCAGCGACTGGCGCCGCCCATTTGGCGTCAGCTGGAACAGCGTCAGTTGCGGCTGGCCGCCCTGGCCAAGCGCATGCATACCGCCAGCCCCATGGAGACTCTGGCACGGGGCTACAGCATTACCTTCAGCGACGAACAAGCGGTGCGCTCGGTGACACAACTGACGCCCGGCAGTGAAATCACCACCCGGCTCAGCGATGGCCAGTTCACCGCCACAGTGACGTCTATCTCTTCCTCAGATAAGGCTCAAGAACACTAGCCAGTGCCTCACGCCGGAATGGCTTGGCGAGGTGCGCATCCATACCCGCTTCCAGGCAACGGTCACGCTCATCACGCATGGCGTTGGCTGTCAGCGCCACCACCGGCAGGGGCGGCCGGGCCTGCTGGCGCTCCCAGGACCGTAGCGCCCGGGTGGCCTCCAGACCATCCATGACCGGCATCTGCACATCCATCAAGACGCAGTCGAAATGTTGCTCATACAATTGAGTCAGTGCCTGCTTGCCGTCCTCGGCGGTCGCGACCCGAATTCCCATCTGTTCGAGCATGCGGCGCGCCACCAGGCGGTTGATCTGGTTATCCTCCACCAGCAGCACGGCGCCATGGAGCCCCCCGCATTCATCCGTTTCATCCAGCGGCTCATCGGACAGCTCAGCGCTTTCACGACGGCATGGCAGGTACAGTGACAGCGTGAAGGTACTGCCGGCACCTTTTTCGCTGTTCACATTGAGGGTACCACCGAGCATGTCTGCCAGCCGCCGGGCAATGGCCAGCCCCAGCCCGGTGCCGCCAAAGCGCCGCGACGTGGACGAATCGAGCTGGGCGAAGGCCTCGAAAAGATTGCCCTGCTTGTCATGGGCGATTCCAATACCGGTATCACGCACGGCGATCTGCAAGGCGAGACGCTGCCTGCCCTGCATTTGCGCCTGAACATCAAGGCTGACACCCCCCTGTTCGGTAAATTTCACCGCATTGGAAATCAGGTTGCTGAGGATCTGCCGCAACCGGGTGGGATCGGTACGCACCACCAGCCCGTCAAGCTGTTCGGCGCCATTAAGCTGCAGATACAGCCCTTTCTTCTCTGCCAAATAACGGAAATTGCTGATGCAGTTCTTCAGCAACGCCAATGGCGCAAAGAAGACCGGGTCGGTCTCCATGCGGCCCGCCTCGATGCGGGAAAAATCCAGGATATCGTTGATCACGTCCAGCAGGTGGCCGGTGGATTCCAGCGCCGCCTGGGTATATTCGTGCTGCTCATCGTTCTGCACGGTAGTTTCCAGCAGCTGCAGCATGCCCAGCACGCCGTTCATGGGCGTGCGTAATTCATGGCTCATCATGGCCAGAAAATCACTCTTGGCCTGGCTGGCTGTCTGTGCCTGGCGGTGCGCATCGCGCAGCTCCTGCAGAGTGTTCTGCTGATCGCGGCGGGCGCTTTCCAGGGTGCTGGCCAGTTCATTGATATTGTCCTGCAGCTCGCCCAGTTCACCATTCAGCGGCGTACTGCTGCGGGCATGGAAATCCCCGCCGCGCAGAATGCGCACCAACCGCGACAGGGCGCTGAGCGGCGAGGAAATCTGGCCGGCCATGTAATGTGCAATCCACAGCCCAAGAAACACCGCCAGTAACGCCGGTATCAGACTGGCCAGCACAATTTCCTTCTGCCGGGCCAATAACCGTGCCGACGACATACCCAGCACAACCTCACCAATGCGATCCGGGTTGTCATTGCGATTGACGCTGGCACCGTCGGGAGATTCCGACAGTACCGGTTGACGGTAAATGCCGGAATGAAATTCCAGCACCTTGCTGCCAGGGTCTGGTTGCTCGCGCCCTTCGTAAAGCAGTACCTGGCCATCCTGATCACGGAATTCCACATAACGCAGATCGGCTCGCTGCATGGCCATGCGCGCCTGGCGACGCAGATCCGCATAGTTGCCGGCCAGCACCCCGTACTCGGACGCTGAGGCGATCTGCTGGGCCAGAAAGCCCCCCAGGGCACGCAGCTCCCGGTCGGCATCCTCGAAACGCTGCCAGGTCAGGGCCACCAGCAGCAGGCCGAGCATGATCAGCGCCGGCACCACACCGAGCAACTGCAACTGCTGACGAATTCCCCGACGCCGGATCACGGCTTTTCTCCCAACGCCTTGCCCAGGCTCTGACTATCGCGGTAGCGCAAATCAAAACTTCCTGCCACGTGGTCGTTGACCGCGACGGTGGCGGTGCCCACGAAGCCCGGCGACAGCCAACGCTTCTGACGACTCCAGTTATCCAGCTGTTGCCGGGCGGCGCGCACCAGATCGCCTCCCGAGGCATAGGCAGAGGCGGCACTGCCGGCATTCACAAAGGCCAGATCCGGGCCGAAAACCGGCCGCCGCATACGATAGCTGGTCAACAGCACCAACTTGGCGGCACCGGAATCCAGCAGCAGGTCATCCACGGGTAGCAAAACCGCATCCAGGTCGGGCAAATGATCACGCAGCTGTTCGCCGAGGGCGGTGAGGTTGTCGGCACTGAGCGGGTGCAGCTGCAGACCATCAGAGCCAGCGCTGATTTCAGACAGGTTCCAGGCACTGTTGGGGCCCACTACCACCCCCAGACGCCGGGCCAGCGGCATCATCGCCTGCACCACCCGCAGCTGCGCGCGCAGGGACACGCCGGCCCAGACAGCGGTACAGCGGCAACTTTGCGGCGACTGCAAGGCAACCAACTGACGACTGACATAAATCCCCAGCACCGGTCGGCCCAGGGTCAGGGACTGAATAAAGGCATTATCGCCAATGGCAACCATCACATCCGCCTGGCGACTATCACTGACCAGCTGCCAATCCGGTGCGTCTTCCACAATGGCGCTCTCAAACCCATCGGTGAAGGCACCCGGGCTACCCAGAATGCCAATGCGCAGAGGGTCGGCCAGCGCGACTACCGGGCTCAGAACACCCAGTAACAGCCAACCAACCCACCAAGGCATGCGCTCCATGTCAATAACTCACTGTGGCTCCCAGCCAGTAATGATTGTGATCCTGATACAGGTTCTCATCGTATACCACCGGATCACTGTTGAGGGAACGTTGCAAGGTGGCGCGCCATTGTATCTCCGCCTTGCCAATGCGGTGGTTGAACAGCAACTGGACGTTGAGCCGCTGGAACGGGTGATCATTATAATCACGGGCCAGGTAGTAGGCCGAGGAGACGCCCCAGTGTCGGGTAATTTCCCAGGCCCACAGGGCGCTACCGGAATTGCGGGCCATGATACGTGCTTCGGTATTGTCGTTGGTGGAGCCCCGTATGTGCGCCCCGGCCAGACGCAACAGGTGATGGGCATTGGGACGCCAGGTCAGCTGCCCTTCCCAGCCCTGATGATCGACCCGGCCATTATTGTTGACGTTGAATTCGAATGGCGTCAGCGGGTCGCTGAGCAGATCGCGCAGCTGCTCGCGGAAAAAACGCAGATCCAGCTCGACGCCCGCGAACTTGCCGTAGTACCCCACTTCCGAAGAGCGGATGCGCTCCGGCTTCATGGTCCCGGGGCTGCTCTGGGTGGCAAACAGATAGGCCGGTGACCACCCCAGCAACGCCTGCGTATTGCTGGCATAGGGCTCGCTGAGATGCTCCCCGCGCAGATTGATGTGCGCACGGTCCTCATAGATATCCGGCGTGCGGATCGCCTTGGAGAACACATAGCGCAGGTAATGGCCCGGAAATACCTGCCAATTAAGCCCCAAGCGCGGGCTGAACTGGCGGCCGCTGATCTGGTCGTGTTCCCAGTAGCCGCCCAGGTTTAGGGTCACCGGATCCACCAATTTCAACGCCAGATTCCCAAATGCCCGATAGCTGACATTGTCGCTGCTACCACTCAGGTAAGCCTGGGAGGCCCCCTCGTCATAGCGCAGGTTGATACCGCTGACCAGGCGCGCCCAGTCGGTAAACTGCCTGGTATCCTGTACTTCCAGGTCGTAGCGGGTCTCGCGAATATCCAGGGTGGTGTCGGCACAAAACGGCGCATTGGTGGCGCCACGCAGAGTCATGTAGCGCTGCAGCAGGGCCGGGTCGCTCGCGGCACTGGCCAGGGTAGCGTCGAGATCGTTGTTATTGGCCTCGAACAGGTCGCGCAGCTCCTTGCTGTAAAGAATCCCGCCCCCGGATCCCAGGCCCGCGGAAGGGTCAAAGGGATCGTTGTAGCACAGCCGGTAGTTGGTAATGTCCTTGCTGTACTGCCCATAGCTGGTGATCTTGAGCTGATGGCCGGGATCAAATTCATGCAACCACTGGGCGGCACCGAAAAACCGCTTGCTGTGCTCCAGCGGGTCGGATTGATACTGGCCAATATCGCGCAGCCCGGCTTCCTCACGCCGCTGCAGGCGGCTGCGGCTGCCGCCGGCCTGCAACGTCAGGGTATTGGCACCGTCCAGTTCACGCACCCACTCGGAGTTAAGCATTTCCACCTGCTTGGCGTCATGGGGGTCAATCTGTTGATATGGCTTGTCATAACCATTATCAGAGCGCCGTGCGGCATTGACTCGCCAGGCGCCCCCCGCAAAGTGGTCGCCCACTGACAAGCGTCCATCAGCCACGCCATTGTTGCCTCCACGCACCGTCAGGCTCTGCTTGTTCACATCACGGGGGTCACGGGTGATGATGTTGATGACCCCGGTAAAGGCATTGGCCCCGTAGGCGGCGGCCGCCGGGCCACGGGTCACTTCGATGCGTTCCACGTCGTCCAGATCCAGCGGCAAGTCATTCCAGCTGACCCGCGCCAACCCCGGCTGGTAGACACTGCGACCGTCCACTAACACCAGCATGCGGCGCACATCCACCGCCTGGGTGGGGTGGTAACTGACGGTGGGAACATTGCCGTCCACTTTCATCGCGGCCATGCCCGGCACCAGTCTCAGCACTTCGTAGAGTTCACGGGCGCCGCTGGCGACAATCAGCTGCCGATCAATCACCGTCACACTGGCCGGCACTTCCGATTGAGGCTCGCTGACCCGCGCCGGGGTCAGCACCATGGCGGGCTTGTCCGATGGCGCTGCGGTCATGCTCATGTCGGGCATCATCGCCAGTGTGTCGAAGTCCTGGGCAGCGGCCAGGCCACTGGCCAGACACAGCCCGATTGCCAGAATTCCCCGATTCACGTTTACCCCTCCCCCAGAGGTGACGTCAGTCCCTTGCGCGGCCCCTGCTATTTCATACGTTTTATCATACGCTTGCGTCGACGCACCTGACGCTCGGTCAGCTCATTCTTGCGGCCTTCGAACGGATTGTCGCTGGATTTAAACTCCAAACGGATCGGCGTGCCTTCCAACTTCAACACATCCCGGAAGCGGTTTTCCAGATAGCGCTTGTAACTGGCCGGCAGTGACTCGGTGCGATTGCCGTGAATCACCAGGGTCGGCGGGTTGCTGCCGCCCATGTGGGCATAACGCAGCTTGGCCCGGAAACGGCCATTACGCGGCGGCGGGTGGCCATGGGTAATGTCATCCAGCAAGCGCGTCAGGGCATTGGTGCCGACCTTGATGAAGGCACATTCCCAGGCCCGCTCCACCAGCGACCAGAGATCCCCCACCCCGGTACCATGCAGGGCGGAAATGAACTTGATCTTGGCCCAGGGGGCGAACTCCAGGCGGCGTCCCAGCTCCACCTTGACCCGCTCCTTGTGATCCGCTTCCAGGCCATCCCACTTGTTGACGGCGATCACCAGTGCCCGACCGGTTTCCAGCACATAACCCAGCAGGCTCAGATCCTGGTCGGTGATGCCCTCACGGGCATCAATCACCAGCAACACGACCTGGGCCGCCTCCACCGCCTGTAGCGCCTTGATCACCGAGAACTTCTCGATGGCCTGAAACACCTTGCCGCGCCGACGCACACCGGCGGTATCAATCAGGGTATAGGGTTTACCCATACGCTCGAATGGCACTTCGATCGCATCCCGGGTGGTGCCGGCATGGTCGAAGACCACCACCCGCTCTTCACCCAGCATGCGGTTGATGAGGGTGGACTTGCCCACATTGGGGCGCCCCAGCACCGCGACACGAATACTGTTATCCGGCTCATCATCAGCGTTTTCATCGCTGATCGGCTGCAGATCGGGAAAACCGTCCAGCACGGTTTCAATCATGCTGCGCACACCGCGACCGTGGGCGGCGGCAATCGGCATGACCTCGGTCATGCCCAGGGCATAAAATTCCGCCATGGCGGCATCCGCATCCACACCGTCGGTCTTGTTGACCACCAAATAGATAGGCTTGGGCAACTTGCGCAGCTCGGCGGCAATCTGTTCATCCGAGGCGGTCAGACCGGCGCGGCCATCCACCATAAACAGCACCGCATCCGCCTCGCCGACCGCCATCAGAGACTGGCTGGTCATGGGCTGGTCGATACCATCCTCGTTTTCACCGATACCGCCGGTGTCGACCACCGTGTAGGGGTAATCGCCGAGCTGGCCGTCGCCGTACTTGCGGTCACGGGTAAGCCCCGGAAAATCCGCCACCAGGGCATCACGGGTTCGGGTCAGTCGGTTGAACAGTGTGGATTTGCCCACATTAGGCCGCCCGACCAGGGCGATCACCGGTTTCATAGTCATCTCTGCAAGAATAAAAAGGGGTAACCAAAAACGAAAAAATCTGCGCAAAGCGCAGATTTCTTCAGCCTCGACACCGGGCCAAACCGCCCGAGTCGGGCCCTATTCACGCGGTGTCAGGCTATACGCCGACAATTTGCCATCATAACTCAGAACGTAAAGCACGTCCTGATAGGCCACCGGGGCACCGGCAAAGCCATCATGATCGTGACGTTTGCGGGCCACCAGGCTGCCGTCGGACGCCTTCATCCAGATCAGGTAGCCCTGGTAATCGCCGACCACCACCAGACCATCCTGCACCGCAGTTCCGGTGAGGCGGCGCCCGTAGAGCTTGTCCTGCTGCCAGAGGATGCTGCCGGTGCGCATATCCACCGCCCTGACCACGCCCTTGTCATCAGCCACGAACAGGCGACCGCCGGACGCACTGATGACATGGGCATTGGACATGTCCTTGGTCCAGAACGGGCGGCCACTGTCCTGGTCCACCACGCCCACCTTGCCCTGGAAGGTGGCAGCAAAGACGCCACCGCCTTCGACAATCAGGTTGCCATCCACATCCACCAGCCGGTCCAGTTCGGAACGGCCAGTGGGCTCGGCGATACGCTGCTCCCAGACCGGCGCGCCACTGGCCAGATCCAGCGCCGCCAGCTTGCCGCTGGCAAAACCGGCATAGACCCGGTCACCACTGATGGTGGGCTGGGCCAGACCACGCAGGGTCAATGTCGGCACCGGGGTTTCATAGTCCCAGAGCTTCTTGCCGGAGTCGGCATCCAGGGCGACCACATGGCCGTCCTCGGTCTGGAAAATATCAACGGAACCGTCGCTGGTGGGAATCGCCAGGGCTTCCCCGGACAGCTGGGTACGCCACAGTGCCTTGCCGGTCTCCATGGACAGGGCCACGGCCATGCCTTCGCGGGTGCCATACAGCACTTGCCCGTAACCGGCGTAAACGCCACCACCAATACGATCACCGGTTTTCACCCGCCACAGGCGCTTGCCCTTGTCACGGCTGAGGGCATAGACCCGACCATCCACATCCGCGGCATAGACGGCCTGTTCGGTGACCGCCGGACGCAGGCTGATATGACTGTCTTCCACCCCGCTGCCAACCCCTTCACTCCACAGTCGTTTGACCTTGTAGGTGGCATGAATTTTCGGCAGCTCCTTGGGCTCAATGGCATTCGGATTGGAACTGCAGCCTGTCAGAAACAGGCCGGCGAGCATCACGGGGAGAAGAAAATATTTCATTAAAAATCGGCCTTAGGAAGCGCGTTTAAGATCATCCAGTTTCATTTGCACCCGGTCCTTTTCCGCGCCGTCCTGCAGCGCATCCAGGGCTTCGGCATAGGCATTACGCGCCGCATCCAGCTGGTTGCGGGCCTTGGCCAGATCGCCCTTGAGCTCCAGCGCCATGCCGGAAAACGCTTTCGGGAAATCCATCTGCAGACGCTTTTGCGCCTTGTCATAGGCTTGCTGCTGGATCAGCACGCG
Source organism: Alcanivorax sp. (assembly GCA_033723495.1). Taxonomy (GTDB): domain Bacteria; phylum Pseudomonadota; class Gammaproteobacteria; order Pseudomonadales; family Alcanivoracaceae; genus Alcanivorax. The sequence continues at coordinate 2,963 of JAWVWY010000069.1, read as the reverse complement.
CACCAGGCGCAGCTGGGCGGTGTACTGGAGCTCGTCGGTGGCGCCCTTGTCCGCCACCGGCGTAAGGGCGGCAATGGCGGCGTCATAGTCGGCTTTTTCCACCGCCAGACGGGCCTGCAACATGCGCGCATAATCCGCGTAGGTGCTGCTGGGGTAATCCTTGATCAGGGCAGCCGCGTCCGCCGCCACCTTGTCCGCTGACTGGCCGGCCTTGAGCTTGGACAGATCGGTCATCAGCACCTGGTACTGACTGGACGCCGAAGACAGCTCAGCATCATGATGCTGCTGCCATTGACGCCAGCCAATCAGGGCCGCCACCGCCAGTACCACGGTGATCAGCACTGCGGTGCCATTCTTCTGCCACCACTCTTTCAGCAGTTCGGCCTGTTCTTCTTCATCACGGATGTAATCAACCACCCTGCTCTCCTTGTTCCCTTACTGGTTAATTGCCAACAGGTCCGCTACCGCTTGGGCTAGCTGATCCCTGGCCACTTGTTGTTGTTCCGCCTGGCCCCGCAGCGGCTTGACGGTGACGACGCTGTTGGCCAGCTCGTCTTCACCGACAATCAGCGCCAGCGCGGCACCGCTGCGATCGGCCTTCTTCATCTGACTCTTGAAGCTGCCGCCGCCACAGTGAAACTGCACAGCATGCTGCGGCAGGGCATCGCGCAACTGTTCGGCCAGCGCCAGGGTCGGTGCCAGCACATCGCCCATGGCCATCACATAGACGTCCACGACCGGCGACAGTTCCGGTTTTTGTTGCTCGAGCAGCAAAATCAGCCGCTCCACCCCCATGGCGAAACCCACCGCCGGGGTCGGTTTGCCACCCAGCTGCGCCACCAGGCCGTCGTAACGCCCACCGGCACACACGGTGCCCTGGGCACCCAATGCCTCGGTAGTCCACTCGAACACGGTTTTACCGTAATAATCGAGCCCGCGCACCAGGTAGGGGTTGATACGGTAGGCCACGCCGTTGGCATCCAGCAGCGCTTTCAGGCCATCAAAATGGTCTCGCGCCTCGTCATTGAGGAAGTCGGCCAGCTGCGGCGCCTGCTCCAGCACCTTGCGAGTGCCCGGGTCCTTGCTATCCAGCACCCGCAGGGGGCTGCGACTGAGGCGCTTGCGGGAATCCTCGTCGAGGTCGTCGAAATGGCTTTCCAGGTACGCCACCAGCGCCTCCCGGTAGCGGGCCCGATCCTCACTGTCACCGAGGGAATTGAGCTCCAGAGTGACCTGGTCCGCCAGCCCCAGCGCCCGCCACAGGCGGGCGGTAAGCAGGATCACCTCGGCATCGATATCCGGGCCATCCATGCCGAAGGTTTCCACACCGATCTGGTGGAACTGACGATAGCGACCGGCCTGGGGCCGCTCGTGGCGAAACATGGGCCCGGCATACCAGAGGCGCTGCACCTGATTGTAGAGCAGGCCGTGCTGCTCGCAGGCCCGCACGCAGCTGGCGGTGCCTTCCGGCCGCAGGGTCAGGCTGTCACCGTTGCGGTCGTCAAAGGTGTACATTTCCTTTTCCACGATATCGGTGACTTCACCAATGCTGCGCTTGAACAGGTCAGTCTGCTCGACGATCGGCATGCGCATTTCCCGATAGCCGTAACCGGCCAGCACGCCACGCACCCGCTCTTCCAGCCACTGCCACAGGCCACTCTGTTCCGGCAGGATATCGTTCATCCCGCGAATCGAGGTGATTTTCTTGCTCACGAAAATTCCTTGCTAAAAAGTCGGACGTCTGATGCCGACCGTCTGACGCACCGCCCGAGAGCCGCATGCGTCGCACGTCAGGTCTCCGACGTCCGACCTGTATTATTCACTTCTGGCAATAATGCCCTTGGCCTCGTCTTCGCGCTGTTTTTTGACTTTGGCGCGCACCATGCGTTCCAGCTCATCGACCAGATCGCCCTTGGTGACATGGTGGCTTTTCTGGCCATCCAGGTAGGACAGGTTGTTGGGGGTGCCACCGGTCAGGCCCACATCCGCCTCACGGGCTTCACCGGGGCCATTGACCAGGCAACCGATCACCGCCAGATCCACCGGTTCGTTGATGTCTTCCAGCCGCGCCTCCAGCTCGTTGACGGTCTTGATGACATCAAAGTTCTGCCGCGAGCAACTCGGACAGGCAATAATGTTGACGCCCTTCTTGCGCAGATTGAGGCTCTTGAGGATATCGAAACCGACACGCACTTCCTCCACCGGATCGGCGGCCAGGGAAATACGAATGGTGTCGCCGATCCCTTCCATCAGCAGCGAACCCAGCGCCACGGCGGATTTCACCGTGCCGGAACGGAACGTGCCGGCTTCGGTGACCCCCAGGTGCAGGGCTGTTCGATCTGCGCCGACAGCTTGCGGTAGGCCTGCAGGGTCATGAAGACATTGGACGCCTTGACACTGACCTTGAAGTCCTGGAAATCGTAGCGGTCAAGAATATCCACATGGCGCAAGGCCGACTCCACCAGGGCATCGGAGGTGGGCTCGCCGTACTTGCGCTGCAGCTCTTTCTCCAGCGAACCGGCATTGACGCCGATACGGATTGGCAGGCCCTTGTCCCTGGCGCAATCGATGACCGCCCTGATGCGATCCTCGCGGCCAATATTGCCGGGGTTGATGCGCAGACAGTCCACGCCCTTCTCGGCCACCGCCAGAGCAATCTTGTAGTCATAGTGGATATCGGCCACCAAGGGCACATCCACCCGCTTGCGAATATGACCAAAGGCTTCCGCCGCATCCATGCTCGGCACCGATACACGCACGATATCCACACCGGCATCCTGCAGCCGGTGAATCTGTGCCACGGTGGCATCCACATCGCAGGTTTCGGTATTGGTCATGCTCTGCACGGAAATCGGCGCATCGCCGCCCACCGGCACGTTGCCAACGAGGATCTGACGGGTTTTACGTCGCTGGATTTTGACTTCCGGTTCCATATCTACTCCTGCGGGCCTTACGGCAAGGTG
>JAWVWY010000068.1:0-16973 GCA_033723495.1 Alcanivorax sp. | reverse complement strand
TGTGCCTATGCAGTGATGTCCAATCACTACCATATTGTTGTGCGTATCAATCAACAGCAGGCGCTTGGCTGGTCTGACCGTGAGGTGGCGGAGCGATGGATGCAGCTTTTCAGCGGGCCTTTGATCGTGAAGCGTTGGTTGAAAGGCGAGACGAAGGCTGCGGAAGGCCTCAGGGCGCAGGAGATTGTGGATACGTGGCGAGCACGGCTCCATGACCTTGGGTGGTTCATGAAGTGCCTTAATGAGCATCTTGCCCGAAAAGCCAACGAAGAAGACTGTTGTAAGGGCCGCTTCTGGGAGAGCCGTTACAAGTGTCAGGCCTTGCTGGATGATAAGGCACTGCTGCAATGCATGGCCTATGTGGATCTCAATCCGGTTCGGGCCGGTATGGCGGATACACTTGAAAGCTCCGATTACACCTCGATTAAGCAGCGGTCTGAGAAGATTCAGAGTAGCGAAAGCATGAAAGTGCCCGCCTTGCTCCCCATGGTTAATGCTGATAACACGGACACCACTGATGACGCCACCGTGTGCCGTTTCAGACTGATGGACTATCTGGAATTGGTAGACAGCACGGGACGGGCAGTGCGTGATGACAAGCGAGGCTCGATCTCAGTGCAGGCTGCGGGTGTGCTGGATCGTCTTGGGATTGATGAGGGTGCCTGGCTTGCAAATATGAAGCCGAGAAAGCGTCGCCAGCCGATAGCAATGGGGACTCTGGAAAAGCTGAAGGAATACGCCCAGAACACCGGTCGGAAATGGGTGGCGGGGCAAAGCTTGGTGGTGTGGTAAGTTATCGATTTGGTTGATTAAATTTATGCGTGTCCCCAATTTGCTGCCCTTGTGTCGCTGTTCATGTGGGCACTGGTGGTGGGCGAGATCGGCGGTTTTCTGGTGTTGTTTTCTGGCTTTGCGATGGCGTAACCGTGGCCCTGCCTGTCAATCCGTCTGGCCTGGATGCCCCGCCTTTCTCTGCCATCAGCAAATGATTTGACGAAAAGGGGGGGGGGAGCGAGTCACTTTTTGTCAGCTTGCTAAAAATCATGGTAATGGCACAGACAGGCGCAGCCTTGTTTGCTTGCTGATGCTTCTCGCGGGCCAATGAGTGACAGAAAGAAACCGGCCATGCTATAGACATTGAAGGATCTGATGTACCGGGGGTGGTAGGCCGCGTTTCAAGGGGGCGACGCCATCAGTTTTCCGCGGCCGGGCTTGTCGTCAATCGGCACCTCTGCCGCTTTAAATAAAAATTGCGTATGTGTCGTTCTGTTGGATTTCTTGCCGTCTTACCAGGTATCAACCCGTTAGGTCGGCTGCTGCGCTCTCATCTATTGCGTGGCGCAATATTACTGTTGCTCTGTCTCTGCGTGTCAGTGACCAGGGCTGACGAACTGCGTTCCCACGTTACGTCGCTGGCCTTTCTGGAAGACCCCTCCGGCGAATTGACACTTGAACAGGTTCGCTCCCGTGAGTGGACCCCTTTTTCAGGCGTGCTCAGCCTGGGATACAGCGCATCGGCACACTGGATTCGGGTAGCAATCGTGCCAGGCAAGGGCGCCGCCACCGATAAACTGGTGGTTCGCATCAGGCCGGCTTATCTGGATCAAATCAGACTGTATGATCCCGAGTTACAGCCCGGCGTGGTCCGTGTGACCGGTGATCGCTATCCGATGTCTGACGACGCGTATCCCTCACTCTATTTTAATTTCACCATTGCGCGAGGCTCTGCGCCGCGAGATATCTGGCTACGGTTAAAAACTACCAGTACCAGTCAGATACATGTTGATGTCCTGGGTTGGCATCCTGCGATCAAGCAGGAACGCTCCCATGAACTGATCTTTATGCTTTATCTCGCGGCCATATTATTGTTTCTCGGCTGGGGGCTGGTGAATTGGCTGGCTGAGCGTGAGCGGCTAATGGGCGTATTCGTCCTGAAGCAGTTTATCGGTTTGGTCTATTCGTTTGCTTACCTTGGCTATCTCAGGGTGTTATGGCCGGACTTCCTGTGGGGTTGGGTTACCCCCGACTCCGTCACCAGCCTGATGGTGGTGACCATGGTGGGCGCGGCATATTTGTTTGATTACAGCTTCCTGAAGGAATTTCGGGCTCCCCGCTCGCTACTCGTTATCCTGCGTGGTGTGGTGATGTTGTGTCCATTGTTGATTGTGCTGGATCTTTTCGGCCTGGTACGAGAGGTCTTGCAGTTCAACAACATGCTGGTTGTGATTTCTCCATTGCTGACATTTGTCACGGCGTTGTCTTTACCGGCCACGGCTTCAAGGACTGACAATGACCGGCTTCTGGTGCCGAAAAGGTTTGTGGTTACCCTTTATCTCTTGGTGCTGATTAGTGTTTCGGTGTCCTCATTGCCGGCCTCCGGGTTGTTCAAGGGAACGGAATGGGCATTCAGCGGGTTCCTCATGTATAGCCTGTGTACCGGTGCGTTTTTCATGGTCATGCTGCAAATTAGAGCCACGCGTTTGCGGCAACTGCGAGCAAGACTTGCCGTGGCGCTTGAGTCAGCAGAACAGCGCGCCGAAGTCGAGCAAATGCGTCGGCGAGAGCAAGGCAGTTTTCTCGCCATGCTGGCGCACGAATTGAAGACGCCATTGTCGGTCATCCAAATGGTTCTGAGCGCCCCTAGCCAGACACCGGATATGTTGTCACGGGCGAGGACGTCAGTCGGTAGCATGGAAGAAGTGATCGACAGATGTCTGCAGGTGAACCGCCTCGAAGACGCGCGTATTGCGCCACAGCTGGAGTCTTGCAACCTGTCAAACGAGCTCCACGAAATGGTCAACGACAGTGGCGCCGGGGAGCGTATTCAACTTGAGATAAGGGAGCCCTGGAGAATCCATACGGATGTCACTTTGCTGCGTATTATCGTCGCCAATCTGATAGATAATGCGCTCAAATATGGTGATTCGGCGTTTCCGGTCAGGGTGGAGGCAGGAAAATTCGACCAGCAAGGCATGCCAGGGATTAGGATCGAAGTCGTCAACGCGCCCGGCAAGGCTGGTTGGCCAGATCCGGACTTGGTGTTCAGCAAATTCTACCGTAATTCCAGGGCCAGAAATGCATCGGGTTCCGGACTTGGCCTGTTCCTGGTTCAGGGGCTGGCAAGTTTGCTGGGCGGGCGGGTCGATTATCTGCCGGTTAATGATGAAATAAGGTTTAGGTTATGGATTCCTCTGCACTAACGATCGTTCTGGTGGAAGATCATGATGCATTGCGTGAGGTGACTGCGGATGTGCTGCGCCAGGCGGGTCACCGTGTGATAGACCTGGATTCAGCAGAAGCGCTAGGTGAAGCGAATTCGGGGTGCTCGGTGGACATGTATATCCTTGACCTCAATCTTCCCGGAGAGGATGGCTTAAGCTTGGCGCGACGCCTGCGCCAGACTCACCCGACCGTTGGCATCATCATGGTCACCGCACGTGGCGAGGCTGAAGACCTGACTCGCGGTTACATCAATGGTGCCGATATCTACCTGGTCAAGCCTCTGGCCTCCGATACCCTGCTGGCATCTGTGAATGCGTTGGGGCGGCGGCTGCGGCGGGCCGCAGCATCACAAGCTGCAGAGAAAGCGGTGATATTGCGTCTTAGAGCCCTGGTTCTTGAGGGGCCGGCGGGCAATGTGGCCCTGCAGGATGCGGAAGCCAACCTGTTGGTGGCCCTGATACGCGCCCCGGGGCGCCGGCTTGAGCACTGGCAGATAGGCGAGCTGCTGGCGGGGGACGAGGATGGCCTCAGCAAGGCGGCGATAGAAGTTCGCATCACTCGTTTGCGTCGCAAGCTTCGCGATGCCGGTGCGGATCCGTTATCCATCAAGGCCCTGCGTGGTGTGGGGTATCAGCTTTGCTTCCCGATCGTTATCGACTGATTTCCATCCAGAGCCCGGTTTGTCACCGAATCTGCGCTCGTTTGTCCGCTTTTCCTGGCCTTTCAACCTGATCCTGCTCCCAACCGACCTGTTTTGTAAGGTTTTGTAAGGCTTCACATTACTTTTGTGATACAAGTCTCAAAATGGCGCCCGCGATGTGTCTGAGACCAGGTCTGATCGTGCGCCGCCAGAGTCTGTAGCCGTATTTCACCGGTGACAGCCAAAAGATAACGATACTGGACGGTTGCACTTTATGATGCCCTCACACTTTCGGATTGCTCGCCTCTCCCTGCCTTCTGGCGGTACTGCTGCCTGGATCAGCAGCCCTCTGATGCTGGTATTGGCACTACTGCTGTGTTCACAAGCCCGTGCTGCAGTGACGCCGATCACCCTGGCTGGCCCGGTATCCGACTGGGACGTGATCATGCAGGGCGCCGCGTTTGATCCGGGAAATGACCAGCAGGCCAGCTCTAATCCGGGGGTCGATCTTGTCGGCACCGACCAGGATGCCACCCTGTTTACCATTTATGACGATAAAGGAACGACGGCAGATATCGGGGACGACGAGCTGGCATTCAGGGTACGGGTTGGCGGCGCCAACTCACAGGGCGCATTTGGCGGTTATATCTGGATCGGCATTGATGTTGACCTGGACGGTGATCTTGATGCTTTTATTGGCGTAAACGGTAATGGCAAGACCGGCACCCAGTTCAGTGGGAATGTTAATGTTTATGACGCTGGCACAGACCTGAATACCTCTCCAAGCACCAGCTCTGCCACCAACCCGGTAACGGTGGCAACACTTCAGGATAATGGCACCAACTTCTCCTTTGATACGGTCGATAGTGTCACCGATCCGAGTGCCAGCAATACCGATATCAATCTGGATACGAAAACCGACAGGTTTATCAGTTTCAAGGTGAGCTGGAGTGCCATCAAGACGGCATTGAATGCCAAACCGTTAACGGACCCCAGCGGTGACCTGATTGGCTCGTTGAATGGTGGCGCCGGGATTACCCATGACACGGCAATCGCCTATACGCTTTCCACATCGACCAATAGCAATAACGTCAATGCGGATGTGGGGGGGTACGATAACAAGAATGACGACCTTTCCGTTTCTTATGTAGATCAGGGTGCGATGTCGCCACCGCTGAGTTTTTCCAATGTTTTTCCGGTGATCAATAGCGACGGAGGTGGTGATACTGCCACGCTTCATGTCAACGAGGGTTCAACGACAGTCACGTCGGTCACGGCAACCGATGCCAATGGGGATCCGATCACCTACGCCATCTCCGGGGGCGTTGATGCATCCTTCTTTACTCTCAGTGGCGGAGCATTGTCCTTTTCTTCCGCCCCGGTTTTTGCAGTCCCGAATGATAGTGACAACGGTAACGATTACCAGGTGACGGTCAGTGCCGATGATGGTCGTGGCGGTCAGGATACGCAGGCTCTGACGGTCATTGTTGATCAGAATAGCGGCGGTGGCGTCCCCCCGAACGCGCCCAGCGTCAGCCGCATCAGCGATGACACCGGGAGCAGCAGCAGCGACGGTCTGACCAGGGACAACACCCTGATCTTTAGCGGCAGTGCCGAGGCGAACAGCACGGTGGAAGTGTTCGTAGACGCAAGCAGCGTGGGCACGGTGCTTGCCGATGGCAGCGGCAACTGGTCCCTGGATTACAGCGCCAGCGCTCTGGCGGATGGCGCCCACAGCATTACCGCCACGGCCCGTGATAGCCTGGGCAACACCTCGGCGCTGTCCGCCCCGCTGGCGATCCACATCGACACCAGCACGGCGGTGCCGACCCTCAATGAAGACAGCCAGACGGTGAGTGCGACCCCGACCCTGTCGGGCACCGCCGAAGCCAATGCCGGGATCGTGGTCCAGGTGGGCGGTAACAGCTACAGCACCACGGCGGATGGCAGTGGCAACTGGAGCGTGGCCGTGGCCGCGACGCTGGCGGACGGCAGCCAGGCGGTGACGGTCACCGCTACCGATGACGCCGGCAACAGCGCCACCGGCAACGGCACGTTGACGGTGGACTCTTCAGGTGGTCCCAATGGCGACCCGGACGGTGACGGGCTGACAAATCAGCAAGAGCAGCAACTGGGTTCTGATCCCAATAATCCCGACACTGATGGTGACGGTATTCGTGATGGCGATGAAGTGGGTGCGGATCCATCAAGCCCGAAAGATATTGATGGCGACGGCATTCCCGATTATCTGGATCCCGATGATGTGCCTGGGGACAGCAACGGTAATGACAGTGATAACGATGGCATCGCTGATGACATTGAATGTCCTGATTTTGCCGGCGCCGGCTGCCCGGATAGCGATGGTGACGGCCTGGCGGATTACCTTGACGATGACGATGACAATGACGGAATCCCGACCCTAACCGAAGGCAGCCAAAGGGATACCGATGGTAATGGCGTTCCGGACTATCTCGATGCCGACGATGATGGCGATGGCACGCTAACCCGCAACGAAGATGACAACAGTGACTTCGACGGTAATCCTGCCAGCCGTCCGGGACCGGATGTGGATGGTGACGGAATCCCTGCGTACCTGGACCCTAACGACAGCATTGCCGGTGTTGGTGATGCCGACGGTGATGGTCTCACCGATGACCAGGAATGTGGCTCGTTACCCTGCCAGGACAGCGATGGCGACAATATTCCGGATTACATGGATCCAGATGACGACAACGACGGTATCAAGACCATTGACGAGGATCTCAACGGTGATGGCAATGCCTCCGATGAGGATACCGACGGTGACGGCATTCCTGACTACCTTGACCCTGATGATGATGGTGATGGTCGTCCCACTGATGGTGCCGGTGTTGAAAATGCCATTAACGACAATGACGGTGACGGTATCCCCGCCTATCTGGATCCCAATGATGGGCAAGCGGGCGTCGGGGATGCGGATAACGACGGTCTTACTGATTTGCAAGAGTGCCCTGACTTTGCTTCAGCTGGCTGCCCGGATAGCGATGGTGATGGCACCCCGGACTACATGGACAAGGACGATGATGGCGATGGCATCAATACCCGGGATGAAGACCTGAACGGTAATGGTAATCCTTTGGACGACGATACCGATGGAGATGGAACGCCGGATTATCTGGACGTCGATGATGATGGTGATGGCGTCGTCACCGCTAACGAGGGTGGCCCTGCCAATGATACCGATGGAGATGGCATCCCGGATTACCTGGACCCGGATACCGGTGACAGCGACGGTGATGGTCTTGGCGATGGTGTTGAATGCCCGAACGGTGTGCCTTGCCCCGACAGCGATGGCGATGGCAGACCTGATTATATGGACAAGGATGATGACAACGATGGTATCAACACCATCGATGAAGACCTGAACGGAAACGGTGATGCCCGTGATGATGATACTGACGGAGATGGCATCGCCAATTACCTCGATACCGACGATGACAACGACGGTAAATCAACGAGGAGCGAAGGTGCCGCGAATGACAGCGATGGCGATGGCATTCCGGATTACCTGGATCCGGATAGTAATCCCAATGATGCCAACGGCAATGATAGCGATAATGATGGCATTCCCGATTCTGAAGAGTGTCCGAGTTTTGCGGCGGGCTGCCCGGATAGTGATGGCAATGGTCTGGCCGACTACCTTGATCCCAAAGCCCAGAACGTTCCAGTGAAAAATAGTGGTGGAGCAATCAAGACGGGGCTCGATGGTGCCGGCAGTAGCTCGGCGGGACTGTTATTCGTGTTGCTCCTGGCCGGGCTGGTGCGTGTACGGCGCCCGTTGGCTGTAACGATTCTCATGCTACCGGGGCTGGTGCTGGCTGATGGACTATACTTGGGCACGGGTCTGGGTATGGCCAAGCTAAACCCGGATGGGAGCAGGCTCAACTATCGTGTCGCTGACAAATATGACAACGCCTGGATGCTTGTGGGAGGTTATCAGATTGCGCCTCACTGGGCCGCGGATGTGGCCTATATGGATCTGGGAGCCGCACGTCTTCGGGCGCCAACAGGTACGACACCGGAGTACGTGGATCTGGGCTATGATTTCAAGGGCCTCTCTGGGCTTTACTATCTGAAAGGCTACGAGCCAGCAACGCGTGGTTGGGACCTTTTCGTGCGCCTTGGGCTGGGCAGGCTGAATAGCAATGTCGATGGCCCAATCCGTGTCGAGGCGAACCATAATAATCAGGTTTTCTTCGGTGCAGGCATAGAGCGACGTTGGCGCAATGGCTGGGCGGTGCGTGGCGAGCTTCAGAGTTTTGACAAGGATGCCAGCCTGGCTTCCTTGACATTGATCAAGCGTTTTGGGAATGCCCCTGTGCATGCTTCCATTCCTGACGCTATGCCAGAGACGGTTGCGCCGGTGGTAGTGGATAAGGATGGCGATGGTGTTGCCACTGATCAGGACCGCTGCCCGGGTACGCCTGCGGGTACTGCAGTGGACGCGAAGGGGTGCCCGCGGCTGGTCGATAGCGATGCGGATGGTGTTGAGGATGCAAAGGATGCCTGTCTGAATACCCCGCCAGGTTCCACGGTTGATGCACTGGGTTGCCCTGAAGACGTGTCGCTGAATCTGCGCAACATTCTCTTTGCCAGTGGCTCATCGGCATTGACTGAGAAGGGCAAGCAGGCAGTAACGGCGCTGGCGGCTTCCATTGCTGCCAGCCATGTGTCGCTGGATGTCGTCGCCCATACTGATAGCCAGGGCTCCAAACAATTTAACCAGCAGTTATCGGAAAAGCGGGCAGCTTCCGTAGTCAATGCCTTGATCGAAGAGGGAATACAGCCTGAGCGTCTTCATGCGGTCGGAAAAGGTGAAGCTGAACCAATAGCCAGTAACAGTACGGCACAGGGTCGTCAGCAGAATCGCCGAGTTGAATTTATGGTTCGATAGTTTGATGCCAGCAATATCGCGCAGAGGCAATCTCTGCTGTCGGCGTTGTGTGCGGGGCTTCCCCATACCTGAGAGAAAGCCATCCGGGCGTTCGGTAGCATTGCGCAGTCATAAAGGGGGTACCGAATCCCTTTATTTTTCCCTGTGCTGATCTGAGAGGGATTGCGGTGATGCCGCCATCCGTTTGCGCAATGCTATCGCCAGGAGTGCCATGGCGCTGAATAGTGCACCGGCGATGAAGGTCTGGCTGGCGCCGAACTGATCCCAAAGCAGGCCGGCCAGGCCGCTGGCAAGAATCATTGTCAGCCCGCTGACCAGGTTGAAAAATCCGAATGCCGAGCCGCGCAGATCCGCCGGTGCGGCATCGGCCACCATGGTGGCCAGTAGCCCCTGGGTCATGCCCATATGTAGTCCCCACAAGCTGATCCCGGCCCATACCCATAGCCAGTGATTGCTGTAGGCCAGCATTAAATCCGCCATGATCAGCACCAGCAAACCCAATGTCAGCAAGCGTGCATGGCTGATACGATCGGCCAGTTTCCCGAATGGGTAGGCGGTCACGGAGTAGACGATATTCATGACGATGAGAACCAGGGGAACATAGGCGATCGGCAGCCCGCCCTGTTGGGCGCGCAGAATCAGAAAGGCTTCCGAAAAACGCGCCAGCGTGAATACCCCGCCGATGGCGACAACCCACCAGTAGATGGCTGGCAATCGACCAAGATTGGCGCGATGTATGGGGCTGGAGGGCGGCGCCTTGCGTTGATCGCCGGGTTCGTGAACGCCGAAAATCAATAATGTGACTGACAGAACAGCCGGTACCAGGGCAACCCAGAACACCGCCCGGAAATTGTCTGCCCACATCAGCATCAGGACCATGGCCAGTATTGGGCCAAGAAAGGCGCCGATCGTATCCAGTGACTGGCGCAGGCCAAAGGCCGCACCGCGCAGTCCTGGTGGCGCCAGGTCCGCGACCGGGGCATCCCGCGGCGCGCCGCGAATGCCTTTGCCAACCCGGTCAATGATGCGGGCGGTGAACACCATGTCAGCGCTGGCAGCGAGGGCAAACAGGGGCTTTGAAAGAGTCGCCAGCCCGTAGCCGGCCACCGCCAGTTCCTTGCGCCGGCCGAGCCAGTCGCTCAGCGTGCCGGAAAACACCTTGATAATCAGCGCGGTCGATTCGGCGACCCCTTCAATGACCCCCACGGTCAGGGCACTGGCGCCCAGCGCCGTGGTAAGGAACACTGGCAACAGGCTGTGGATCAGTTCCGAGGAGGTATCCATCAGCAGGCTGACAAAGCCCAACATGATGATGCTGGCAGGTATGCGGGGAGTCTGGTTGGGTGGCGTCGTCATTGCTTTTCGTTAGCGACTTGGCTGTGGGTCATTGGTCCGGTCTCACCACTATAGCGCAATTAACCGCTGTCACCGGGAATGATTCAGACCGCTCAGATCAGCGGTTTGACTGCCGGGTATGAAATTGGTGCGGTTAAAGGTCATGCCGGCGGCAAGCGGGCCAGGGGGGCAAGAAAAGACTATGGATTGTGGCGGCGGCGCGCCTGTGTCATCAGCGGCTGCATCAGCTGATGTCCACAGGCCCGCAGGCAGAGTCTGGCGGTTAGCCGATATTGTTGACGCGTTGGGTATCGCGAAACAGTTGATCCATTTCTCCGTGGTAGTAACCCTTCACTCTGGGATTCATCACTTTTTTCCACAGCGGTGGAACCAGCGCCAACAGCATCATGGCGGTATAACCGGCCGGTAGCTGTGGGCTCTCCTCATAATGACGCAGTACCTGGTAGCGTCGTTTGGCATAGGCATGGTGGTCACTGTGCCGCTGTAGTTGGAACAGGATCAAATTGGTCAGCAGGTAGTTGGAGTTCCAGCTGTGTGCCGGGGTAACACGTTCATAGCGGCCATTATCCTGCTGCCGGCGGTGCAGGCCGTAGTGCTCGATATAATTGACGATTTCCAGGGCGAGGGCGGCAAAGGCGCTCTGACCGACAAAGAAAAGGACGCCCTGCCAGCCCCACAGGATTCCGAATGTCAACGCAAACAGCGCTGAGATTCCGTACCACCAGATAAGCTCGTTGTCTCTGGAAAACGCTTTTTTCCCCTTGCGCGCCAGATAAGCTGCTTCCAGTGTCCAGGCGTTTCTGAAGTTGCGATAAAACGCTTTCGGCAGGAAGTTATAGAGGCTCTGGTCATACTGGCTTGAGGATGCGTCTTCCGGCGTTGATACGTGGATGTGGTGGCCGCGGATGTGCTCCACCTTGAAGCCCGCATAGGTCACCGACGAAAGCAGCAGGCCGCCGGTCCAGTTTTCGATTCTGGGATCCTTGTGGATGAGCTCATGCCCCAGATTGATGGCAATGATTCCGCCAAGGACACCGATCGAAAGGGTCCATCCCAGGCTGCCATACCAGGCGAAATGGTTGTTGACAAAAACATGGCCAGCATAGAACAGCACCGCGAACCAGGCACCAGCCATGACCAGCGGAATCAAGCGGTAGCTCTTATCTTCCGAAAGCTGGGGTACCTGTGTCTTCTCGTCGGGGTTGACCGGGTCTTTGCCGATCAGGAAATCCAGTATCGGAACGGCGATGAAGAAAATGCCGAGGATCGCCCAGGCCCAGAGATTTTCTGAGCCACTATAGCGCCCGGCAAAGGCAGAAAACGGCACCATCGGCAGCAACAGGGCCCAACAGGCCAGATAGGCCCATTTCTTGAGCTTTAACATGGTCGAAGGGGAAAGGTGACTAAACATGACTCGCTCCGTGACTGATTCAATGGAGCAACCGGCATGTCAAATGCGACGCGGAAGATGGGGTGCTTACCGCTGATCTCAGGGACGCGGGGTATCAGGTCGTGGTGGTCAGCGAATCAATAATGCTGACCGCGCGCTGACGACCTGCCTGGTCATGCTTTGCAAATCGTATCCTGGTTGTCTTGCGTCCCGAAATGTCTTTTTGCCTGGCCGGTTGCGGGTATTGTTTACGTGTTGGGTACGTTTTCATGCTAGATCTGCGCACACAGGCGAGGTAGGTTGGCTGTTGACAGATAACCGTCATTTATTGACAAAGCGGTTTCCAAGAGGACTTCCATGGGCAGCCTTGAACAGTGGGTTTTATCCAGTATCTATCTCAAGCAGATCGCTGATTTGCTGTCGGAAATGGCGGTGCCCGTGGATGCCTGGCTTGCCCGTCAGGGACTGCACCGGGAGATTCTCGAAAAGGATGTGGCGGTTCCCTGGGAGGTGGTTAGCCGCCTGCTTATTGATGCAGAAGCAATAACGGGAGAGCCAGCACTGGGTTTGATGCTGGGCGAGCGATTACGTATCAATAATCACGGCATCGTCGGCTATGCCGCCATGAATAGCGGCACTGTCAGGCAGGTAGTGGGATTGCTGACAAAGTTTGTGCCGTTACGCATCAATCTGGTTCAGGTCTCCTATCGTGAAACCGCCAGGGAAATGGAAATTCACATTGAGCAGGTTCTGCCTCTGGGGGAACTGGAACCTTTTCTGGTCGGTGCGGTTGTCGTGGCGGTGAAGAATATTCTTGATTTCGTAACCCTGGGAAGCTGCGAAACGTCGTCGGTCAGTTTTTCCTTTGCTGATTGTTTCGGCGCGGATTTTACGCATTCCCTGTTTCGATGTCCGGTGCGCTTCGGTCGGAGCTGGAGCGGTTTTTCCTTGCCATTATCGGCAGTGGACAATCAGCTGGTTACTGCCGATGCGGCGGCGTTTGAGCATGCGGAAAAACTCTGTGAGAGTGAGCTGCAAGCCATGCAGGCCGACTTGTCGGTGGCGGCCAAGGTACGCCGCTTGATGCTGACCAATCAGGGCCGTTTCCCGTCTCTCAATGTGGCCGCGCGGATTCTCAACATGACGCCCAGGACACTGCACCGGCGATTACTGTCGGAACAGACTTCATTTCAGATGATTCTGGATGATGTTCGCAGCAAGTTGGCCACGCAATATATCAGTGGCAGTGACATCTCAATTCAGGAGCTGGCCTATACGCTGGGTTACAACGATGTGTCGAATTTTCGTCGAGCCTTTCGGCGCTGGACTGGAGTGACGCCCTCGGCATACCGGGCAAGCCTGTGATCGGGCGATCAGAACAGCCGTGTTTCGTCATGCGCAGGGAAAGCCCGAGTCTGAAAAGGGTAATCAACCCGACTTGCCTGTGGCCGTTATCGTGCTGCAAAAAAGGATCGGAAAACCCTTGTGGGGAAAATAGACGAGAGCAGAAGCGGCGCCGCTGCTCTCGAATATGAAAGGCCGGTGTGTCAGATTATTTATGATTTTAAGGTAGGATGTCGCTTGCCGACGATCATTCTACCGGGTTCACACATTCCGCACGGGAAGGGGCTTCCTTGCAGCGCACCTTGCGTAGCAGAGTCATCATGTCCTTGTTGTAGACGCCCTGTTTGGTGAGATCAACACGAGCCTCGCGGAACATTTCGTTGTAACGCACCTTGTCAGCCTCGGGGATGTTAATCCACCACTTCTTGTCCACTTCCTTGTCCGCGTTGTTGATGATGTGCATGGCTCTGCCGAACTGGCCTGCCAGGTAGGTTCTGGCATGGCTGGCAAAATCGGCGGGGAATTTGTCCTTGCGAATAATCAGCTGGGCACTTAACTGACCCAGAACAAGATTGAGGATACCACCATCCGGTTGCATGCCTTTGTAGAGCTCCAGTGCCGAGTAGCCGAAGATCGGAGCAAAACAGGTATCCACGGAACCGTTGTTGAAACGAGTCGAAAAATTGGTGATGTCTGACATGACCGGGGACATGCCAACCCGGGAAGCCATGTTGGCTTCGGCCACATCGTATTCCAGTACGGCGATGGATTTGCCCGCCAGTCGGCTAACGGTGTTGATGGTTTTGTCCTTGACGAAAAGGTATGCGGCACCCATGGGTACCAGGCCGGCGAATTCATAGGGGCCGGAGACCAGGTGCTGGTTAACCTTGGGGTTGCCGCTGGACAGCACGGAAATGACCAGCTTCAACGCGTCATAGTCGGGAATCGCACCAATGGAGTCGATGCTGCCAGTGTAGCTGACAAACTGGCGGCCCCGGATACCGGTCAAGAGCGCACCGTCACACTGGCCCGCTTTCAGATCTTCTGCGGCAATTTTTTCGTCTGTGTAGGGCTTCAAGGCAATATTGACTCCCCAATTCAGGGCGGCGGTCTTGAAGTCTTTCATGATGCCGAAAAAATCACCGTTGGCACCAACAAGGTCAAAGACACATAGCGTGTTCTTGCTTGTTGTGTTTGCGTGAGCGGTATTGAATGAAAATGTTAATAATAGAGCTGTAATTGTCACTATTTGTTTTATGTAGCGCATTTGGTTCTCCTTAAAAATCGGCCAAACAAAAAGCCATCATGCAGGTGATGATGAAAATGGTTCGTGAAGCCTACGGCAAAGGAAAGAATCCTATATACGCACAGATCATAGTCATAGGTTTATTTATGACATTATGGGAGTTATTTTTTGACAAAATAAAAAGAATATAAGATTTGTTGAATATAAAGCGGGCCTTTCTCTGTTGAGTTGGCTTTCCGGTTCTACGGAAAAAATGATTAATTAAAATAAATGTTACTGGTCGTAATTTTATTTTTCGCTTTGCCTATTGGGTAACACCAGGGTTACGGTTTTTCATCAAGGCGATAATGATTGGCGGGATTACAGGATGAACCTGCTGGCGCCGTTGCAGGCATCAGCAATCTGTTATCAGTGCGGCTTTGCTATTCTTGAGGACGCTTGTCACTGGCACCTCTGTCAGCATGCCGTGGGCAGAAAATCCCGACCGGTATTGTTCATTGGGACTGGTCAGCCGAGAACGCTTGCGCGAATGACCGCCTCGTCCTGCTCGACCAGGTCCTTGTTCACGCTGCCTGCTATGGCTTTTGTGGTGTCCGCATTGAGCTGTTCACGCAGGATGCCAAGAAACCCGGGCGGCGCGGCGATGAACAGGCGCTGGAAGCGGTGTTCAGCCAGGCCACGGTGCAGGAAGCGGGCGATTTCCCGGGCAAACAGTTGGCTTTCGTGTTCGTGGCTGTGGCCGTGATTCACCGCATGGCGGCCATAGCCGTGTTTGTCCACTGCATAGCCGGGCTTGTCCGATGCCAGTTCGTGTTCGCGCTGACGGCTGGCTGGATGGGTCAGGGCAGCGATTTCGTTGAACGGGGCCTTGGCATCATGGCCTTCCAGAAGGCGGGCACGGGCGCTGTCGCTAACAACAATCCAGGTTTTTTCCATGGGGATCTCCGCCGGTGTTAAGGGTCTGGTACCAGCTTTGTCACTATCGGCGAGCTGGCTTATCCATGTTCATCGCATTCAGTGTTGAGGGTTTTGACGCCCGTCAACAATCCCGGCGATAGGTGGCAGACAGCCGGCCTAGCGGGACATGCCGCCGGGTGGGTGGAGTGAATGGCGGGCCCGATCCAGGTGGCGTCGCTGGGCGCCGTGAGGATGTTGTAGCAGCCGGTAAATCTGGATCTTGGCGAAGCTGTTGATCAGGAACCAGAGCACCGCATACCCCCAGATGGCCAGGGCATAGGTCCAGCCGATGGGGGCCACAAACCAGCCATAGACGGCGGCCAGGGTGCCCAGCACCTTGGTGGATTCGCCGGCCACCACCAGCTTCCAGCTTGGCCAGGGACGTTCCCAGATGGTGCCTACATTGCGGGTCAGATAGATGGTGAAATGACCGGCCACCAGCAGTTTCAGGAAGATCAGTGTCTGAATCTTGTCATCGCTCAGATGCAGGTATTCCCGTGCAAACCAGAACACCGTGAAACTGGCGATCACACCCAACACCCCCAGGGAGATACTCAACACCATGACCCGGTGCATGTCCCATCGCACCGGATGGTCGGCCACCGGCGCGTTGTCATAGGCAATGGCCATGATGGGAAAATCGTTGAGAATCGCCAGCAGCACAATCATGACCGCGGTGACCGGATAAAAATCGAACACCAGGATGGAGAGGGTCATGAAAAGCAGTACGCGAATGGTTTCGGCGATGCGGTAAATGGCGTAGCCGGTCATGCGCTCGAAAATCTTGCGCGCTTCCACGATGGCGCCGGTAATCACAGACAGGCCGGTATCGGTGAGCACCAGGTCGGCGGCGGCCCGGGCGGCATCGGTGGCGCCGCTGACGGCAATGCCCACGTCAGCTTGCTTGAGGGCCGGAGCGTCATTCACGCCATCGCCGGTCATGCCGACGATGTGGTCGCTGGCCTGCAGCTGCTTGACGATTTCGAACTTGTGCTCGGGAAAGACCTGGGCAAAACCGTTGATGGAGGTCAGCGACGGGCCATGGTATTTGCCGTGCTCATCAAAGACTTCCGCTGCGGCGACAATGTTGTTGCCCAGGGCAAGTTGATCGGCGATTTGCCGGGCGATGGCGATGTGGTCACCGGTGACCATGCGGATATCTACGCCCATGGCCTGAGCCTGCTCAATGGTTGACCTGGAATCCTCACGGGGCGGGTCGAACAGCGGCAGCAGGCCCAGGTATTGCCATTGTCCCTGGGCGTTGGTCTGTGCCACGCCGAGGGTACGAAAGCCCTTGCCGGCCAGGGCATCGGTGTGTGTGGTTACCGATGCGGTCAACCCGGCGTCGGCCTGGACCAGATCCAGAATCGCCTGCGGTGCGCCCTTGGCCACCTGGAAATGGGTCTTGCCGTTGCCGGTCACTTCCGCGTCAGCCCGTTTGCGGACCGGGTCAAAGGGGGCAAAACGCACGATATGGTAGTCAGCCAACCGCTGATCACCTGCCAGTCCCTGCAGGATAGCCTGGTCAATGGCATCCGGATTTTCCCGGGCCACGGTCAGGGCGGCGGCCAGCAGCACCTGCTCGGCATCGGTTGCCTGTAGCCGCACCGGGTCGCCCAGCGCCAGTTCGTTGCGGGTCAGGGTGCCGGTCTTGTCGGCGCAGAGCACGTCCATGCCGGCCATTTCCTCGATGGATACCAGCCGCGAGACTATCGCTTTCATCTGTGCCAGCCGTGAGGCGCCGACCGCCATGGTCACCGACAGCACCGCGGGCAGCGCCACCGGAATGGCAGCCACGGTCAGGATCAGGGCAAATAGCAATGTGTCTACCAGTGGGTGATGCCGGAACAGGGCGACCACCAGTATCAGGGCAACCAATCCCAGA
>JAWVWY010000067.1:0-17119 GCA_033723495.1 Alcanivorax sp. | reverse complement strand
CGTGGGTGCTGGAATGCCTGCGGCGCTGGGTTGCAGAGGGCGTATTATGCCGGGTGTGCAGCTTGGCTGCCAGGGCCCACCGCGCCGCCGGCGGGGTGGCGCCACTGAGACTGGCATCCTCGGCAAAGTCCTCACCGATAAACGCGGTGGTGGCCTCGGCCCGGGCAAACCCCGGGTGACGGAGGATGGCGGCCAGGAACTGGCGGTTGTCGTTGACGCCCATCAGCACGGTGTTCTCCACCGCGGCGATCAGGCGCCGACGGGCATCCTCGCGGCTGTCGCCCCAGGCGATGATTTTGGCCAGCATGGGGTCATAGTGGCTGCCTACCTGGTAGCCGGCCACCAGACCATGGTCGATACGCACGCCGTCGCCGCTGGCCGGCTGCCAGCGCAGTACCGGCCCGGTCTGGGGCATATAGTTCTGGGCCGGGTCCTCGGCGTACAGGCGCACTTCCATGGCATGGCCATTCAGGGCCACCTGCTGCTGGGTCAGCGGCAGTGGCTCGCCGCGGGCCACCTTGATCTGCCAGGCGACCAGATCCTGGCCGGTGATCAGTTCGGTAACCGGATGCTCCACCTGCAGTCGGGTATTCATTTCCAGGAAGAAGAAGTCGCCTTCCGGGGCAAGCAGGAACTCCACCGTGCCGGCCCCCACATAATGGCAGGCCCGTGCGGCATTGACGGCGGCCTCGCCCATACGCGCGCGCAAGTCGGCGTCAACCGCCGGAGACGGGGCTTCCTCCACCACCTTCTGGTGACGGCGCTGCACTGAGCAATCCCGTTCGCCCAGGTGTATGACATTGCCATGGCGGTCGCCGAACACCTGGATTTCCACGTGCCGCGGCTGCATCACCGCCCGTTCCAGGATCAGTTCGTCACTGCCGAAGGCGCTTTTCGCCTCCTGGCGGGCACTTTTCAGCTGGGCGGGGATGTCGGCGGCATCGGTGACCACGCGCATGCCGCGCCCACCACCGCCGGCACTGGCCTTGATCATCAAGGGCAGACCAATGCGCTCGGCTTCCTTCTGCAGGGTGGCGTCGCTCTGGTCCTCGCCTTCATAACCGGGAATGCAAGGCACCCCGGCCTCGATCATGGCGATCTTGGACAGGCGTTTCGAGCCCATCAGGTGGATGGCATCTTCATCGGGGCCAATAAAGGTAATGCCGGCTTCCCGACAGGCGCGGGAAAAGCCGGCGTTCTCCGACAGGAAGCCGTAACCGGGGTGCACCGCGCCGGCGCCGGTCTGGCGGCAGGCGTCCAGCAGGGCGTCGATGTTCAGGTAGGACTCACTGGCCAGTGCCGGCCCGATACAGACCGCCTCATCCGCCAGTTGCACATGGCGGGCCATGGCGTCCGGCTCCGAGTACACCGCCACGGTCCGATAGCCCAGTGATTGCGCGGTGGCAATAACCCGGCAGGCAATCTCGCCACGGTTGGCAATCAGAATCTTGTCAAAGCTCATGTTGTTTCCTTACCGGTGTACGGGCCGGTGGTAATAAGCGTTTCAGCACACATGGCACAGGGTTCACAGAGTTAATGTGTGGGGCCGGGGTGGCGGGAGGGCGTTTCACTCTGTGTGCTCTGAGACCTCGGTGGTGAATCATGGTTATTGGTTCCAGCTTGCCGGGCGTTTCTGTACGAACGCCATGGTGCCTTCGGTGCCTTCCTCGCCGGCAACGGCGGCGCCGAAGTCGCGGGCGGCCTGGTCCAGCAGCTGATTCATGTCCTGTTTGCCCACATTCAGCACCAGTGCCTTGGTGACCCGGTTGGCCCCCGGGGCGCAACGGTGCACTGCCTTGAGGGTGTCCTCCAGGGCGGCGTCCAGGCCCGCTGGATCGCTGGCTACCTGGTGAACAATGCCCAGCCGCAGCGCTTCCTCACCCTGGAAGCGGATACCGGTAAGCGCCAGGCGCCGGGCCTGGGTAAGACCGATGCGCTCCACCACAAAGGGCGCAATCTGGGCAGGAATGACGCCCAGGCCGGTTTCCGGCAGGCCAAAGGTGGCATTGCTACTGGCAATCGCCACATCGGAAATACTGGCCAGCCCGAAGCCGCCGCCCAGCACCGCGCCCTCCAGGACCGTAATGACCACCTGGGGCTGGCGGTTGGCGACGCTGATCATTTCTCCGAAGCGGCGGTTGAGGCTGACGAAGGCGTCGTTGTCGCCGGCGGCCACCCGGGCGCGAGCGCCGGCCATGTCCTTGATGTCGCCACCGGCACAGAAGTGCCCGCCGGCGCCGCGTAGCACGATGGCGCGCACGCCGGTGTCGTCCTGGACCGCCTGGAATACCGCCATCAACTCGTTGACCATGTCCAGGCTCATGGCATTGCGGCTGTCCGGCCGGTTCAGTGTGACGTGCAGGACCGGGCCGTCCAGATTGAGGGTGAGCGTTTCGGTTTGCGGTAGGCTCATGGTGCTCTCTCTTTCTGTTGCGGGTCTGGCGTCAGACATTTGCGGTCTGACGTCCGGACCCGGAATCATGCTTGTCGACGTGCGACGCCGAATTCTCTAGTTCTTTTTCTTGCCTGGCAGGATGTCCATGGTCTTGCAGATAATACCGAGCATGATTTCGTCGGCGCCGCCGCCGATGGAGCCCAGGCGGCCGTCGCGGTACAGTTGGCCGGCCGGGTTGTCCCACATGAAACCGTTACCACCCCAGTACTGCAGGCAGCTGTCGGCCACTTCGCGGCTCAGTCGACCGACCTTGAGCTTGGCCATGGATGCCAGTTGCAGTACGTCCTTGCCGTTGATGTACATCTCGCAGGCCCGGTAGGTGAGGGCGCGCAGGGATTCCACCTCGGTCTGCAATTCAGCCAGCCGGAAGTGCACGCTCTGGTTGTCGATCAGCGGCATGCCAAATACCTGGCGATCCTTGGCGTAGCCGATGGTTTCGTCGATAACGTGCTGCATGCCCATCAGGCTGTTGGCGGCGGCGAACAGACGCTCTTCCTGGAACTGCATCATCTGCATCATGAAGCCCATGCCTTCCTGGCCGATCAGGTTGCGCTGAGGCACGCGCACATTGTCGAAGAACACCTGGGCGGTTTCGGACGAGCGCATGCCCAGCTTGTGCAGGGGCTTGTCCACGGTGATGCCGCCGGCATCCTTGGGCACGATGATCAGCGACTTGTTCATGTGCGGCTTGCCGTCGGAGGTTTGTGCCAGCAGGCAGAACCAGTCGGCGCTGGGGGAATTGGTGATCCACATCTTGGTGCCGTTGATGACATAGTCATCACCGTCTTTGCTGGCGGTGGTCTTGATGGCGGCCACATCGGACCCGGCATGGGGCTCGGAGACGGCAATCGAGGCCACCATGTCACCGGCAATAGCCGGCGCCAGGTAGTCGCGGCGCAGCTCGTCGGAGCCAAAGCGCGCCAGCGCCGGGGTGGCCATATCGGTCTGAACGCCGGTGGACAGCGGTACCCCGCCACAATGGGTGCGGCCCATTTCCTCGGCCATCACCATGCCATAGGAGTAATCCAGGCCCATGCCGCCGAATTCGGCGGGCTTGGTTACGCCCAGCAGACCCAGCTCGCCCATTTTCTTGAACACCTCATGGATGGGAAAGCGGCCCGCTTCCTCCCATTCCTTTACATGGGGGTTGAGTTCCTTTTCCACAAAATTGCGGACTGTGCGGCGCAGTTCTTCATGTTCCTGAGTGAAAAGCATGAGTGACTCCTGTTGTGTTCGTTATGTTCTGTTGTGTTCAGCGCTTGCCGGAAAGGCCGGGGGCGAATTGATAATTGAGAATGGATAATTGATAACGAAAACCCAAAAGCGCGGGCTCAAGAGTGGAAGATCGGCAGAGCCGCACTCGCGTCGTTATCCATTGTCAATTCTCCATTATTCATTGCTTTAGAGCCTTGCCACCCCGAACGCATTCGGTTGCAGCTCGCGTTGCTCGGCGTCGGCGCAGATATCCAGGGCATAGGCCACCACACGGCGCGTGTCGCGGGGGTCAATGATGCCGTCGTCCCATAGCCGGGCGGTGCCGTAAAGGGCGGTGGACTGGCTGTCGAGTTTCTGCGCGGTGGTCTGCTGCAGCATTTCCAGTACCTTTTCATCGGGCTCAATGCCGTTAGCGCGCTGTTTCGCCTCGGCGACGATGCGCAGCACCATGCCGGCCTGCTGGCCGCCCATCACCGCCACCCGGGAATTCGGCCAGGCGAAGATGAAGCGCGGGTCCAGGCCGCGGCCGCACATGGCGTAGTTGCCGGCGCCGTAGGAGCCGCCGATGACCACGGAGATTTTCGGCACGCGGGCATTGGCCACCGCCTGCAGCATTTTCGAGCCATGTTTGATGACGCCGTTCTGCTCCGCATCGGTGCCCACCATGAAACCGGTGGTGTTGTGCAGGAACAGCAGCGGGCGGCGGGTCTGGTCGCACAGCTGGATAAACTGGGCGGCCTTGGCGGCGCCACGGGGGGTAATCGGGCCGTTGTTGCCGATGATGCCCACTGGCTTGCCTTCGATGGTGCTCCAGCCGCAGACGGTGGCGCTGTCCCAGTCGTTCTTGAAATCCAGAAAGGCGGACCCGTCCACCACGCGAGCGATCACCTCACGCACGTCGTAGGGTTTCTTGGCATCGTCGGGCACCACGCCAAGCAGCTCTTCTTCGCTGTAGCGGGGCGGCTCGAAGTCCGCCGCGTTTACGCCGTGGTCTTGCCAGTTCAGTACCTGAACCAGCTCGCGGGCCTGGCGGATGCCGTCGGCATCGTTTTCCACCAGGTACTCGGCGGTGCCGGCGGTGCCGGCATGCATCTCGGCGCCCCCCAGTTCCTCGTCGGTGGCAATCTCGCCGGTGGCCGCCTTCAGCAGTGGCGGGCCGGCCAGAAACATCTTGGCGCGGTTGCGTACCACCACCACATAGTCGGACAGGCCGGGCTGGTAGGCGCCACCGGCGGTGGCATTGCCATGCACCACGGTAATCTGCGGGATACCGGCGGCGGACAGGCGCGCCTGGTTGGCAAAGGTGCGGGCACCGTCGACGAACACTTCTGCCGCATAGTTCAGGTTGGCACCGCCGGATTCCACCAGGCTTACTACCGGGAGCTTGTTTTCCATGGCGATGCGCTGCAGGCGCAGCGTCTTGTGCAGACCGGAGGGCGAAATGGTGCCGCCCTTGATGGCCGAGTTGGAGGCGGTGACCAGGCAGCGCACGCCGGACACATAGCCGATGCCGGCAATGGTGCCGCCGCCGGCTTCGGTGCCGTCCTTGTCGTCATGCATCTTGTAGCCGGCCAGGTTCATCAGGCTCAGGAACGGCGAGCCGGCATCCAGCAAGCGGGAGATGCGCTCGTGGGGCAGCAGCTGGCCGCGCTTTTCAAACTTGGCGCGCTTGCCTTCCGCGGTATCCACCACTTTCTGTTCGATGGCGCGGAATGCTTCCACCGCGGCCAGCAGCGCCTCGCGGTGGTGGCGGTATTCCTCGCTTTTGGTATCCAGTGCGGATTCGATAGCTGACATTAGAGATCCTTGAATACGTCCGGGGTGGTGGCACGGTGAAAGCCGTCGTAGGGCTGGCTGTTGTCGTGGTCCGGCAGCGGGTAGATGGCGGTATTGCCCTGGCTGGCGGCCCCGTCGATGCGCAGGGTGTCGCCACTGATAAAGGCGGCGGCTTCGCTGAGCAGGAAACAGATGGCGCCGGATACCTCCGACTCGGTGCCCATGCGCTTGAGGGGTACGGCGGCCTTGAGGGTCTTGAGGATAGTCTTGAAGCCTTCCGGGTAGGTGTCCATGCCGCTGGACATGATCCAGCCTGGCGCCACCGCATTAACGCGCACGCCGCTGTTGCCCCATTCGTAGGCGGCGGTCTGGGTAAAGTTGACCATGCCGGCACGGGCGGCACCGGAGTGGCCCATGCCGGGCATGCCGGCCCACATGTCGGCGACGATATTGACGATGGCACCGCCGTTCCTGTTCATGCCCTGGGTGTAGACCTCACGGGCCATCAGAAAGCCGCCGGTGAGGTTGGTGCTGACCACCGCCTCCCAACCTTTCTTGCTGATCATTGCCAGCGGCGAGGGAAACTGGCCGCCGGCATTATTGACCAGGCCATGGACGACACCCACCGCTTTATAGACATCGGCCACCGTGGTTTTCACCGACTCCTCGTCACGGATATCGCAGCTCAAACCAATGGCTTGCCCACCGTCTTCGCCGATTTCCGCCGCGACGCTGTCGAGCTTGTCTTGCTTGCGGCCGATCAGCACCACGCGGGCACCCAACGATGCCAGCTCGTGGGCGGTACACCGACCGATGCCGGAGCCGCCGCCAGTAACGATGATGTTTTTGCCCGCAAACAAGTCAGGTTTGAAAACGGAACGGTAACTCATGGATTTTCCTTACTGTGTTGTTGAAAGCGTCGGATATTTAAGCCACGACGCTTGAATCAAAATTGCTCACCCAGTTGGTCAGCGATGGTCTTGCTGACGGGCACCGGCATATCCAGTAACTGCTGGGCAAAGGCCTTGCCCTGGGGGTCAATACGCAGGGAGGCAATGCCGCCGCCGCCCAGGGCATTTTTCAGCAGGAAGTTAAAGGCTTGCATGCCGGGCAGGGTCCAGCGGCTGACGCTGCCGGTGTTCGGGTCCAGCACATGCTGCATGTAGTCGGACACGCTCTGCTCGGTAAGCGCGGCATTGATATAGGGCAGGTATTCCGGCTTGCGGGCAATTACACCGATATTGGCATGGTTGCCCTTGTCGCCACTGCGCGCCCAGGCCAGTTTCACCAGGGGCACTGGCACGTCACCGTTGGTGCTGTCGCCGGGCTGATCGTCAGGCAGGGTAGAGGCGTCGAACGGCTGACCGGCGGCAATGGTTACCGGCAGGGTTTCGCCCGCCAGATCTACGGTAACCGGGATCTCGGCCTTGCTGACCAGGGTGGAAAACAGGCGGATACGGGGGAACGGCTTGGGTCGCCCGCCGACCAGCCCGGACAGGCCCGGGGCCATGCCGGTGGCTGCCTGGGCAATCTCCCGGGCAAACAGGCCCAGGGCTTTCTTGTCATCGTGCAGGGCGCCAATCTTGACGACCACCTCACGGGTGTCGCCGCGACGCCCATGGGCGCCATAGGTGCTCTCGCTGCCGAGGATTTCCACGCTGGTTTCCCGCAATGGTGCCAGGCCGAGCTGCTGGAACAGGCCTGCCACTTTCTTAAGGATGGCATCGGCCACTAGCTGGCCTTTTTCCGGGGCATCAATGCCGGCCATCAGGAACGAGGCAGTGATACGGTTGCCATCCGGATAGGTGGCGGAGACTTTATAGCTGTCGGTAGGCGCGTGGCCCCTGGCGCCGCTGACGCGGACCCGGTTGTCGCCAACCTGTTCCAGCTTGATGCGGGTAAAGTCGCAGACCACATCCGGCAGAATATAGGCGCGGGGGTCGCCGATTTCGTAGACGATTTGTTCACCCACCGTGGCCGTTGTTACCAGGCCGCCGGTGTGGTCCGGTTTGCCGACAATAAAGTGGCCGTCGGCAAAGCATTCGGCGATCGGGAAGCCCATGTTGTGGAAGTCGGGCACCTCACGCCAGTCGGTAAAGTTGCCGCCGGTGCACTGGGCGCCACACTCGATCACATGGCCGGCCAGGGAGCCCTGGGCCAGCTTGTCGTAGTCATCTTCGGCCCAGCGGAACTCGTGCATCAGCGGGCCCAGTGCCAGCGCCGAGTCGGCGATACGACCGGTGAGGACAATGTCGGCGCCGGCATCCAGGGCGGCCTTGATCGGCAGCGCGCCCAGGTAGGCGTTCATGGTGACGGTAAAGGGGGGTAGCGGCGCGCCGGTATCCATTTCGGTGCTGGCGGAAAAATCGGCCCGCCGCGGGTTCAGGTCGTCGCCTTCCACCAGGGCGATCTTCATCTCCACACCGGCCGCCTCAAAGGCCTTTTGCAGGGCATCCCGGCAGGAACGGGGATTGACGCCGCCGGCATTGCTGATGACCTTGATGCCCTTGCTTTTGATGTCCGCCGCCAGGGGCGCCATGACGTTGTTGACGAAATCGTGGGCATAGCCGGCGGTCGGGTCCTTCATGCGCGCCCCGGCCATGATGGAAAGGGTGACTTCGGCCAGGTAATCGAACACCAGGTAGTCGATATCGGCCTGCTTGACCAGCTGGAAGGCGGCGCTGTTGGTGTCGCCCCAGAATCCGGCGGCACAGCCGATGCGGACGGCTTCGGTCATGATGGCTCCATTTGCGTGTTTTTGCGTGGTTCCGTAAGCTACCAAGCAAGCGCTTGGTTTGTAAAGGGCGTGACCGGTCAATCCGGCCGGACCTTCGACATGCCTTGCAGTGGATTGAGGCCTGCCGGGATAATGCGCGCCTGATATTGAAGAGGAAGGTAATGGCAGAGTCACTGGCGATTAATGGAATTGATGATTCTCCCCGTGGCCGCCTGCTGAGCGCGGCGGCCCACCTGTTTCGGGACAAGGGGTTCGATCGCACCACGGTGCGGGATATTGCCGCGGCGGTGGGCATTCAGAGCGGCTCTATCTTTCACCACTTCAAGACCAAGGAAGACATCCTTTATGCGGTCATGGAGGAGGTCATCCATTTCAACACCGAGCGGCTGCGTCAGGCGGTGGCCGTTGAGCAAACCGCCAGGGGCAAACTGCGGGCGCTGTTGCGTGCGGAGTTGCAGGCTATCGTCGGGGATACCGCCGAGGCCATGACGGTACTGGTGACGGAATGGCGCTGTCTGAGCGAGCAGCGCCAGCGTAAGGCGCTGGCGCTGCGCAGCATTTACGAGCAGCTGTGGCTGGATGTGCTAAATACCCTGCATCAGGAAGGCGCGTTCCGTGCCGAGCCCTTTATCATTCGTCGTCTGCTGACCGGCATGACTGGCTGGGTGCCCAACTGGTTTGATCGGGATGGCTCGCTAACGCTGGATGACCTGGCAAACATCATGGTCGAGCGTGTGGTGGGAGAGTCATGATCGGTTGTGCGATTGCCTGGGGGGAAAGCGGCTATTCGATCATTGAAGAAGGTGAGTTGAATCGCCAGACCTGGGCCCTGGATATTCATCATTATCTGATCGCCCGGCCCAACGGCCAGACGCTGCCCGGGACCTTTACCCTGGCAGAGGCAAAAAAACACATCGAGGCACTGGAAGCGGCGGCAGAGCAGTGAAAATCGCTGCTTTTCTGCGCGGTTCGCCCAAGATTTGGGCGTTTCGACCATTTTCTAGACAAACAAACCTCTTTCTGAAAAAAAGCCGTTGACACCCCGGGCCCAATCCCTAAAATGGCGCCCACTTCGCAACGCGATGCGGGTGGTTAGCTCAGCTGGGAGAGCATCTGCCTTACAAGCAGAGGGTCGGCGGTTCGATCCCGTCACCACCCACCAAATTTTGAAAGAGTTCCGTACGGAATAGTGGAGCGGTAGTTCAGGTGGTTAGAATACCGGCCTGTCACGCCGGGGGTCGCGGGTTCGAGTCCCGTCCGCTCCGCCATCTATTCGCTAAAACGCCCTCGGTATCGAGGGCGTTTTTGTTTGTGCTCTGCGTCTTGCGGGGCTCGAACCCGGGTTCGACCAATTCGTTACGGCGAGTTGGGACGCCGCTTGCGGCGCCCGCAGGGTGAATGCGCAGCATTCATCAATCCCGTCCGCGCCGCCATCTGTTCGCAAAAACGCCCTCACTACTGAGGGCGTTTTTGTTTGTGTCAGGTGAGGGGGGCTGGTTGCCGGTGGCCCTCGGGCATCCTGCTGGCGTTGCCGTTGAGCCCGGATCGAAGATTTGTCATCGGGGCGGCCCTTTTTTGACCCCTGTCCCCCGGAACTTTCCAATTCACGCTATTGTCATCTGTTTCAGGCTCAATGAAGAGCCGAACCAACAACATGGAGGACAAAGTAATGGAAGAGTATCTGGAAGATCGACTGGAAGAGCGATTGATGATGGAGAGCCTGGAAGAGTGGCTGGAAGAGGATGCCTGGGGTGATGACGGCGAAGAGCTGTAATCGCCCCGTTTGTTTCTTTCCCTCCGCGTTTCTCGCCTGCTTTATCTCCCTTCCCGCCGATTTCCCCTGTACAATTTTTTGAGCGGCTAACGTGACCTCTGCACTGGTTTGATTTTTGTGGTGCACGCAAGCTGTGTCGTGGGCCAAAGCTTTTTTTTAACTGGTGTTAAGGTCACACTCTGCACAAAGAAATGTGACTATAATTGGCAGGCTGTGACGGCCTGTGTCACCTGAAGTGCGGCGATTCACCACCTAAAATAACCACAAGGGAAGGAAAGGCATCATGGCAGCATCCTCTGTGACCTCGGAAGCCATTCTGTTTTTTGATCACCGGGGCATCACGAAAAGCATGTTGTACTCCGACTTTGAAGCCATTCTGGATGGCATGGTGGGGGTGCCTGAGTTTGCTGACCGTGAGATTCGTGGTGCCTACTGTCTGGTCAATGGTCAATTGCGGGTAACGGCGGTGGTGCTGTTTACCATCGACTTTGATGAAGATGGCATGGCCGATACCACCTGGAATATTCCCCTCAGACACCTTGCTGAGCATGCTGCTCAGGGCCCGGATATGGGTGCGGGCCCCATCCGGCTTGCCTGTCGCAGCCAGTGCCCCGTGGCCTGGCACCAGGATCAGATGTGGGACCCGGCCATGAAACCGGGTGCCAATGATTTCGTGGCGATCCGGGATACCATCCGTGAGCGCGGCCCGAAGATGGGGCTGGAAATGGACGATGAGCTGGGGGCTGAGCCGCCACCCACCGTGGCGCCCACCATCAGTCCGGAGGCCGAGGCGGCCCCCCGTGATGATGCAGAACGCGCCCGTCTTGCCAGAATGATCAAGGAGCTGCGCCTGCGCGCCCAGACACTGGAAAACTCCCATGAGGAAGAAGTCGCCAAACTGCGTTATGTGGCCCAGGAAAAAGAGGAAATTCTCAGCGCCCAGCTGCAAAAGGTAATGACCCAGTTCAAGACGCTGAAATCGCAGAATGGCGCGCTGCGGGAGCAAAATGATTCTCTCAAGGGACAGGTACTTTCCCTGACCGGCACACTGGAGGAAAAGAACCGGCAACATGCTGACCAGGGTAGTGAGCTGGAAGTGCTCACAGAGCAGTACAAGCTGGCCCTGGAGCAGCGACTGGAAGAAGAGCGGGCCAAGATGTCCGAGCAGCTCCACAATGCCGAGATGGAAGTGCTGACCCGCGATGACGTGATCTCCCAGTTACGTGAGGAGATCGCCGAACTGAAGCGCAACCAGGGCAAGGTGGCCAACAGCGGAGCCCAGAAAGTGCTGGAGAAGCTGGAGGATCTCGGACTCAGCTTCATCGCCTTTCATCCAGGGGCGGGGCATATCTCGGTATCCGCCGATCAGGTGGGTAACTACATGGAAAATCCGATCGCCTTTGCGGCTCGCAAATGTCTGGTGACCGAGGATCAATATCGGGCCTGGCTGGCGCATTATGAAAACCCGGTATGTCAGGTGCCGGTGGGTGCCGAAGGTAAGCCCTGTGGCAAGCGTGTGATCCGTGTGGAGGTGCCCAATCAATTTCGCCCGGGTGTGTCCGACTGCAATTCCAACCGCTGTCCGAACTGCCGTTCGGATTCGGCCATCGACAATGTGTTGCGCTTCCGTTAAGCGGCGGCGTGGCGTTAACTGGGCTGTTGGTAAGGTTCTTGCAGGAGTGCTGTATATAGCCGGCTAACACAACAAGAAAGACTGGGAGACGCTGTCATGGCGCAGGAATCCATTGACAAGAATCTGCTGCAAACCTTTGTGCCAGTGAATTCGCTGTCCGGCGATCAGCTGGACTGGCTGCTGGATCAGCAGGAAGTCTGCCGGTTTGAGCCCGGAGAAGTGCTGTTTGAGGTGGGCGATCAGGACAACACCACGATCTACCTGCTCAGTGGCAAGGTTGAGCTCACCGATGAAGCCGGAGTGACACAAATTGTCAGTGCCGGCGACATCGAGTCCTGGCATCCACTGGACCATGTGCAGCCGCGTCGCAGCGCTGCCCGCGCGGTTAGCGAAGTCAGCGTGGTGCGGTTCGACAGCTTCCGGCTCGATACCATCCTCTCCTGGGACCAGTCCGCCGGCTACGTGATTCTGGATATCAATGCCAACACCGCCTACCAGAACGACCGCGAGTGGATGATCCGCTTGCTCCGCTCGAAGTTGTTTCACCAGGTTCCACCCAGCAACATTCTGGAAATTTTCCGCCGCCTGCGTGCTCAGCGCCAGAAAGAAGGGGATGTGATCATTCGCCAGGGTGAGGATGCCGATTGCTGCTACATCCTCAAGGAAGGCGTGTGCGAGGTCTCCATCCGTATCGGTGATTCCGGTGAGTCGACGCCGGTGGCGATGCTGGAGGAGGGGCAGTGGTTCGGGGAAGAGGCCCTGCTGTCCGGCAAGCCGCGCAACGCCACCGTTGTGATGGCCACCGATGGCGTGCTGATGCGCCTGGATCGTCAGGATTTTGATGCCCTTCTGCGTGAGCCGGTAATCAATACCATGCCGGTCGAGCAGGTGCTGGAGGCCGTGGAGAGCGGCGCCTGGTGGCTGGATGTGCGTACCAGCGATGAATTTGATCAGCAGCACCTGGTGGGGGCGACCAATATGCCCCTGAATGTGCTGCGCCTGAAATCCCGTCTTCTTGATCCCGCCAAGACCTATGTGGCCTATTGTGATACCGGGCGACGTAGCGCCACGGCGGCTTTTCTGTTAAAAAACGCCGGCTTGGATGTAATCGTTCTGGATGGCGGCCTGAACAACAATGCTGCTACCCTGAGCGAATACCTGACCTAGGGAACCCCGGTGACTGGCCTGGCGGTTCCCGGAGCCGCCGGTCTTGCCCGGCGGGCGGCTCTTTAATCGGCTGCAGCCTGGCTGCCCGGGATTACCGTGTCGCAAGAAACCTCTTTCACTGGCAAGTGGCGCAATATTGGCCTGGTGGCCCGCTCCGAGAGTGAGCAGGCGCTGTATTCCATGCGTCAACTGATTCATTTCCTGCATGGCCGCGATTGCACCGTCATCCTCGATCGCAAGATTGCTGACAGCCTGTCCGAGATGGGCTTGCAGGCGGCTTCGGCGGCGCAAATGGGCGAGTCCTGTGATCTGGTGATCGTGGTGGGGGGCGATGGCAGTCTGCTGGGTGCGGCTCGAATCCTGTCTCGCTATGACGTGCCGGTACTGGGTATCAACCGCGGTCACCTGGGCTTCCTCACCGATATCCTGCCCTCGGAAATCGAAAGTCGGGTAGGGCAGGTGCTGGACGGCGAATACACCACTGAAAAGCGTTTCCTGC
The DNA here is from genome assembly GCA_033723495.1 of Alcanivorax sp. Classification (GTDB taxonomy): domain Bacteria; phylum Pseudomonadota; class Gammaproteobacteria; order Pseudomonadales; family Alcanivoracaceae; genus Alcanivorax. The sequence continues at coordinate 3,863 of JAWVWY010000067.1, read as the reverse complement.
TGGATCTGGAAGTGCGCCGCGGCAAGTCCGTGGTGGGCGAGGGTTGTGCGCTCAATGATGTCGTGCTGCTGTCCGGTGACAGCGTCCACATGATCGACTTCGAGCTGATGATTGATGGCCATTTCGTCTATGGTCAGCGCTCGGATGGCCTGATCATTTCCACACCCACGGGCTCCACCGCCTACGCGTTGTCCGGTGGTGGCCCGATCATGCATCCAAAGCTGGATGCCATGGTGCTGGTACCGCTCAACCCCCACACGCTGACCAGTCGCCCGCTGGTGGTGGCCGGTGACAGCGAGATCAAGATCCAGGTTACCACCGAGAAGGTGCGTCCGCTGGTCAGCTGTGATGGCACCGAAGGGATTCGTCTGCAGGTGGGTGATGTTATTGCCATTCGTAAACGCCCCCATCGTCTGCATCTGATTCATCCACCGGGCCATGATTTCTATCAGGCCTGCCGCTCCAAGCTGGGGTGGAGCACGCGCCCCGGCGATGGTAACTGAATCCGGTTGCCCGTGAATGGCGATCGACGAAAGTTGGCTGGGCCGGGATTTCTTGGGGTGAAAATGGGCGACGGCCATTCTCGCTGATCAGACTGCTGCTATGCGCTATCGAGGCAGGTGAAGAGTTATGAGTTATCAAAGTTTTGACGAGCTGATTGCCAGCATGACGCCGGAAATCTATCACAACATGCGGCGCGCACTGGAGCTGGGGAAGTGGCCGGATGGCCGCACCCTGACGGCGGAGCAGAAGGAGTTGTGCATGCAGGCGGTGATCGCCTGGGAGAACCGCCACCTGCCCGAACAGGAACGCACCGGTTACATGGAGCAGGCTTGCAAGAGCCAGTCCATGGAGGATCAGGAGCAACCGGTGACCCTGAAAGGGCCAGACACTCTGCAGTAGACCCGGGCCTGCCGGGGGCTGACTGACGGGTCGTCTTTTAATTTCCCCGTATGGAGGGAAATCTTGCCGATGGCGCCATAAGACTTTGGTGCTGGTCCCTGTAATAATGTATTCTACTTAGGCTCCGCATGGAGTCGGTTTGCTGCTGCCTGACTGGGGGTTGGCAGCCGTTCCTGCGCGAGAAATGGGACATAAACAGATAATAAGCAATGGTTTCGGGAGAAACCCATGGGAAATCACAAGAAACTTTTGCCACTGGCTCTGGCCATGGCGCTGGCCGCCTGTGGCGGCGGCAGTAATTCCGTACCCGACCAGAGTGTCGGTGCTACCAAAGTCGGCACCCACCCGGTATTCAACCCTGCGGCCGGGCAGTTGCCACTCAATACAGATCTTGTTTTTGCTGGCAGCACAGATGGCACGGCTGATGTCGGGGCAGCGACCAATCCGGTAACGGCTGCGCTTAACAAGCTGGATGGTTTTTCCACGTCTGCATACTTTGACATTGCTTTTGATGGCGGTTCCCTTGACCCGGCATCCCTGTGTACTCCCGCCGATGCCGCCGGGTCAGGCTGTGTGCCGAATGTTTTCCTGGTCCCCTTGAGCACCAGCGGTGATGCGCTATCCGGGACAGTGACGGGGCCGGATACGGCGCTGGCGGATCAGCCTGCCTACAGCGCATCCGTTGTTTCCCTGGACGGCGGTAAAAACAATGTATTGCGTATCACGCCCAGCAAGCCGCTGCTGTCCAAGACCAAATATCTGGTGTTTGTCACCAATGGCGTCAAGGATTCCGGCGCCAAATCGGTCCAGGCGTCTTTCCAGTATGACTTGCTGGGTGGGCCAGACGATTCCTCCCTTGTTGACAGCTTGCAGGCCGTCCAGGGCGCGATTCATGGCTGGGAGTCCCTGGCGTCAGCCATTCTGACCAGTGGGAATCCCGATTCCCAGGCGGCCAAGGATTCCGTGGTGATCTCCTATACCTTCACCACCACCGACCCGATTACTCCATTGGTAGCCATGGGGGCGCCTCGGGCGGCGTTGATGCAGCAAATCACCAAGGAAATCACTAAGCAGTTGCTGGAAGCCAATCCGGGCTTAGATCCCAGCCAAGCTCAGTCACAAGCTCAGACACAAGCTAAGGCCGTGGTTGGGAATGTGGCGGCGTATCTTCCTACTCCACAGGCTCGTGATCTAGACGTCAGTGCCATGAGTGGCGTGGACTTGAAGACCCTTTCTGGCGGTAAGTTGCCAGCGGCGGCAGGTAATCTTTATACCGGCTATATCAAGCTGCCGTATTATCTTTCCGCGCCGGCCACCGCCACCGATTATGCGTTCTTGCAGAAAAGCTGGAGTGCGGATACTGCACTTGCGGGTCAATTAGGACAGACTGTTCCCGCCGATGCGGATGGCAGCTACAACGTGACCTATCGTTACCCGTTTGCCGCACAAACTGGTGTGGAAGATGTGCCGCTGCAGGTGACCCTGCCTATGAAGAGTTTGCCTAGTGGTAGCGGCACCTGTGGTGATCTTCAGACTGATACGGGGTCTGGTGTTCCTGGCTACCCTGTAGTGATTTATGTGCATGGTATCACCAGTGACCGCTCCTCGGTCATTGCCTTGGCAAATGCACTGGCCTTGAAATGTATTGCTACGGTGGCCATCGACCTGCCAATGCATGGGGTGCCGGCCAACAGTGATCTTGCCAGTGTGCTGAACGTGGAGCACGGCGTTAATCCCGTAAACGGGAAAAGCTATAGTGAAATCTACCCTGACAATGCCCCCCATGAGCGTCATTTCGAAGTGGTCCAGGATGCCAGTGGCAACCCGGTACCGATGAACTTTTCCAGCCCCACGGCGCTGGATGGTTCCGGCAGCTGGTTCATCAATCTGGCGAATCTTGCCAACACCCGCGACAACCTGCGCGAGAGTGTTATGGATCTGATGAACCTGAATGCCAGTCTCGGGAAGATCAGTAATCTCAATATCGACGGCAACGGCACCTTCGATCTTTCCAATGTGAAGGTGGTCGGTGTGTCACTGGGTGGCATCGTCGGTACGGTATTTGCGTCTGCTAACCAACAAGCCATTGGTGCTCTGCAAAAAGTTAATTCACAGACAGGAACCACTTTTACTTCCAACCTGAATTCGCTTAAAGGGCTTTTGGTGTCGTCCGGTGGCTCCCAGGTAACGCAGATCCTCAATCACTCGCCGACCTTTGCGCCACGAATCAAGGCGGGTCTGGCCGCTGCAGGTGTCAATGAGGGATCGTCGGATTACGAGAAGTTTCTCTATGCCGCTCAGAGCATGGTGGCCTCTGGAGACCCGGTGAACTTTGCCCAGCCGTTGGTCGCGCTATCCGGTGTTGGGCTGGGCATGCCGGTACTGGTTCAGCAGATTGTCGGAGGGGGGGATGTGTCCGCCTATGGTGATACCACCGTTTATCTCCCCGATCAGGTGGTGCCAAACAGTGCCGCAGGTGCGCCTTTGGCGGGTGTGACTCCATTGGCGGGTTTGTTGAGTGCTACACAGGTTCCGGCAGGAACCGGCCCAACGGACGTTACTGATGTTTCATCAACAAATGCGCTAGTTAACCTTACTGTTGGTGAACATGCGTCGCTGCTGCGCCCGGGCTCCACTGCCGGTGGCCTGATCGCCATGACTGAGCTGCAGACCGAGGCCGTCAGCTTTGTTTTGTTGCCGAGCCAGACTGCAGTAGGCATCACAGCGGCTGATCTTGGTGCTGTACAGGCGCCAACTGCTCCTTACGTGCAGGCACCGTGAGGCCGTTGGCAGGCTGAACTTCGCCATAACAAATGGCATCATCAACAACACCCCGCTGGTCGGGGTGTTGTTGTTTGTGGAAACCGAATAGTGCCGGGCACGGTAGCGGTGACCGGCTAAACCTTGATTGTCTGGAGTAGGGTTATGGAAGGTGCGCATGCAGTGGTGAAGGCCACTCG
>JAWVWY010000066.1:0-17232 GCA_033723495.1 Alcanivorax sp. | reverse complement strand
TTCCGGGAAGCCCGGGTCCGTATCGGTAGTGACAAGTCTGACAGTAAACCCCCGGAAGTCCGTGGCCGGCCGACATCGGAACTGATTGCCGAGCGCAGCCATAACAACGAGGCCCTGGCGGAACTGGAGTGGCGCATTTCCTTGATCCTGTCGGTGCCCATTATCGGTCTTGCGGCGATTCCGCTGGCCCGGGTGAACCCGCGCCAGGGGCGCTTCTACCGATTGATTCCCGCGGTAATTGGCTATCTTGGTTACGTGGGTATGCTGCTGGTGTGTCGTAGTTCCATTAATGACAGCCCGGCCGGGGCAGTGCCCTGGTATCTCAACATGGCCTGGGTGCACCTGATCGCGCTGGTGGCGGTTATGCTGCTTTACCTCGGCCCCTCTCTGCGTCGCAGGAGGGTCCGCTGATGCGTTTGCTGAATAAATACTTTGCGCGCTCGGTATTGATCCCGACGCTGGCGATCCTCATCGTCATCGTGTTGCTGGATGCCCTGTTTGCCTATGTCTACGAGCTGGAGTTCCTGCGAGGGAATTACCAGGCCTGGCAGGCGCTGCAGTTTATTCTCACCACCACCCCCTCGCGGGTCTGTGCCTATCTGCCGATGGCGATTCTGCTGGGTACCCTGGTCGGGCTGGGGCTGATGGCCAACAGCGGCGAGCTGTCGGTGATTCGGGCTTCCGGGGTATCAACGCTGCGCATTAGCTGGATCGTGTTGCGGCCGGTGCTGTTTTTGATCCTGCTGTCCTTCCCGATTAACGAATACCTGGTGCCCTACAGCGAGCAGGTGGCGCAAAGTAATCGCACCCTGGCGGAAGGTGGCAGCAAGACGGTGCGTTCCAAATACGGTTTTTGGCATCGGGAAGGGGGCGAGTTCATTCATATCAACGCGGTGCAACCCAATGGCGTGATCTATGGTTTGACCCGCTATCACTTTGACAAAAACCAGACGCTCACAGACACCCAGTTCGTGGAGCGGGCGATTTACCAGAAAGACGGCTTCTGGGTGCTGCAAGGGGTGCATGGTACTCACCTGGAAGAAGACAGTGCCAAGACCTATGAAAAGAGCAGTGAGGAGTGGCATACCAGCCTGACTCCGCAACTGCTGAGCATTGTCGTACTCAAGCCCGACAATCTGGCATTGGCCAAGCTGTGGCGCTATACCCGCTATCTGAAACGGCAGGGGCTGGAAACCGCCGATTACATGCTCAGTTTCTGGCAGAAACTGTTCATGCCCCTGGCCACCATCGGCATGGTGCTGATTGCCATTTCCTTTATTTTCGGCCCATTGCGGGAAGTGACCATGGGGCTGCGTTTGACCGCGGGGATTGTGGCGGGGCTGACCTTTCATTACGGCCAGCAGTTCTTCGGCCATCTGTCGCTGGTCTTCCATACCAATCCTTTTGCCGCTGCGGTGGTGCCGCCGGTGCTTTGCATGGTGGTAGGCATCTGGTTGCTGCGTCGGGTGCGCTGATCATGGGCGCCTGGCAGGGAGACGGGTTAACCCATGCCGGCCGACGCGCAGTGAATGAAGATGCCCTGGTCTGCCGTGACAGGGACGGCCTTTGGGCCGTTATTGATGGCATGGGCGGCCATCAGGGCGGAGAGCACGCAGCAGCCATGGTGCGTCAGAGCCTGCAGGCAGTGGTGTTGCAGGGGGGCATGGCGCATCGCCTGCAGGCGGTTCATGGTGCACTGCAAGCGGCCCATGACGCGATCTGTCAACATGCCGCGGTCAACTTGGCGGGGCGATCCATGGGCGCGGTGGTCGCGGTGCTGTTACTGCATGGTGAACAGGGTGGCTGCCTGTGGGCCGGTGATGCCCGGCTTTACCGGGGGCGGGACCAGCAGCTGGCGCAGCTGACCCGCGATCATTCTCCGGTGCAGGCGCTGCGTGATGCCGGTGAGCTCTCCGAGCAACAGGCGCGGGCGCATCCCAGGTCCAATCTTGTCTGGCGTGCGGTGGGGCAGGGCGAGGCGCTGCAGCTCGATCAGCTGCGCTTCGATGTTCGCGCCAGTGATCATTTCCTGCTCACCTCCGACGGCGTGCATGATGCGCTGGCTCCTGGCGCTCTCACCCGGCTCAGTCAGGTCGGCAAGGCTGCCGGGCTGCTCAAGGCGGCGCTGGCCCAGGGTAGTGGCGACAATGTCAGCGCAGTACTGGTGGCCAAGGGTTGATGGCGAGCGTTTAAGGGATGGCATTGCGGTAAACTGCTGTTATACTCGCGCCCCACTGCCAGAGTGGTGGAATTGGTAGACACGACGGATTCAAAATCCGTTGCCTTCACGGGCGTGCCGGTTCAAGTCCGGCCTCTGGTACCAAACGAAATAAAAAAGCCCGCCTTGAGCGGGCTTTTTTATGGGCTATGATGAGGTTTCCGACGATTGTGGAGCTGCCATGTCCGCGCCTCGCCCTGCCGGTCTGGTCAAACGGCTGCTGGCCCTGATTTACGATGGCTTGCTGATTCTGGCGCTATGGTTTGTGAGTGCCGGGATTTTTGTGCTGGTGTATCCCCATACCGGCCTGCCGCAGGAATCCATTAACGGCGTCACCCGCGCCGCCCCGCACTACCTGCACCTGATTCTGCTGCCCTTGCTGGTGCTGGAAGCCTGCGTGTTTTATCTCGGCTTCTGGCTGCGGGGTGGACAGACGCTGGGCATGCGCGCCTGGCGTTTGCAGGTATGTGACTATCGCGGTGGCCCGCTGCGTCCCTGGCAGGCACTGGCCCGCGTAGCGGCGGCGGGCCTGTCCTGGTTCCTGATGGGGGCCGGTTACCTGCTGGTGCTGATGCCGCCCCACCAGACGCTCCACGACCGTCTGTCGCTGACCGCCACCGTTATCCTGCCAAAAGCGCCCCGATCACCCGGATAATCCCGTGTTGCGGTTTTTTCATGGCGCCGGAGGCGGTATCCTTGCCATCCCTGAACTAACGTGCCGGTACAGTACGTGAACGTCGACGATTTTGATTTTGAGCTTCCTGACGGCCTGATTGCCCGTCATCCGCCGGCCCAGCGCCGTGATGCGCGCCTGCTGGCACTGACCCGTGAGCAACTGCTGCATCAGCAGTTTCCCGATCTGTTGGGGCATCTGCGGCCCGGCGATCTGCTGGTCTTCAACGATACCCGGGTGATTCCCGCGCGCCTTTATGGGCAGAAAGAAAGCGGCGGCCGGGTGGAAGTGCTGATCGAGCGAATTCTGGATGAACATCAGGCGCTGGCCCATGTGCGAGCCTCCAAATCGCCCAAGCCGGGCAGCTGGCTGCATTTTGACGACGGCGTGGCTGCGCAGGTGAGCGGTCGCCGGGATGCGCTCTTCCATCTGGCATTCACCGGTTGTGGCACCTTGCTGGACGCCCTCGAGCGCATCGGGCATGTGCCGTTACCGCCCTATATTGACCGGGCCGACGAGCGGGCGGATCTGGAGCGTTATCAGACCGTCTATGCCCGCGAACCCGGTGCGGTGGCGGCGCCCACCGCAGGGCTGCACTTTGACGACGAGATGCTGGCGGCGCTGCGTGAGGCGGGCATCGACACCGGCTTTATTACCCTGCATGTGGGGGCCGGCACGTTTCAGCCGGTGCGGGTGGACAAGGTGGAAGACCACCAGATGCACAGCGAGCGCTACCAGGTGCCGGAAAGCCTGGCCGAGCAGGTGGCACAGGCCCACGCCCGGGGCGGCCGGGTGGTGGCGGTGGGTACCACCGCCCTGCGCGCACTGGAGGCGGCCAGCCAGAGCGGCCGGTTGCAACCGGGGCAGGGCGAGACCGATATCTTCATCTTTCCCGGTTACCGTTTCCGGCAGGTGGATGCCCTGGTCACCAATTTCCACCTGCCCCGGTCCACCCTGCTGATGCTGATCAGCGCCTTCGCCGGCCGCGAACGGGTGATGGCGGCCTACCAGGCGGCCATCGAGGCGCAGTACCGCTTTTTCAGCTATGGCGATGCCATGTTTATTGAGGGAACGCAGCACGCAACACGCAACACGCAACACGCGGGCGGTGCTGGCCAGTGATTATTTTGTTCAAGTTTTTTGGCGTGCTGCGTGAAGCGTGCCGCGTGCAAGCGAGCTCATATCCATGTCCCGCATGACATTCCAGCTCAACACCAGCGATGGTGCGGCCCGTCGTGGCCAGCTCACTTTTCCCCGTGGCACGGTGCAGACCCCCGCCTTCATGCCGGTGGGGACCTACGGCACGGTCAAGGCCATGCTGCCCCGGGATCTGGCCGCCATCGGCGCGGAAATCTGTCTGGGTAATACCTTTCACCTGATGCTGCGGCCGGGCACCGAGGTGATTGAGGCCCATGGCTCACTGCATGGCTTCATGCAGTGGGACAAACCGATTCTTACCGATTCCGGCGGCTTTCAGGTGTTCAGCCTGGGCGAGATGCGCAAGATCTCCGAGCAGGGAGTGGTCTTCAAGAACCCCATTAACGGTGATCGGGTGGAATTGACCCCGGAGAAGGCCATGCAGGTGCAGCGCTCGCTGGGCAGTGATATCTGCATGATCTTCGACGAGTGCACGCCGTTTCCGGCCACCGAGCAGCAGGCCCGCGATTCCATGGAACTGTCGTTGCGCTGGGCGCAGCGTTCCAGGGCGGCCCACGAGGGCAATGATGCCGCCTGTTTCGGTATTGTTCAGGGCGGCATGTACGACAATTTGCGCCAGGCCTCACTGGCCGGCCTCACTGATATCGGGTTTGATGGCTACGCGGTGGGCGGGCTCAGCGTCGGCGAACCCCAGCAAGAAATGCTGCGGACCCTGGCGGGTATTACCCCGCATATGCCCGCAGATCGCCCCCGTTATCTGATGGGCGTGGGCAAACCGGAAGACATTGTCGAAGCGGTGCGACGTGGCGTGGACATGTTCGACTGCGTGATGCCCACCCGCAATGCGCGCAACGGGCACCTGTTTACGGCCGAGGGTGTGATCAAGATCCGCAATGCCCGGCATCGCCATGACCTGTCACCACTGGAAGCTGACTGTGACTGTTATACCTGCCAGCATTTCTCGCGCAGTTATCTGCATCATCTGGATCGCTGCGGGGAAATGCTCGGTGCCCAGCTCAATACCATCCACAATCTGCGCTATTACCAGCGCCTGATGGCCGGATTGCGGGGGGCCATCGAAGGGGGTACATTGTCGGCCTTTGTAAACGAGTTCTACGCCGCGAGGGGCCAGCAGGCCCCCGCGCTTTAACCCTGTGTAATCTGGAGTCAATGATGAACCGCTTGATGCGTGTCACCCGAAATGCTGCCCTGGCCGCCCCCATGCTGGCTGCCGTGATGTCTGCCCACGCCGCCCCGGCTGCTGCCCCGCAGGGCCCCGGCGGTGTGGAGCTGATCATGCTGGTGGTGATGATGGTGGTGTTCTACTTCTTCCTGATTCGTCCGCAGCAGAAGCGGGCCAAGGAACACAAGAACCTGGTTCAGGGTCTCAGCAAGGGGGATGAGGTGGTTACCAGCGGCGGCATTCTCGGCAAAGTGACCAAGGTCACCGATGATTTCGTCGTCATCGAAATCAGCAACAGCCTGGAAATCAAGCTGCAGAAGCACAGTGTTCAGGCGACTCTGCCAAAAGGCACCATCAAGTCTATCTAAAACAACAGATAGCCCCGTCTCCGGATGGGGCTTTTCGTTTCACCGGCAACACCGGACATAATTATGACCCGCTATCCACGCTGGAAATTTTTCCTGCTGCTGGCCGTCCTTATCGTTTGCGGCCTTTACGCACTTCCCAACCTTTATCCGGATGCCCCCGCGATTCAGATCAGCGCAGCTGAAGCTGGCGGCAAGGTATCCGACGTGGCTCGCCATAAGGTCATCCAGGCGTTGAAGGACGCCCATCTCAAGGAAGGCCGCGCCGACCAGGTGGGTGATTCCTGGCTGATCCGCTTCGGCAATACCGAAGACCAGCTGCGCGCCAAGGACGTGGCCGCCGAAGCTTTGGGCAAAAACTATATTGTGGCGCTGAACCTGGCCGCCACCACGCCCAAATGGCTGCGCTCACTGGGGGCCAGCCCCATGAACCTGGGTCTGGACCTGCGCGGCGGGGTGCACTTCCTGCTGCAGGTGGATATGGAGGCGGTGATCAAGAACCGCATGGATGCCTGGTCCGGCAATGCCAAGCTGGCCCTGCGCGATGCCGGAGTGCGCTATCGCGATGTGGCCTTCCAGGGTACCACCATTACCGCCACCTTCGATGATCAGGTGGCGGCCGGAGCCGCCCGTTCTCCCCTGCGTCAGGCGCTGGGAGAAAACTTTGCCCTCAAGCCCGCGGGTGATGAGCCGCAGGTGGTGTTGACGCTGAAACCGACGGCGCTGAAAACCATTCAGGATTCCGCCGTGGACCAGAACCGCACCGCGCTGAACAAGCGGGTCAACGAGCTGGGTGTGGCCGAGGCGGTGGTGCAGCGTCAGGGCGCCGACCGCATTCTGGTGCAGCTGCCCGGTGTACAGGATGCCGCCCAGGCCCGCCGGATTCTCGGCAAGACTGCCACACTGGAATTCCGCCTGGTGGACCAGAGTGTGTCCCGGGCCCGTCTGCAGACCGGCATGGCACCTCCCGGCGTGGAGTTCTACCCCTTCAAGGGGCAGGAAGGCCGTATCGTGGCGCTGAAAAAGTCCAAGATTGCCACTGGTGATCAGGTGATTGATGCCAAGATGGGTTTTGACCGGCGCACCAACCAGCCGCAGGTTAACGTGTCGCTGGATTCCGATGGTGCGCGCCGCATGCAGCGTGTCACCGGCAAGAATGTGGGCAACCCCATGGCGGTGCTGTTCATCGAAACCAAGACCTCCATGAAGAAGGTCACCGACAAGAATGGCGCGACCAAGCAGGTGCCGGTCAGCACCACCGATCGCTATGTGATCAACGTGGCGACCATCCAGGACACACTGGGCAGCCGTTTCCGCATTACCGGTTTGGATAACCCGGCCAAGGCGTCGGAACTGGCGCTGCTGCTGCGCGCCGGTTCGCTGGCGGCCCCGGTGACCATCGTCGAGGAGCGTACCGTCGGCCCGAGCCTGGGTAAGGAAAATATCGAGGCCGGTCTCAAGTCCATGGTACTGGGCCTGGCCCTGGTGCTGCTGTTCATGGCCGCCTGGTACAAGCTGTTCGGCCTGATCGCCAACGTCGCGTTGCTGGGTAACCTGATCATCATCGTTGGTGTCATGTCGCTGATTCCCGGCGCCACCCTGACGCTACCGGGTATCGCCGGTATCGTGTTGACTGTGGGTATGGCGGTGGATGCCAACGTGCTGATCTTCGAGCGTATCAAGGAAGACCTGCGCCGTGGCCTGAAACCCTTGCAGGCCATTGAAGAGGGTTATGCCCGCGCCTTTATCACCATTCTCGATGCCAACCTGACCACCCTGATTGTGGCGGTGATCCTGTTTGCCGCTGGTACCGGCACGGTGCAGGGCTTCGCGGTGACCCTGTTCATCGGCATCATCACGTCCATGTTCACGGCGATTGTTGGAACCCGTGCCATGGTGGAAATGATTTATGGTCGCGCCGGTCGTGCGCCGGCCAAACTGAGCATTTGAGGCGGTTATGAGCAGAGCTACCATGAACATCAATTTTATGGCCTTGCGCAAACCGCTGGGTCTGCTGTCTTTTATTCTTGTGATTACCTCGGTGGTGCTGCTCAGCACCCGGGGGCTGAACCTGGGGCTGGATTTCACCGGCGGTACCACCGTGGTGCTCAAGAGCCCGGTGGATATCAACCTGCCACAGGCCCGTGAGGATCTGGAGACCGCCGGGTTCCGCGATGCGGTGGTGCAGCATTATGGGTCCCCCAAGGAAGTGAACATCCGGGTGGCTCCCCAGGCGGATGCCAATGCCGACAAGGTGGGTCACGAGGTCTTCGGGGCGCTCAAGAAAGACAATCCACAGATGACCCTGCTGAAAGTGGAATTCGTCGGTCCGCAGGTAGGTGACGAGCTACGCGACCAGTCCGGTGTCGCCATGTTGATGGCGCTGGGTCTGGTGATGGTCTACGTCTGGTTCCGTTTCTCCAACAAGTTCGGCCTGGCCAGTGTGCTGGCACTGTTCCACGATGTGCTGATTACCCTGGGGATTTTCTCCCTGTTGCAGTGGCAGTTCGATCTGACCGTGCTGGCGGCGGTGCTGGCGCTGATCGGTTATTCCATCAATGATTCCATCGTGGTGGCTGACCGGGTTCGTGAGGACTTCCGTAATACTCGCCTGACCGACCCGGTGGAAATCATCAACGGTGCCATCAATATTACCTTTAGCCGAACCATCAATACCTCCTTCACTACCATGCTGGTGCTGGTAGCGCTGTACCTGTTTGGTGGCGAGGTCATGCGTGCCTTCTCCGAGGCGCTGCTGATCGGTATTTTCGTGGGTACCTATTCGTCCATCTATGTGGTGTGTAATTTCCTGTTCCTGATGAAGGTCAGCAAGGAAGACTTTCTGGTGGTCCAGAAAGAGGAAATTGACGAAATGCCCTGAGCGGTTGTGGCCAGTGGTCTGGTCAATGCCGTAATGAAAAAGCCGCGATTTTCGCGGCTTTTTCTGTTTGGGCCGTTGGCAGCACGGGGCTAACTGAACTGCTGTTTCTCCATCCACGGGATCAGTCGCTGGAAGGCGGCTTCAATCTGGTCCAGGGAGGTGGAATAACTGATGCGCAGGGCGTTGCGGCAGGACTCCCCGAAGGTATCGCCGGACACCGTGCAGACGCCGGTTTCCTTGAGCAGTTTGAGTGCCACATTGGCGCCGTCCACCCCTTCCGGCAGGGACGGGAACAGGTAAAAGGCACCGTCCGGGCGGTAACCGGTCAGGTGCGGTGTCTGTTCCACCAGCTCCATCAGCCGGTCGCGGCGGCGCTGATATTCCGCAATCATGCCGGTGACGAAATCGCGGCTGCCGCGCAGGGCAGCCACCCCGGCCCACTGGCAGGGGGTGTTAGCTACGGTGGTGGTGAACATGTGGTAGCGGCGCAGTTTCTTGATCGCTCCCTGGCTGGCCATTAGCCAGCCGATGCGCATGCCGGCCATGGAGAAGGTTTTCGAGAAGCTGCTGATGACCATGACATGGTCCAGGTCCGAGCAGCACGACAGCACGCTGGGGTATTCGCGCCCGTCATAGATCAGGTGATCGTACACCTCGTCACTGATCACATAGATGCCCCGATAGGCCGCTTCTTCCACGATGGTCTCGATGGTTTCCCGCGGATACAGGGTACCGGTGGGGTTGCTGGGGGAGTTGAGAATCACCGCGAAGGTGTTGGGCCCCATGGCATCGATGACTTGCTGCGGGTCCAGCTGGTGGTTGTTTTCCGCATGGGTCGGGATCGATTTGACTACCCCGCCATTCATGCGAATTAGCGGGCCGTAGAGCATGAAGGACGGGTCCGGCACGATAAACTCCCGGCCCGGTGCCGAGGTGGCGGTCAGCGCCAGGTAGATGGCTTCGGTGGCGCCGGTGGTGACGATAATGTTTTCTGGCACCAGGGGCCGTTGGTAGCGCTGGCTGTAATAGTCCGACAGCGCCTCCAGCAGTTCCGGCAGGCCGGCATCCATGGTGTAGCCGGTCTGTCCTGCCTGCAACGCATCCACGCCGGCCTGGATCACATGGTCCGGGGGCTTCAGGTCTGGCTGGCCGATCGACAGATGGATGACGTCGTCCATGGTGGAGGCCAGGTTGACCATGCGGCGAATACCCGGCACCGGAATGGTCAGCAGGGCCGGGTTCCAGATCGGGTCTTCGCTTTCGTAGAAATCCGTATCCAGGTTGATGTTTCCCATCAGTGTCCCTCCATTCCGATCAGCATTGGCGGGTGTCGCTTGAACGGCTGGGCCTGTTCGAAAGCGTGGCCGGCGGCCAGCACCTTGTCATCGCAGAAACGGCCGCCGACGATTTGCAGGGCCATGGGCAGGCCGTCCTCGGCCAGCCCCAGCGGCAGCGACAGGGCCGGCTGGCCGGTCATGTTGAACGGGTAGGTAAAGGGGGTCCAGGTGGGCCAGCGGGTGCTGGGCCAGTCCACCGGGACCTCCCGGTTGGTATCAAAAGCGCTGATCGGCAGGGTCGGCGTAATCAGCAGATCATATTTGGTATGGAACAGCGCCATGCGCTCGCTCAGCGCCATGCGTTCGTTGTTGGCGCCGAGATAATCCAGCATCGACAGTTGCTCTGCCTTGCTGGCCACTTCCACCAGCGCCGGGTCCATCTGCTGACGCTTGCTGGCGCCGAGATCACGCATGGCGTTGGCAGCACCGCTGTAGAACAGGTGGCTGAAGGCCGCCAGCGGTTTGCTGAAACCCGGGTCCACCTCGCTGACCGTGGCACCCAGATCGCGGAACCGCTCGGCGGCATCACGCACCGCTCGTTCGATATCCGCCTGCACATCCACATAGCCCAGGGTGGCGCTGACGGCAATACGCAGGCCGCGTAACGGCTGATCCAGGCTGGCCAGGTAATCCACTCTGCGCCGTGGCGCCGCCTGGCTGTCGCGGGCGTCGGCTTCGCTGAGCACATTCATCATCAGGGCGGCATCGCCGACAGTGCGGGTCATGGGGCCGGCATGGGCCAGGCTGCCGAACGGGCTGGCCGGCCAGTGCGGCACCTCGCCGAAAGTGGGCTTGAAGCCCACGATGCCGCAGAAACCGGCGGGAATGCGGATGGAGCCGCCGGCATCGGTGCCCAGTGCCAGAGGGGCCATGCCGGCGGCCACCGCGGCGGCGCTGCCGCCACTGCTACCGCCGGCGGTCTTGGTGGGGTTCCAGGGGTTGTTGGTAGCGCCGCACAGGGGGCTGTCGGTCACGCCCTTCCAGCCGAATTCCGGCGTGGTGGTCTTTCCCAGCGGCACATAACCGTGGCGTTCCAGGGCCGCCACCGCCGGCGAGCGCTTGTTGAGGGTGGTGGCCGGGTCGATGGTTCGCGAGCCTTTTACCGTCGGCCACATGGGGGTGAAGAAAACATCCTTGATGGCCACCGGAACGCCATCCAGCAGGCCCCGGGGCTGCTTCTTCTGGTAACGCTGTTCGGATTCCCGTGCCCACGCCAGGGTGGTGTCCCGGTCAATCAGGCACCAGGCGTTGAGGGCCTGATCGTGGCGCTCGATGTGATCGAGCAAGGCGTTGGAGACGTCCACCGGCGACAAGTCGCCGGCCTGATAGGCGGCTTTGAGCGCCTGGGCGCTCATGGTCAGTACTCCCTCGCTCATTTGGCGTATCTCCTTACGGTACCCTCAAGACGCAATGCCGGCGGGCAAGCCCCTACCGGCGTGTGACATAACCCTGTTCCTTGCTGACGGTGTTCGCCAGTGGCTGGCCTTTCTGCCACTGGCGAAAATGTGCGACAAACTGCTCGCCCAGGGCGCGCCGCCAGCCGATGAAGTCGCCGGCCATATGCGCCGACAGCATCACCCGTGGGTGCTCCCAGAGCGGATGTTCGGCGGGCAACGGTTCCTGCTCGAATACGTCCAGGGCGGCGCCGCCCAGGCGTGTATCCAGGGCCGCCACCAGCGCCTCGGTTTGTACAATCGGGCCCCGCCCGACATTGATGAAAATGGCGCCAGGCTTCATACGCCGGAACTGCGCATGGTCAAACAGGCCATGGGTGGCCGGGGTCAGCGGGGCGGTGACGATCACATAGTCGGCATCGCCGAGCAGGGCAGGCAGGTCTTGCTGCCGGTGCACGCGGCGGAAGGGTGGATCGTGACGGGCATGGCGGGCCGTGCCGATCACCTCCACGCCCAGGGCGGTCAATACCGTGGCCACTTCCCGGCCGATGGAACCGGCCCCCACCACCAGCGCCCGGCTGCCTTGCAGCAGGCGGGTTTCGCGGTGCTGCCAGCGGTGCTGGTGCTGGCGCTGCAGGTTGGTGAGGGTGTCCTTGGCAAATAGCAGCATGGCGCCAAGGACATACTCGGCAATGCCGCGATCGAAAATGCCGCTCGCATTGGTCACCACGATATCGCCGTGACGGATGGGGTCGATCATCAACGCGTCGACCCCGGCGCTGGTGGCATGCACCCAGCGAATCGGGCAGTCGGCGGGCCATAGCTCGGCCAGCAGGTCGGTGCGGAAGTCCGTGACTACCAGGATGTCGGTGGCCGGCAGGGCAGCGGCGATTTCATCGCGGGTACGCACTTCCCGCAGCCGGGCGAGCCCGGCCAGGGGCTCAAGCCCCGGCAGGGACGGTTCGTCCTCGGCCAGCAGAATGGTAATGCGTGGTTCTGTCATTGGGTCTCCTTTAACAGTGGCTTGAGAGCGCCTCTTCGCGTCTTTTTCAAGCCACGTTTTCGGTGCATGCCACGTAAACGTGGACACGCAAAATCAATCGCTGGCAGCGTTTGATTTTGCTGGCGTTATTATCAGACCGCCAGCGCAGGCTGTTTTCAGCCGCTTGCCAGGGCCTCGCGGAAGATACCCACCGCATGGTCGATTTCCTCCCGGCTGCAGGTCAGTGGCGGCAGCCAGCGCACCACCTGACCGGCGCTGCCGCAGCGAAGAATCAGCAGCCCCCTGTCTTCGCTGGCATGCAGCAGGGCCGCGGCGCGCTGGCCGTCCGGTACCCCCGGGCGACTGACAATCTCCATGCCCTGCATCAGGCCCATACCACGAACCTCGTCGATACAGTCGAATTCCTCCCGCAGGGTCTCCAGTTGCTGGCGCAGGTAGTCACCGTGGCGCGCGGCACTGTCCACCAGCTGCTCGCTCTCGATCACATCCAGGGTGGCCAGGGCGGCGGCGCAGGCTACCGCATTGGCACCATAGGTGCCGCCCTGGGAGCCCGGATAGCCGTGTTCCATCAGGTCGCGGCTGGCGGCAATGGCCGACAGCGGGTAGCCGCTGGCGAGCCCCTTGGCGGTAATCAGGATATCCGGGTGGACATCAAAGTGGCTGTGGCTCCAGAACTTGCCGGTGCGGCCGTAACCGGCCTGGATTTCATCGGCGATCAGCAGAATACCGTGCTTGTCGCAGCGCTCGCGCAGGCCCTGCATGAAGGCCCGGGTGGCGGGGTAGTAGCCGAACTCCCCCTGTACCGGCTCGACAATCATGGCGGCGGTGTCCGCCGGGTTGCATTCGCTGACCAGCAACAGATCCAGCTCGCGCAGGCAGAAGTCCACCGTAGTCTGCTCTTCCCAGCCGTAGCGGTAGAAGTGCGGGAACGGCGCGAAGCTGACGCCGGCCATCATCGGCTGCCAGCCGGTGCGGACCTTGTTGGCAGAGGTAGTCAGTGACGCCGCTGCCAGGGTGCGGCCATGAAAGCCACCGCGAAAGGCGATTACGTTGGGACGGCCGGTGGCCTGCCGGGCCAGGCGCACCGCCGCTTCCACCGATTCACTGCCGGAATTGGAAAAGGCCACCGCGTCGATGCCACGGGGCAGGTGGTTATAGAGACGGTCGGTGAGTGCCAGCATGTTGGGGTGGGTCACGGTGGCATACTGGGCATGCACCAGGGTGCCCACCTGCTTCTGCGTGGCCTCCACCACATGGGGGTGACAGTGGCCGGTGGCGGTGACGCCGATTCCGGAAGTGAAGTCCAGCCAGCGGCGGCCCTGCTCGTCGTAGAGCCAGCTGCCCTCTCCCCGTTGCGCGCAGATATTGCTGGATTGCACCAGTAGTGGCGAAAGATGACTCATGAGCTTCTCCTTGTGCTCTCTGGCGTGGTCGGTTGCGCCTGCTGTAGCCGCTGGTTAAGCCGCTCGCCGGTGGCGCGGGTGCGGTGATGCTCGCTGTTGGCCAGGTCCGCCGTGACGGTGTCATGCAGGTGTTGTGCCGCGTTGCGGCAGGCGGGCCAGCGCCGGCCCAGCCAGTCCAGCAGCATGGCCAGGCTGAGCAGGGTGGCGCGCGGATCGGCCAGGTCCTGGCCGGCAATGTCCGGGGCGCTGCCGTGCACCGGCTCGAACAGCGCCGGCATGGTGTCGTCCTCGGGGTTGAGGTTGGCGGAGGGCGCCAGCCCCGGCCCGCCACAGAGCACGGCGGCCAGGTCGGTGAGAATATCGCCGTGCAGGTTGCTGGCCACCACTACATCAAAGCGCCAGGGACACTGCACGAACTTCATGCAGGCGGCATCCACCAGCTCGTGGTGGGTATCCACGTCCGGGTAATCGGCGGCCAGTCGCTGGAAGGTCTCGGTGTACAGATCGCCCCAGTGGGGCTGGGCGTTGCGCTTGGTAATCAGGCATACCTGGGCGGTTTTATCGTCCTTGAAGCGGCGCGCCGCGGGGCGCTCGGCGGCACGCTGGCGGGCCCGTTCAAAGGCATGGCGGATCAGCCGTTCGGTGGCGGTGGCGGTGAACACTTCCACCTGGGTGGCCACTTCATCCGGCGTGCCCCGGCGCAGGCGGCCGCCCTGACCGGTGTATTCGCCCTCGCTGTTTTCGCGGATCACCAGCATGTCCACATCGCGGGCGCGCGGGTCGGCCAGGTAGCAGGGCGTGCCCGGCAGCCAGCGGGCCGGCCGCTCGCAGGCCCACAGGTCCAGCTCCTTGCGCAGGGTCAGCAACGGCGCCAGGGAAATACTGTCGGATAGCCGGTAGCGCTGCGGATCATCGAGCGGGCCGGGGTCGCCCAGGGCGCCCAACAGCAGGCCATCATAGCCGCGCAAGGTGGTGAGCGCGTCCGCCGGCATCATTTCGCCATGCTGCCGATGCCACTGGTGCGACGGCCAGGGCAGGCTGTCTACCTCAACTGGCAGTTGGTACTGGCGGATCAGGGTGGCCAGCACCGACTCGGTGATGGCCATTACCTCCGGGCCGATACCGTCGCCGGCCAGCAGGGCCAGTCTTGCGTGCCGTGTTGCCATGGCTCGCTCCCGATGCTTGGGCCACCAGCAGGCAGCCCCTCATATGACGTTAACTACCCATGCACAGGTACTTGGTTTCCAGATACTCATCCATGCCCTGGTGCGAGCCTTCGCGTCCCAGGCCGGATTCCTTGACGCCACCGAAGGGCGCGGCGGCATTGGAGATGAGCCCTTCATTGACGCCCACCATGCCGCTCTCCAGCGCTTCGGCCACGCGCCAGCAGCGGTGAATGTTGTCACTGTAGAAATAGGCGGCCAGCCCGTAGGGCGTGTCGTTGGCAATGCCTATTGCCTCCTCCTCGCTGGCGAAGGGGATTACCGCCGCCAGCGGGCCGAAGGTTTCTTCCTGGCATAGCTGGGCGTCCGGGGAGACACCGGTGATCAGCGTCGGCTGCACGAAGCTGCCGCCTTTTTCGTGGCGCTGGCCGCCGGTGATCACCTTGGCGCCCTTGCCCAGGGCATCCTCGATGTGCTCCATGACCTTGTCGGCGGCGCCGCGATTGATCAGCGCCGCCTGGGTGACTCCCTCTTCCAGGCCGTCGCCCACTTTCATGGCTTCGATGGCGGCTTTCAGTTTTGCCACGAAGGCATCATGCACACTGTCCTGTACCAGGAAGCGGTTGACGCACACACAGGTCTGGCCGGTGTTGCGGAACTTGCTGGCCATGGCGCCGGCCACGGCCTTGTCCAGATCGGCGTCGTCAAACACGATGAAGGGGGCGTTGCCGCCGAGTTCCAGAGACACCTTCTGAATATGCTTGGCGCACTGGGCCATCAGGGTGCTGCCCACTTCGGTAGAGCCGGTGAAGCTGAGTTTGCGCACCACCGGCGAGTCGGTGAGGGCACCGGCAATGGCGCTGGCACTGCCGGTGACCACGCTGAACACGCCCTTGGGCACGCCGGCGCGTTCGGCCAGCTCGGCCAGTGCCAGTGCCGAGTAGGGCGTGGTGGTGGCCGGTTTTGCCACCATGGTGCAGCCGGCGGCCAGCGCGGCGCCGGCCTTGCGGGTAATCATGGAGGACGGGAAATTCCATGGGGTAATGGCGGCGCAGACCCCGATGGGCTGCTTGATCACCACAATGCGCTGGTTGGGTTTGGGCGCCGGGATGGTATCGCCATAGGCGCGTCGAGCCTCTTCAGCGAACCATTTCAGGAACGACGCGGAATAGGCAATTTCGCCCTTGGCTTCGGCCAGGGGCTTGCCCTGTTCCAGGGTCATCAGTTTGCCCAGGTCCTCCTGATGCTCCATCAGGAGGTTATACCAGGTCATCAGGATGTCGGCGCGCTCTGCAGCGGTTTTGGCGCGCCAGGCCGGCAACGCCTGTTCCGCGGCGGCGATGGCGCGGCGGGTTTCATCGGCGCCCATGCGCGGCACCGTGCCCAGGGTTTGTTCGGTGGCCGGGTTGTCCACGTCAACGGTGGAGCCACTGTCGGCATCGCACCACTGGCCGTCGATGTAACATTGCTGCCGGAACAGGCGGGGATCCGAAAGAGAGGGGGCGCTCATGAGCAACTCCTTGCTAACCGTGTGCGTCCTTCTACGCTAGCAAAGCAGGCTCAGATGTCCATGCCACAGGTGGCAGTTTCGTATAGGGGTCTAAGTAAAAAAGCGGTGCCGGACGCAACCAGGAATGCGCCCGGCACATGCCACTGTCAACGACGCAGACCGTCAGTGAGGTGTGGTTTGATCTTCTGCAGCAGGCCCTTGAAGACCTTGGGGCTGCCGGCAACGATGCCGCCGCTTTCCAGATATTTGTGGCCGCCACTGAGGTCACCCACCAGGCCGCCGGCCTCGGTGATCAGCAGGGCGCCGGCGGCCATATCCCACTCGGCCAGACCGAATTCGAAGAAACCGTCGGTGCGCCCGGCGGCCAGCCAGGCCAGATCCAGGGCGGCGGAACCGGGGCGGCGCAGGCCGGCGGTCGCTTCGGCGATGGCGGCGAACATGCCCAGGTAGGCGTCCATGAAGGGAGCCTGATCCTTGCGGAACGGAAAGCCCGTGCCGATCAGGCAGCCATCCAGGCCGGCACGGTTGGTGCAGCGGATGCGACGACCGTTAAGGGCGGCGCCACGGCCGCGGCTGGCGGTGAATTCCTCGTCCCGGTTGGGGTCGTAGATCACCGCGTGTTCCACCTTGCCCTTGATCTTCAGGGCAATGGACACGCAATACTGGGGAAAGCCGTGGATAAAGTTGGTGGTGCCGTCCAGCGGATCGATCACCCACTGGTAGTCGGCGCCGTCGCCCTTGCCCTCGATGATGCCGGACTCTTCGGCAAGGATGCCGTGGTCCGGGTAGGCCTTGCGGATCACCTCGATAATGCGGTTCTCGGCGGCGCGATCCACCTCGGTGACAAAGTCGTTCATGCCTTTCTTGGACACGGAAAGCGGGTCATTGCTTTCGGCGGCACGGCGAATCAGATTACCCGCCTGGCGGGCGGCTCGCAGGGCAAT
>JAWVWY010000065.1:0-17408 GCA_033723495.1 Alcanivorax sp. | reverse complement strand
CGGGTGGCAGTTTTGCCCGGGGCTTTCTGCTTGGGTTGTTGTGCGGGGTCGGCCTGGCGCTGGGGTGGCTGGCTGTGCGTTAGGCGATTACACCAGGGTTCTTTCCTGTGTCGATGTGCCGGCGGCCCGGGGCGGTTTGGGTAGTGCACACATTTCATCCAGTGCTGCCAGCACCTGGTCGACACTGATTCTCTGCAGACAGGGGTAGTGCTGGTGAACGCAGTGCTTGCCGCTGCAGGCTCGCGCGCAGGGTTGCCAGCGCAATATTCGCGCATTCTCCGCCAGCGGCTGCCACAGCCGCTCCTCGGTGGGGCCGAACAAACCCAGTGTGGGCAGGCCGCAGGCGGCGGCCAGGTGCATGGGGCCACTGTCGTTACCCACAAAAGCCAGGCTGTCGCAGAGCAGGGCGATCAACTGGGCCAGGTCAAGCTGGTCACACAGGTTAATGACCGGGTGTGTCAGGCATTCCTGCACCCGGGCGATTTGTTCGCGGTCCTTGCTGCCGGCGCCGATCAGTACCGGTGTCAGGCCTAGACGGCGGGCTCGCTGGCATAGCAGCGCAAACTGCTGTGGATGCCACATCTTGTGATACTTGGTCGCTCCCACATGAATCAGCAGGCGCGGCTGTTGCGGGTCAAGCCGCTGCTTTTTCAGAATCCCTTTAAGCTGTGCATCGGCTTCGCGGTCTGCTTGCAAGGGCAGATAACGGGCCGGTTCCGGTGCAGCTGGGTCACTGAAAAGCGCGTAGCCATGCCAGCGGTGGCCCGGATTTTCCCGTCTCTGACTATCGGTATAGAACCAGTGACTGTGTCGGCGTTGCGGGCCGTGGCGCTGTGCGGCGCCGCTGAGCAAGGCCAGGGTGGCGGACTTCTGTTCCCCTTCCAGGTCCAGGCACTGATCCGCCCGGAAGCGGCGCATGGCAGTCACAAAACGCAGGTAATGGTGCAGGCGTTTCCACCAGGGGTGCTCGGCGGACAGGGCCGGGCCGGGGTAAAACAGCAGGCGCTGTTCGCCGGGCAGGCTGGTTTGCACGATCTGGTGGTAACGCTGATCTGTCACCAACAGGGCATCCGGGTGCCGTGCCAGCATGGCTTTAAGGTGAGGCAGGGCAATCAACAGATTGCCCATGTGGGAACACGGAAACAGTATTAATAATCGCGACATAGCGTCGGCGCCGACCTGAACTTGCGGAATCAGTATCAGGCAGGCTAGCCGACGATGTTGACGTTTGGGTGACGGTTGGGACCGCCCGGCCTTTTTTGAACCGCGCTAGTCCCGCTCGATCAGCCAGTCGGCGATGCGACCCCAGCTCTGCGTTTGGGCTGCGGCGCTGCCGAGGATGCCCATGTGGCCACCTTCGATGGTTACGAAGGTCTTGTCCTTGCTGCTGATCAGCGGCTCCATGGCCTGGCTGCACTCGTCGGTGACAATGGGATCATTGGCGCCGGTGACATTGAGCACATTGGCCTTGACCTTGGCCAGGTTGCCCTGGCTGTTTTCCATCGGCAGCTGACCATGGGCGACCACGTTGTCGATCCACAGGTAGCGGATAATGTCCTGCATCACCCGGCCCGGGTAGGCCACCATGTCGTCGAGGAAGGCGCCATTGGTAGCGTGGGCGGCGACAAAATCGCGGTCGTGCAGATTCTTCACCAGGTTCCAGTAGCCCTGCAGGCTACCCACCGGGTTGGTGAGCTTGAAGGCCAGACTGTTGGCCCAGCCCGGTGAGCGCAGCAGGCGTGCCGGTACATCATGGATGCGCAGGCCGGTGCGTTCGCGAATCCAGCGGCCGCGACGGCTGAAGCGGCGATACTGGGCGCCCAGGGCGCCATTGCGGTGGTAATCGCAGGGCGCGCCCACCAGAACCAGGTTGGCGATGTCCGGGTCCTGCCCCAGGGCGGTGTAGCAGAGGCTGAACAGACCACCGAAGCTCCAGCCGTGCAGGCTGAGTTTCTGCTGGCCGCTGTGCTGACGAACCTGCACCAGCAGTTTGGGCAGATAGTCGGAGAAATAGCTGCTCAGGCCCAGGTGGTTGTGATGGCGACCGGGGCGGCCCCAGTCCACCATATAGAGCTCGAACCCGCGGGCGCGCAGATAGCGCACCAGACTACGCTGCGGGAACAGGTCATAGATCAGCATGTTGACGGCCAGCGGCGGCACCAGCACCAATGGCGTACGCGGTGGCTGACGATTGACCCCCATCACCTGCCCATCGGAAAGCGGGATGGCCTCTTCCTGCAGCGGCGGGTAATAGCGCAGCTTCACCAGCCCGTCGTTGAACAGCTCCTGGTAGGGCGTCTTGCCGGCCATATTCAGCTGGTCGGCTTCAAACAGCCGGGCGCGGCCATTGTCCAGCCGGTGGAGCCAGGGGCGCGCAACTTGTTGCATTGTGTCAGTGATCATGGCAGTACCGGGAGTTAACCATCAGGGCCGATATTGTATCCTTTTGGGATTAACTGGCACTTGCTGTGCCGACCGACAGGGCCGGCGATATGGACATTGGTGGTGATTTTGGTCATTGACCGGGTCAGAAAATGCCACCGTCCAGTCCGGCGGCCATATACAGGCCCAGCTCCTCGACCTGGGCCTCAAAGGCCTCCTGCCAGTCACCGCGCAGCACCAACGGGTCCTGTACCCAGTTCCAGCGCAGCCCGGTGACGATGGTCTGCACCGCCCGCCGGGTGCCAGTGCCATCATGGCCGGCGCGGATATAGAGTGCACAGGGCAGGCCCTGTTTTTCTTCCAGCACCGGGTAGTAGCTGCGGTCGAAGAAATCCTTCAGGGCGCCGCTCATGTAGCCCAGGTTCTCGGTGGTGCCGAGCAGAATGGCATCACAGGCGCGGATATCATCCGGCCCGGCGTCCAGCGGCGCCTTCACGGTGACGCTGACGTCCTCGATATCCTCGTGGCCGGCACCGCGGGCGGCGGCCTCGCGCAGGCGCAGGGTATTGGCGGACGGGGCGTGGGCGACGATCAACAGATGTTTGCTCATGGCTTCAGTCTGCCTAGGCCTCGACATAATTCAACGGCAGGGCGGCGGTATCCACCACCCGGCGCATGACAAAACTGGAATGCACGCCGCTGACCCCCTCGATGCGGGTAATGCGGTTGAGCAGGAAGTGCTGATAGGCGTCGATATCCGGCACCACCACCTTGAGCAGGTAGTCCGCTTCCTGGCCGGTGACCAGATAACACTGTTGCACCTCCGGGTAGCTGGCCACCTGCTCCTCGAAATTGGCAAAACGCTCCGGCGTATGCCGGTCCATGCTGATCTGTATCATCACGGTGAGATCGAGGCCCAGCTTGCGGGCATCCAGCACCGTTTCCCGTTTGATGATGATGCCCGCCGCTTCCAGCTTCTGTACCCGCCGCGAGCAGGGCGAGGGCGACAGGCCCACCTGCTCGGCCAGTTGCTGGTTGCTGAGCCCGCCGTCGGCCTGCAGGGCGGCCAGGATACGCAGGTCGGTGCGGTCAAGATTCACCAGGTCTGCCTTTTTCATGGCGGCTTTCCTCTTTTTTTGTCTTTTTGGCGCAATATTATTGCTAGGAAAGCGCAAAACGGCGCAAAAAAGCAAGCCTATTGCCGGGGCTTTTGCGTACAGTATCTCTCGTGGGGCGATGATGCGGACCGCCAAAAGTGGAACGCCACTCTTCGCTGCCACCGGTGCCTACCGGCGCCCGGATCGAGACCCGAGATCTGCACATTGGAGTTGTTGGCCTGCTTTCACGGACCCTGCGGGAACAGGTTGGTAATTCATAACGCAGGGGCAGTGATGCCCCTCTTTGCTTTTTACCGGGTGCTGGAAAAGCCCCCTGGTTACGTCGCCAACACAGATGTTTTCAACAGCCTGTATAAGGACCTGTCATGAGCTTTGATCATCGTAAATATCGCCCCGTCCCTGTCATCGACAAGCCCGACCGCCGCTGGCCGAGCCAGCGTATCGAGAAGGCGCCGCTATGGGCGGCCGTGGACCTGCGTGATGGTAACCAGGCGCTGATCAAGCCCATGTCCGTGGCGCAAAAGCGTCGCTTTTTCCAGATGCTGGTGGAACTGGGTTTCAAGGAAATCGAGGTGGGCTTTCCATCCGCCAGCCAGATCGATTTTGATTTCTGCCGGGCGCTGATCGAGGAAGACCTGGTGCCCGACGACGTGCACATCCAGGTGCTGACCCAGGCCCGTGAAGCATTGATCGCGCGCACCTTCGAGTCGCTCAAGGGTGCCAAAAATGCGGTGGTGCATATTTATAACGCCACCTCGCCCACCTTCCGCGAGCAGGTCTTCAACGTGGACCGGGAAGGTTGCAAGGCGATTGCCGTGAAGGCCGCCGGCTGGGTGAAGGCGCAGGCGGCGAAGCAGCCGGAGACCCACTGGACCTTCCAGTATTCCCCGGAAACCTTCAGCGCCACGGAAACCGATTTCGCCGTGGAGGTGATTGATGCGGTCAACGCTGTCTGGCGCCCGGACCAGGGCCAGCGGGTGATCATCAACCTGCCGGCCACGGTGGAAGTCAGCACCCCCAATGTGTTCGCCGACCAGGTGGAAACGGTCAACGACCGTATCCAGCATCGCGAGCATGTGATCATCAGCGTGCATACCCACGATGATCGCGGTTGTGGCGTGGCCGCCGCGGAGCTGGCGGTGATGGCCGGCGCCGACCGGGTGGAAGGCACCCTGCTGGGCAACGGCGAGCGCACCGGCAACATGGATCTGGTCACTGCCGGCATGAACCTGTACAGCCAGGGCATTGATCCGCAGATCGATTTCTCGCGCATGAAGGAGATCGTCGCGCTGGTGGAAGAGATCACCGATATCCAGACCCACCCGCGCCACCCCTACGCCGGTGACCTGGTGTTCAGCGCCTTCTCCGGCAGCCACCAGGACGCCATCCGCAAGTGCCTGGCGCGCTATCAGGAGGGCGATATCTGGACCGTGGCCTATCTGCCCATCGACCCGGCGGATGTGGGGCGTCGCTACGAGGAAGTGGTGCGCATCAATTCCCAGTCCGGCAAGGGCGGTGTGGCCCATGTGCTGGAGCGGGATTTCGGCATCGACCTGCCGCGCTGGTTGCAGCAGGAACTGGCCGGTGTGGTGCAACAGGATGCCGAACAGGACGGTGGCGAGATTACCAGCGAGCGGGTTCATCGCCGTTTCAACAGCGACTACCTGAGCGTGCCCATGGGCTGGACCCTGCGATCCTACGACCTGAACCGCAATGCCGGCCAGCAAAAGGGGGCCGTGCAGGCGCAGATCAGCATCGGTGACAGCAGCCAGCCGGTGACCCTGTTGGCCGGCCGGGGTGACGGCGCCATGTCGGCGCTGGTGGATGCACTCAATCGCCGCATCGCCAGTGAGGTGAAGGTGGTGTCCTTTGATGAATATTCACTGGGCGACAACACCGAAGCCAACGCCATGGCCTGCATCCGTGTGCAGGTTGGCGGTGTGACACAAAGCGCCGTGGCCATGGCCTCGGACACCACCGCCGCCGCCCTGCAGGCAATCCTGTCTGCGGTGGGCCGGGTGGAAGCCGCGTCCACGGTGGCGCAAGCAGTACAGGCCTGACGCCGGTTCTGATCCCGCCGAGAAAAGCGGCCCGCGATGCGGGCGCTTTTTTGTGGGCGTCAGTCCAGGAACCGGTTGAGCACCTGATCCAGCAGCTGGCGGGCGCGTTGAAAGCGATCAGCGTCGGCGAGCAGGCTGTCACGCTCATTCACATAGGGGCCGGGCAGCAGGTCTTCCGGGCATTCCCGACACAGGGTTGAGGCATTGTCTGCGGTCAGCTCCAGATGAAACTGCAGCCCCAGTACCCGCTCGCCATAGCGGAAGGCCTGGTTGGCGCAGCCTTCACTGCACAGCAGGTGTACGGCACCGTCGGGAATGGCAAAGGTGTCGCCGTGCCAGTGCAGTACTTCCGGGTGCTCGGCAAACAGGGTGCCAAGAGCATCATGGCGCCCGGCGGTGGTGGGGCGTACCGGGTACCAGCCCACTTCCCGGTGAGGATTGCGGGTGACCGGAGCGCCCAGCACCCGGGCAATCAGCTGGGCGCCCAGGCAAACGCCAAGGATCTTGCGGTCAGCATCGATACAGTCACGGATAAAACGCTTTTCCTCTGCCATCCACGGGTACTGCGCTTCGTCATCGGCGCCCATGGGGCCGCCCATCACCACCAGCAGATCCAGTTCATCCGGGGCCGGCAACGGGTCGCCGTGATAGAAACGGGTGGCGCTGATGGCATCGCCATGCTGCTGAAACCAGGCTTCCATGGCGCCCAGCTTTTCGAACGGCACATGGGTCAGATAGTGAATGCGCATGGGGGCGGTCCGGCTGACTAGTAAAGGTAGGTGGCCAGCAGGCTGGCCACCGGCTTCCCCTGTTTATTAAACAGCGTCAGTAGCTGACCGTCGATCTCGGCGCGCACCGTCTCCCGCAATGCCTGCAGGAAGGCGGCTTCATGGTTGCCGCTGCCGTTGCAGGCCATGCGGGTAGTGGCCAGGCCACTGAACGTGAGCTGATCATCCTGGTGCTGGAAGTGGCCATTCAGGTTGTTGCAACCGGTGTTGCCGTGCAGCTTGCCATCGTCCTGCAAGACCAGATGTGCGGGGCGCCGGTCACCGTTGATTGGGGTCTGGCCCAGGTAGGCGAGCTGCCAGTAGCTATTGGTGAGGCTGGCATTCACCTGCGTGCAGCTGGCTGGCTGATGGCCCGGCTGGAAATCACGGGCTTCAATGGTGGCCTGGCGGCTGCCGGGCTGGCTCCCCGGCTGAGTGCCGATGGTACCGGTGATCCTGACGACCACGGGCTGTAAGGGTTTGCTGCGCTGCTGGCGGTAGAAGTCGCGCAATGCACCGGCGGCGGGGCCGGCCAGCATCAGCCGGTTGTCGCTGCCGCAGGGGGTGAAGATGGCGCTGTCCTCAACGCCGATCAGATGGCCGCGCAGGGTTTGAGGTTGGCCGATCAGTGGTAGCAGGGTCAGGCTGATATCTTTTTCGGGGTGGCCGGGTTCGACCCTGCGTGGCGTGAGCGTCTGGAACAGCAAGCCGCCATCAGCCAGGATCTGGCTGTTCAACCGGTATTGATGATCAGGCTGGATTGTCTTGGGCGCATAGTAGAGGCGAAAGCGCATTTGTCCGTGATCCAGTGTCAGCGGCTTCAGCCGCTTGCTGATGATTGGCGACGGGCCTCCACTGGCGTCGGTGAGCGTGACCACCAGCACGGCGTTGGCCGGCAGCGCGCTGTTGTCATTGACCTTCACCGTGCCACTTAGTGAGGTCAGTGCCCCGGGGCTTGGCTGGTAACGCCCGGCCAGGGCGTGGTCATCGCCGGTGAGAGTCAGGCTTGTATCGTCATGGGCAAGCGTCAGTCGGGTTTCTTTCACCGTATGTGCCTGGCCATCCAGGTAGCGCAGCATCAGCTGATCATTTTGCTGCTGCCAACTGAGCCCCTGGCGCTGAGGATCGTTTGGTAGATAGAGATCGCCATCGCCTTCCAGCACCAGAAGTCGATTGGTGTCTTGCCAGATACCGGCCAGTCCGGACTGCCCGGTCCCGGTGGCCGGGTGGTCGGCCTGTGTGTCGTTGCCGCAAGCGGCCAGGGTCAGGATGGAAAGAAACAGGACAAGGTACTTCATGGTGGGTTGGGTCCTTCTGCGGTTGCCGGCAGCGGGGGCAGATCCAGCTGCGGCGGTTCACTGTGCGGGTCGGGGATGTGCACTAGTGCCAGCTGCTCCTCGATCCAGCGCGCACGCTGGGCCACATAGTCGGTGGGGCCACGAAAATCATAGTAGTTGGGGCGCGGCAGCATGGCCGCCAGCTGGGCACACTGCTGGGGCGTCAGGTCTGCGGCGCTGACCTGGAAATAGTGGCGCGCGGCAGCCTCGGCGCCATAGATCTGGTGACCCCATTGCACGGTGTTGAGGTAAAGCTCAAGGATGCGGCGTTTTGACAGCGTCAGTTCCAGCATGATCGCAATCAGGGCCTCCTGGGCCTTGCGGACATAGGAGCGTTGTCCAGACAGAAACAGGTTCTTGGCCAGCTGCTGAGTAATGGTGGAGCCGCCGGCCACCGGTTTGCCGGCCTCGAGATTGCGGCTGATGGCATAACGGATGCCCTGCCAGTCAAAGCCCCAGTGATCGACGAAACGGGCATCTTCAGAAATCAGTACGGCGCGTTTCAGGTTGTCATTGATATGACTGTAGCTGCGCCAGTCGTGGTGCACCTGGCCCTGGGCGCGGGCGCGAAGCATAAAGGCGCTGGTGGTCGGGTTCAGGTAACGCAATTGCAGGACCTGACCCAGGTACCAGAGCTGTGACAGGGTGGCGGCGATAAAAACAACACCGGCCACGTAAAGCAGCGGCTTCTTGTATTTCATGGTTTCAGTGTACGTTGCCCGTCGCGATAACAGGAGTGCAGGGCACCTGGCGTTGGCCGGGTCGAGCCTGCTGGCGCCCTCATGGCATGTCAGAAACTGTTCTGACTGGCAACGCGTGAGCGGGTTCCTGTGAGCGCTTTTTTTAAGACTTTATTTGCATTTTCCGTGTGCGGGTATCGCGTATTAGTACGAACTTGCGTGATCGTTTATGTCGGCATGCCGTTCAATTGTTGTTGTTGTGCAAGGGGCAGTGAATTCGCGGTGAAGGCTGCCTGACAGGGGATTATAGTGGATCGACAACATGGAGTTGTATGACTGCCGGGAACGCTGACGTAGAAGCTGGGTTGGAGTCGCCTTGGGCCTGTCGATCTTCAGGAGGTGCTCCATGTTGCGCGTATACAAGAATGCTTTCTCGTATGGTGTCCTGTTTCTGCTTGCCACGGTAATACTGATGGCGTCCCCCGTTACCCAGGCCAAAGGGCCTCCAGCCGGTAAAGGTGGCGGTGGTGGTGGCGGTTCCGTTACCACGACCCAATATAGTGGCTCGGCCACGGCCTTGAATGTCTCTCTGGATACGGCGTTGTTGGGGCACACCAGTGTGGTGCTCAGTGATGCCGGCATGCTCGATGCTGGCGGAGGCATACAGGAAAATTCGCTGGTGACCGTGAATCAGAGCGGCTTGGTGACCGTCCAGGCCACCATTCTTGGCGCCTCCACCGTGGGTAGCGGTGATCTGGCCCATTCCCAGGCCACCATTGTCGGCCTGCATGTGAATGTGCTGGGGCTGCTGGACATCTCCGCCACGGTGCTGCAATCCAATGCCCAGATGCAATGTACCGCTGACGGCAGCGTGCCCACCGGTAGCTCTGTGCTGGCCGGGCTGAGTATTAACGGCCAGAGCATCAATATTTCCGGCCAACCCAATCAGGGCATCAACATCGATGGTATCGCCAGCATTGTCGTCAACGAGCAGATCACCGATGCCAATGCCATTACCGTCAATGCCCTGCATGTGAAACTGCTGGATTCCACCCTGCTCACCGGCCTGGTTTCCGCCGATGTGGTGGTCAGCCATGCGGTGGCCGGTATTCTCTGTGGGGATACCGCCAATTGCCCGGTGAAGGACTTTATTACCGGTGGCGGCAGGCTGCAGCTGGATGGCGGTACCCTCTCTTTCGGCATGGTGGGTGGCCTGAAGGCAAATGGCCTGAGCGGGCATTTCAACGCCGTGGATCACCGTGATGGCACGCATATCACGGCCCATACCCTTAATGACTACCAGAGCGTCGACAGCGTTACGCGTCAGCTGACCTATGACTGTAACGGCGTCAACAGTCCCTGTGTGATAACCGCGTCGGATCGCGGCGAACCCGGCTCCAATGACGAGCTGACCATCGATTCCTCTGATTACTATGCCAACTCCAGGCTGATCGGCGGCAATCTGCAACTGCATACACCCAATTGCGGTAGCACCGGCAGTTCCGGTGGTGGTGGCAAGGGCCACGGCAAGAAAAAATAGCGCTCACTGAGGCCAGGATGGCCGGTGGATCGCGGGCCCGGGCGGATAGTCGTCCGGGCCCGTCTGTGATGCCACTGGGCCGGCGAATGTTTGCCGTTATTCCGGTGTAAATGTTTACTAACTTTCGGTGTTCAGGCCTGCGAAGATGGCTACCCAGACGGAATGCCGGGCGGGCGCAGGCAGCCGTTCACGAAAAGTTAACATTAAGTTTCCTGGTGGTGATCGTTGTGTCATGGTTTTTGCTCTAGATTCGGGGTTCCCGACAACCGTGACAGGAGAAGGGAAATGGACCAGCAATCCGATCGTTCCGCCCCGCTCAAGGACATCTTTCTCGGCTATGTGGTGCAAAGCACCCAGGGTGAGTTTCTTGGTGCCTGCAGCCGGGCGCCTTCTGCCATGTTGCCGGCGATGGTCAGCTTTGCCGCCTGGGCGCATCGATACAGCGATCTCTCCGAAGCTGAAGCGGATGCGGCCAAATTCAATGGCGAGGTGGCGGTACTGTGTGACTCGCTCGGCCGGCATACCCTCAAGCGTTGCCAGTAGGCTGCGATTGCGCGTCGCGGCTTGCCCTGTTTCGGTCATCGGGCGTAACAACGGGCCGCGGTTGACGTTATCGGGGTGACGTTCCCACATGCGCGGTAGCTGCGCGGCTACCGCTCGGTCAGGCTTTGTGCGGTTACCTTCCGGCCCCGTCCCTTTTTTGCCGGCGCAAAGCGTCGCCTGGCCTCCCCCTGCAGCAGCAGTCATCAAGCCACCGCTCGATTGGCCGTCTGTACTGACATTCCATTCACCGCCACCACCGTAGTTTCTCATCACTCAGCGTATGCGCAGAGGTGCCTGAAATGCTGATCGCAGAGCGCGACTCGGCTGATTCTCTATCCTGCGCGCGACTGTTCCGTCGGGGTTGCAACCAGGTTCGCCATCGGGGCGGCCTGTTGCAGCCGCTAGTGTTGAGGTGTCGGCAGGGGGGCGTAAATGATCACCGTGGTTTGGTTCCGTCAGGACCTGCGCGTACATGACCAGCCCCTGCTGCAGCACGCGGCAGTGCTGGGCGAGCCGGTATTGCCACTGTATCTGCTGCCGGAACGCTGGCTGTCGCCCGGTGAAGAGGGGCAGGATCGTCTGGGCCCGGCCAAATCCTGTTTTCTTGTGGAAAGCGTGCAGGCTCTGGCGCAATCACTGCATGAGCATGGACTGACGCTGGTCACCGCCCGCGGGCAGCCATCGTCCCTGTTGGCCCACTGGCAAGGCCAGGTGCCGTTGCAGGTGGTCACCGCGCAAGCGGATGCCCCCGAGGAAATGGCGGATATTGCCGCCTTGCGGCAGGCCGGTATCCGGGTGCATGAAGTGCAGACCCGCACTCTGCTGTGTTCGGATTCATTACCCTGGTCGTCTGATTTTCCCGACACCTTTAGTCGCTTTCGTCGGCGGCTGGAAGTCGACGGCGGGCCTGCTATTGCCATGCCCGAGGGCGCGCCGCCGGCACTCACCGCCGCCGCGCCCCTGCCATTGCCGGCGGCCACGGAATCTGCGCTGGTTCCCTTGCAGCAGCGCAGCCGCCACTGGTTGCGAAACCATCGCGATTATTTTTCCCTGCCTGGCGGCGAGCCGGTGGCCCGGCGCTGGCTGGAACAGTACCTGTTTACCGACCGCCATATCGCCCACTACAAGGCCACCCGCAACCAGCTTATCGGCGGGGGGTTTTCCAGCCGGTTGAGTGCGGCGCTGGCCTGGGGCTGTCTGTCGGTGCGCCGGGTCTGGCATGAGATTCTCGAGTACGAGCGGCGTCACGGCGCCAGTGAGCACAGTTACTGGTTACGTTTTGAATTGCTGTGGCGGGAGTTCTTTCACTGGTCCCTGCGTGAGCATGGCACGGCGGTGTTCCGTTATCAGGGGCTGAGTCATTCACCGGATTTTCCACCGCCGGGCGTGGAATGCCATCAAGAGTATTGGCAGCGTTGGTGTCAGGGGCGCACCGGGCTGCCGTTTATCGATGCCAACCTTCGGGAGCTGATGGCCACCGGTTATCTGTCCAACCGGGGTCGACAGAACCTGGCCAGCTTTTTTGTCCATGACATGGGGCTCGACTGGCGACGCGGGGCTCGCTGGTTTGAACACCATCTGGTGGACCATGACGTGGCCTCCAACTGGGGCAACTGGGCCTATATCGCCGGCAAGGGCCACGATGCCCGCGGCGGTCGTCGCTTCAGCCCCACCCGACAATGGCTACGCCACGACCCGGATGCCGCTCATCTGCATCACTGGTTGCCGGCCCTGCGTGGGCTGGGCGTTGCGCAGTGCCTGGCGCTGCATTTCAGCGCCGGCCAGCCGGACCCGCTGGCCGACTATCCGGCGGCCATGCTGGCGTTGCCCGCGACAGACCAGGTAACGCCATGACCGCCCAGGTGGTCTGGTTCAAGCGTGACCTGCGCATCGGTGACCACCGCCCCCTGTGGGAGGCCTGCCAGGCCGGCCTGGTGTTGCCCCTGTACATCATCGAGCCGGATTACTGGCAGCAGCCGGACAGCAGCGCCCGGCAATGGCAATTCATTGCCGAGAGCCTGCAAGACCTGCGCCGCCAGCTGGCGGCCATCGGTCTGCCCCTGTGGGTGGTGGAGGGCGAGACGGTGACTGTGCTGGATCATCTGTACGGCCGCTTCGGCGCTTTTGCCCTGCACAGCCATGAGGAGTACGGCGGTCACTGGACCTATGCCCGGGATCGCCAGGTGAAGGCCTGGTGCGAGTCCCGGGGCGTGACGTGGCGTGAGCATGCGCCCTTCGGCGTCATGCGCCCCTGCCTTGACCGGGACCACTGGGCGGCCCACTGGCAGGCTTTCATGGATGAACCGCTAACGCCGCCGCCTGGCCCGGCCTCTTCGCTGGCGCCGGCCCCGGAGTGGCCGGACCTGACCCGCTCACGGGGGGCGGACCAGAGCCCCTGCCCCGGCCGCCAGCGCGGTGGTAGCGATAACGGCGAACGGGTCTGGCAGAGCTTTCTCAACCAGCGGGCCCGGGGTTACCGTGGCGGTATCAGTGCGCCGCAGCGCGCCCAGTATGCCGGCTCGCGCATCAGTCCTTACCTGGCCTGGGGGTGTCTGAGCCTGCGCCAGGTCGTGCAGCAGCTGTGGGCGCGGCAGGAGAGCGAGCCTGGCGAGCCGTTGGGCGCCGGTCTGGCTGCCTTCGAGTCGCGACTGTGGTGGCATTGCCACTTTATCCAGAAGCTGGAAGACCAGGTGGACATGGAGCATCAGAGCCTGCACCCGGGGTTGCGCGAGCTGCGTGAGGAGCCGGGCAATCCGGCCTGGCTGGCGGCCTGGAAAGCCGGGCAGACCGGCTGGCCGCTGGTGGATGCGGCCATGCGCTACCTGCATCACCACGGCTGGATCAACTTCCGCATGCGCGCCATGCTGGTGTCCACCGCCTGTTACCCGCTCTGGCTGCACTGGCGTGAACCGGCGTTGCATCTGGCGCGCCTGTTTGTGGACTATGAGCCGGGCATTCATTACCCGCAGATCCAGATGCAGGCCGGCGTCACCGGCATCAATGCCCTGCGCATGTACAACCCTACCCTGCAGGCCCGCAAGCTCGATCCGCAGGGGCGCTTTATTCGTCGCTGGGTGCCGGAGCTGGCGGGTGTATCGCAAGCCTGGATTCATCAGCCCTGGTTAATGGGCGCCCGACAGCAACGTGACAGTGGTGTGCGTATCGGTAGCGACTATCCGGCGCCATTGGTGAATTTCGAGGAGGCGGTGCGCGCTGCCCGTCGTGCCCTGTCCGAGGCCCGTCAGGCCGCCGGGTTCCGGGAGCAAAGTCGTGCCGTCAATCGCAAACACGGCAGCCGGCGCAAGCAACGCCGTGGCTCCGGGGCAGTCAGTGACGCCCAGCTTTCCCTGTTCTGAGTTGTGAGAAAGGGCGCCACCGGGAGGTGACGCCCGATGGGGTCAGGGATTGGTCAGCAGGGTAAAGGCGCCGGAACCGCTCTGCGCCTGGATTTGCCAGCGGTAGGTGCCGCTGCCGCTGCTGGTGTGCAGCTCCGTCATGCCATTCTGGCCGCTGCTGCTGGCCACCGTAGACCAGCTACAGAAAAACAGCACACAGCTCTGGC
Source organism: Alcanivorax sp. (assembly GCA_033723495.1). Lineage (GTDB taxonomy): Bacteria > Pseudomonadota > Gammaproteobacteria > Pseudomonadales > Alcanivoracaceae > Alcanivorax. Next base: position 3,419 of record JAWVWY010000065.1, on the reverse strand, counting down.
TTTGCAGGTTCAGGGTGAAGCTGCTGCCCGCCGGGCTGCTCAGCCAGGCATCCAGGTTGCCGCCAGCAAAGCTGAAGCCATTGGTCGGTACGGTGGTGCTGCCGCCGGCACCAAGCTCGCCCTGGTAGCGGGTGCAGTCGGTACAGCTGGTTGTCTGTGCCTGCGGCTGCACATCGTGTTGCACATTGCCGGTCTGGTTGGCGGTGTCGGTGACCGTCAGCGAGACTGTGAAAGTACCGCCCTGGCCATAATCGTGGGATACCTGCACGCCGTTGGCGCTGCTGCCGTCACCGAACTGCCAGTCCCAGCTGGCGACACCGTTGTCGTCGCTGCTGCCACTGCCATCAAACGCACAAATAGTGCCCTGGCAGTTAGTGGTGAAGGCGGCGGTGGGCAGGCGGTCGGTGACCGAGCCCTGATCCTGGGTCACCTGCAGCAGCCGGTTGGGTGACTGGCTGCCGGCGTTGCCCACCACGCCCTTAACACTGTCGTCGGTCAGGGCCTGCATCACCTGTTGTGGCGTCGCGCTGGGGTGGGCGGATAAATAGAGCGCCGCGGCGCCGGTCACGTGGGGGGTCGCCATGGACGTGCCGCTCAATTGCGCGGTCTGGGTATCGGATTGGTACCAGGCGGAAGTGATGTTGCTGCCAGGCGCGAACAGGTCCAGACAAGCACCATAATTGGAGTAAGACGCCCGCTGGTCGGTATTGGTGGTGGCGCCGATGGTGAAGGCTTCGGCAACCCGGTTGGGTGAGCCGTTACAGGCATCGGCACTGTCATTACCGGCCGCCACCACCATGGTGACGCCGTCCGCAACCGCATTGCGCACGGCGGTATCCAGCGCACTGGAATTGGCACCACCTAGTGACATATTGGCTACCGCCGGGTTGTGGTGATTGCCGGCGACCCAGTCCACCCCGGCGATAACGGTGGCGTCACTGCCGCTGCCGTTGCAATCCAGCACCCGCACAGGCGCAATCTTCGCCTGCTTGGCAACACCGTATACGGTGCCGACAGCAGTCCCGGAAACGTGGGTGCCATGGCCATTGCAATCATCGGTATTGGCCGGGTCGATACTGCTGCCAAACAACACGAAACCGCCACTACTGACAAAGTTGCGGCCACTGGCTACCCGGCCGGTGAATTCGCTGTGGCTGGCGCGCAGACCGGTATCAATGACATAGACGGTTACGCCCTTGCCGGCGTTATCCGGGTATTGATAGCTGCCGTCCAGGGGCAAATTGGGCTGGTCTACCCGGTCCAGCCCCCAGGTGGCATTGTTCTCGATGGCGGTGGCCGTCACCGTGCGATTCGGTTCAATGGCGGTCACCCCGGGGAGTGCGGCCAGTAGCGCGGCCTGAGGCTGGCTCAGCGTTACCGCCATGCCGGTCAGTGCGTGCCGGTAGGTGTAAAGGACATCGCCGCCGCCGACACTGGTCAGCAGGGTATTGATCGCCGTGGCAAGGTCGGTGACACCCAGCCGACTGACAATGTCTGGTGCCAGCGTGACGATATATTGATCGGCAATGATGTTGCCGGCGGCAGAGCGGGTTTGTGACGGTTGATCGCTGGCCTGGGCCGGATTGAAAAAGCCACCGCTCAGCAGTGCGGCGAGCAAGGCTGTTGTTATCGTAAGTCTTGTCATGCGTCCCTCCTGAAGTAGCCTAAAAGCTAGGCGGAGGGCCTGTTTCTATCCACGGAGCCGATGTGTTTTTTTGTTGCGCCGGGGCGGGGTTGTCACCTTGCAGGGCAGGTGCTGCCTGGGTTTCAGGCACAATGAGAACGGCTAGACATTTCTGTGCGCAGCTGTCGTTATCAGTGGTTATTCCCGGCTATTGAGCTGCGAGAGGGTTTTCCAGACCCGCATCTGCATCTGCTGTGAATTGATCGATGGCCGCGCCAGGCAGGCAAACACCATGTCTTTCACTGGCCAGATACAGATGCAGCCTTCCCGGCAGCGGATAAACAGTTCCTCACTGTGTCCCATGGCTAATCCATCCAGTACCCGGTCGCAGGCCCGTTTCATTTCAAAAAACAGGCTGCTCTGTTCGTCGTAGTCCAGCCCCTCGCCAACATGCACGATGGGCAGGCCATCGTTACTGACCAGCATCACAAGCAGAATGTCGTCCGAGGAGGCATAGAGGGCTTCAAGGGGGGGAGTGAGGGCGGCGAGCTTCATTGTTGTTATCCGTCCGAGGGGGTTTGTTCAGCTTAGGGATGTCCCTGCCAACGGGCAACGGCTGGCAGATAAGCGTTGCTTATAGCCAACTGCGCAGTGCCTTGATTGATTGCCTGCAAACAATGGCATTGATGCAGTCCAGCGCAGGCAGTTCGCCATACTGCTCACGGAAACGGTTGAGCCAGCTATCCGCTTCGTCGCAGAGACGGGTTGCCTGTGACTCAATGGTTGCGATGCAGATTTTGCGGATCGTCCTTGCTGCCCACCGGCAGGGCAAGTCGATGGCTGACATGGGGTATCGCCAACGTGCATACCAGATCATGGAACGGGGCCAGCTGCCAGCCGTTGCCAACCGCATCGCCGTCGCAGACAAACGCCATCTGCTGCGCACCATTCACAATCAGCCGGCCAACCCGCTGTTGCTGATACCACACCACAAGCGTCTGACTCATGAGGCGTGCCCTCTTCGTGGTCGGGCAGTCAGGTCAACCCCCACCAGTCGTGCCAGTTCCAGCGCCAACCCCAGCTGGGCACTTTTCTTGCCTCGTTCCAGCTCGGAAACAAAGCGAGTGCCCACTCCGGCAATGGCGGCAAGCTCAGCCTGCGTCAGCCCCCGGGCTTTTCGTGCAAGGCGAACTTGCTGACCGAAATCCGTCGCAGAGCGTACAAGAATACTGTCAGAGTTCCTGTTTCATAGGGGGGTGTTTGTTCCCGATCGGGATTCTTGGATGCTGCGGAACTACTGTCCTGCAGGTTGGCTTTGCGCAGTCTTCCAGGTTTTTCCTCCTGCCCACGGTCCAGGCAATTTGCCCGAGTGTGGGGCGGTTTGTGGTTGGTTAGAAGTGAGGGGGGAGGGCTGTGCAATGATTTTTGAGGTGAACTATCTCTATCGAGATGCGAGTAATTACAAACAATGCGAATCCGTTGTCGTCGATGTGGCCGACGCTAGGAGTGTAGAGGAGGTTGAGGCAATGATTCTCGAGCGCTTCGCAGACCTACAGGTTTGGCCAGATGTGGTGCATTTTAGGCCAGAAGATCTTGGCTGGCCGACTGCTTACTTTGAGGATCATGATGAGCATGGAGATGATTTGGGCTTGCATGAGTTAGAAGCGATTGCGGAAACGGTAAAGCCGGTGACAGCCGCCCTTCCTTGAAATAGGGTTTGCTACAGTGGGTACAGAATTGAAAAGGATAAGTAATGGCGGGTAAGCAGTGGACGGAAGACGAGCTAATGACGGTG
>JAWVWY010000064.1:0-17615 GCA_033723495.1 Alcanivorax sp. | reverse complement strand
TGAGATAAAATGGCGGGTTGTGGGCTTGAAAAGTAAAAAGGGGCCACAACCTTGGTTGTGGCCCCCACATTTTGCGCTGATTCTGTTGTTATTATTGTTTGTGTTGTTTTCTGCCTTGTGCTGCAATCATTTGTTGCAGCAGCACTGCATTGGCTCGTGAAATTCTTGTTCTTCTTTCTTGTTGTTATTGTTGAGCCGTTACGCCGTTGTTGTTTTCGTTATCTGGCGTGGGATTCATAGTGCCCGGATGGGTTCGCCTTTGCAACAAAGTGTTATTTTTATAAAAAACATGAACTTGCGCTCAATAGCTAGAAAGAAGGTAAACACTGGAGCCCTTTGTGTAACGAAGTTGTTACTTGCATGTGTAGAGAGGTAACACTTGTGTTCCCCCCTCGGGGCAGAAGAGGCGCGAACGTGCCATTTTGTCGCTCGTCAGCCATCAGCCTCGCCGTGACGAATTCTTCTTGCGCGGTATCCCCAACCGTTGTCGTCGCTCCCACAGGCTCTTGCGACTGATGCCCAGTTTCTGGGCCAACTCCGTTTCCGTCATGGAATCCTGGTTTTCCATCACAAAGCGAGTGAAATAATCTTCCAGAGACAGGTCCTCGCTGGGGTCCAGGCTGGCGCGGCTGACCGGCTGGGGGGTGCGATTGGGGTTGAGGCCCAGCTGAGCCGGGCCAATGCCCTCTTCTTCGGTGAGAATTACCGCCCGTTCAATCACATTCTCCAGCTCACGCACATTGCCAGGCCAGCTGTAGTCGCGCATGGCCTGCTTGGCGGCGCTGGTGAAATACAGATCGTGGCGCTGCAGTTTTTCGCAACAGCGAGACAGCAAGGCATTGGCCAGTGGCTCCAGGTCTTGCTGGCGCTGGCGCAGGGCCGGCAGCTGCAGTTCCATGACATTGAGCCGGTAGTAGAGGTCATCGCGGAAGCTGCCCTGGCTGACGCGGGCCGGCAGCCCAAGCTGACTGCTGGCAATCACTCTCACATCCACCCGCCGCGGGGTCAGGGAGCCCTGCCGGTGGATCTCATGTCGGGTCAGCAGGGTCAGCAGACGACCCTGGGTATCGCCGTCCAGCTCGCCCACTTCGTCAAGGAACAACGTGCCACCGTCGGCTTCCTCAATGCGGCCACCTTCATCGCCTTCCCCGAATAATTCGGAAGGCTGCAGGGCCTTGGGGATGGCGGCACAATGTACCGTGACCAGCGGGCCGCTGGCGCGGTCACTGTTTTCGTGCAGGGCGCGGGCGGTCAGTTCCTTGCCGGTACCGGCTTCGCCCATGATCAGCACGGGTGTATTGGTGGGGCCGACCCGGCGGATGCGGTGTTTGATTTCTTCCATGGCCTCACTGTCGCCGACCATGTTATGGACCGGGAAGTTGCGTTCGATGTCCCGGCGCAGTGCCTGGTTGCCTCGGTTGAGACGGCCTTCCTTGAGAACCCGTTCCACCGCCAGTAGCATTTCATCGTGGTCGAAGGGTTTGGGGATGTAGTCCACTGCGCCCTGGCGCATGGCGTCCACCGCTGAGCGCAGGCTGGCATAGCTGGTCATGATCAGTACCGGCGTGCCACGGGCCTGACTGATCAGAGAGGTGCCCGGCTCGCCGGGCAAGCGCAGGTCGCTGATGACCAGATCGAACTGGCTCAGGCCCTGTTCGGTAGCCTGCTCGACAGACTCGGCTTCGGCCACCGAATGCTCATGCCGCTCCAGCAGCTTACGCAAGGCGCCGCGAATAACCGGCTCGTCTTCAACAATCAGAATGTGGCTCATAGACTAGTATCCTGCGCCGGGGAAGAGGCATTCGGGTACCGCGGAAGGTGGATCACAAAGCGCGTACCCTGCTGGTCGCGGATCGGGCTTTCCACGCGAATGCTGCCTCGGTGGTCCTCGATAATACTGTATACCAGCGCCAGGCCAAGGCCGGTGCCGCGGCCTGGTGCCTTGCTGGTGACAAAAGGCTCAAACAGGGCATCGCGCAATTCCGTCGGTACCCCGTGGCCGTCATCTTCTACCTGGATCATCAGGCTGGCGCCCTGCTGTTGCGAGAAAACGCGCACCGGCTTGTCCGCGTCACTGGCATCGGCGGCATTGCCGAGCAGGTTGATGAACACTTGCAGCAGTCGCTGGGCATCGCCCTGCACCTGATGGCTGGCATCGCAGTGATTTTCAAACGGTTGCTGGCGGTGGTCCGGGTCCAGCAGCAGCAGCGAGATCGCCTCTTGCACAGTATCGTGAATCTTGACCGGGGCGTGCTGGGCACGGCTGATGCCACCGGAGTGACTGAACGTTACCAGTGACTCGACGATACGAGTTATGCGCCGGGTCTGTTCGAGAATCTGGCGGGAAGCCTCGTGAAGTTCCTGTTCGTCCAGCTCCATGTCCAGGTTCTGGGTCAGGCAGGCGATGGCGGTGACCGGGTTGCCGATTTCATGGGCGACGCCGGCGGCCAGCCGGCCAATGGAGGCCAGTCGTTCGTTATGTGCCAGGTGCGCTTCCATATGACGCAGTTCGGTGACGTCTTCAATCACCAATACCTGGCCGCCGGCCTGTTCGCTGGTGCCGCTGCCGGCCACCTGGGATTTGTGCAGGCTCAACCAGCGGGTCTGCCCTTCCACCTCGACACTGTGCTGCGGCAGGTGAGCGCTTTCCTGCTGACTGAAATGGCTGAACAGCTCCCCCCAGGGCGGTGGCAGGGTGTGGAGCCGGGAGCCGATGGTGGTTTCGGCGCTGATATCGGTGAGCGCCTCAATGGCCCGGTTCCAGCCGATAATCTCGTTGTCGGCGCCCAGCGAGATTACCCCCATGGGCAGTTCCAGCAGGGTCTGACGGTGGAAGCGGCGCAGCCCGTCCAGTTCCGCAGCCAGGCCGGAAAGACGATCCCGATACTGTTCCAGGCGTGACTCGATGAACTGGATGTCCTCGCTGGATTCCTGTTCTTCCTGGGGCTGGTAGGGCAGGTGATCGTCCATCAGCTGGTGGGCCACCGAGGGCCCCAGCAGACCAGACAGGTTGGTTTCCAGCTGGTCGCGCAACCGTCGCAGTGCATAGGGGCGGGTTTCGGCGGGGCTCAGGCGCAGATCATGCAGCGCCATATCCACTTCGCGGCGGGCAGTGATGGGCCCCAGTGGCTGGCTCAGGGCAGTAATGAAGTCATCCACATTCTGTGCCTGCAGGTCCCAGCGGTAGGGGCGGCGCAGACTGTCCACCGCACAGGCTTCGGCGGCGTTGCGCTCTGAGCGGGACATGGGCGTGACAATCGAGACGATGGCATAGATCAGGGCGTTGACGGTGACCGAAATCAGCGCCACGTGCTGCCACTGGTGGGCGCCGCTCTGGAAGCGGATGCCCATCAGGTCCATCAGACTGGTGATTTCCAGTTCTGGGTGGGTCACCGGAATCAACAGTGCCAGGCACCAGATCAGCAGGCCGGTCAGCATGCCGGCAAACAACCCGTTGCGGTTACCGGAGGGCCAGAACAAGGCGCCGATCAGGCCGGGAACAAACTGCAGGGTGGCGACAAACGACAGCACCCCCAGTTCCATCAGGGTGTGCTGGGTACCGGTGGTGAGATAGAAGGCATAGGAAAGCGCCAGGATGGCGGCAATCAACACCCGGCGGGTCCACAGCAGATTGCGGTAGAGATTCTGGCCCTGATGTAATGGGCTGGCCGGTAGCACCAGATGGTTGAGGCACATGCCGGCCAGCGCCAGGGTGGCGACGATCAGCATGCCACTGGCACCGGCCAGGCCTGCCAGGTAGCCAAGCAAGGCGCCCTTGCCGCCGGTCACCATGCCGACGCCCAGCGCATAGTAATCCGGTGGGGTGGGGGCATTGCTGGCGGCGGCACTCCAGAGGATCAGCGGCACGCACAGGGCAATCACCAGGAACAGCAGGGGCAGCGCCCAACTGGCGGTAATCAGCGCCCGTGGATTGAGGTTCTCGGTAAAGGCCATGTAGAACATGTGTGGCATGACCACGGCGGAGACAAAGAACGCCATGATCATGGAATGCCAGGTGCCATCTTGCAGCGGATAATAGAGGCGCGAAAGCATCTCCGGGTGGTTGTCCAGCCAGGCGTTGAGCCCGGACGGGCCATCGAAAACGCCGTATAGCCCCAGCAGTGCCACGGACACGAAGGCGACCAGTTTGATCAGTGATTCGGTGGCAATGGCCACCACCAGGCCTTCGTGCTTTTCGCGGGCAGTGGTGTGACGGGCACCGAACAGGATGGCGAACAGCACCATCAGACTGCAGAACCAGAACGCCAGGTTGCGGGCGCTGTCCTGGCCGCTGAGGATCTGGATAGATTCGGCCACCGCCTTCAACTGCAAGGCCAGCAGTGGCAGCATGCCCACCAGCATCATCAGGGTGGTGAGAGCGCCGGCCAGGCGGCTGCGATAGCGAAAGGCAAACAGGTCGGCCAGCGAGCTGAGCTGGTAAGTGGTGGTCAGCCGCAGGATGGGGGCGAGCAGGATCGGCGCCAGCAGGAAGACGCCGGAAATGCCCAGAAAATAGGACAGAAAATTGTAGCCATACTGGTAGGCGTAACCCACCGTGCCATAGATGGCCCAGGCGCTGGCATAGACTCCCAGGGAAAACACATAGACCGCCGGATGGCGCACCAGGCGCGCAGGCAGCCAGCCGCGTTCGGTGGCCCAAGCCACCAGAAACAGGAACAGCAGGTAGCCACAGGCAATCAGGATCAGGTGGCTGACACTAAAGGCCATCGACATCTCTGCTGCGAGCCACCCAGTAACTGAGTGCGATCAGGCCCAGCCAGATCAGGTAAGGGCGATACCAGGCACGGCCGCCCTCGCTCCACCAGTCGATAATGGCCGGTGACAACAGGTAGGCGCCAATAATAAAGATGATTAGCAGGCGGTCAGTGTACATGTCGGTTTTATGCCCCTTCAGGCCGGAAAGCATACGTCAGGTGGGGGATGTGTGTAAAAGCGGGGGGCGAGTTTAAAATTCAAAGTAGCAAAGGGTGCCGGCTGCACGTTCATGATTGTGAGTTGCTGCGCAAGCTTGCCTGCCAGCGATGGCGGTAGCGCCTGCTATGCGGCCCGGCACGGCAGTCCCTCGCGGCCCGTTGGCGCTTTTTGAAACGTTAACCTTGCACGTTTAACGGCTCTGGTAATGGTTGCTGGCGGCCTGCTGGCCATTGATGTTGCGGGTAATGGCTTTTGCCCCACGCCAGCAATGTTGCTGGCGGCGCGCCCTGTAGGTCTGCCGGCGGCTGCAGGCCCATGCAGTGCAGGGCGGCGGTAAGCAGCTGGCTGGCGCGTTGGGGATCGAGGGCATCGCTGCCGGCGGATTTGGACAGTTTGGTGTCGCGGCCATCGGTGACCACCGGCAAGTGGGCGTACTGCGGTGCGGGGCGGCCCAGGCATTCCAGCAGCCAGCGCTGGCGCAGGGTGGAATCAATCAAGTCGGCCCCGCGCAGTACATGGGTAATGCCGTCGTCGGCATCATCCAGGGCACAGGACAGCTGATAGCCGAATAACCCGTCGCGGCGGCGAATCACGAAGGCGCCGCCGTCCCGATGGAGGTTGTTGCAGACCCGCCCTTGAATACCGTCGTCATAACACAGCTCGCGATCCGGCACCGCAAGGCGCACCGAGGCGTTGTCACGGGCATTGACTGCGGCGCTGATGCCGGGGTGATTGTGATCCCGGGCAGCCAGTTGCTTGCGAGTAAGGGTGCAATGGAATGCCTGTTGCTGCTCCAGCAGTTTCTCCACGGCGGCCTGATAGGCGTCATGGCGCTGGCTCTGGTAGCGCACCGCACCATCCCAGGCCAGCCCGAACTGCTCCAGCTGCGCCAGAATGGTATCGGCGGCACCGGGCACCTCTCGCGGCGGATCCAGATCATCCACCCGCACCAGCCATTCCCCGCCCGCAGCCCGGGCTTCCAGCCAGCTGGCCAGCGCCGCCACCAGCGAGCCAAAGTGCAGCGGGCCGGAGGGGGTGGGGGCGAAGCGTCCGCGATAGGTCATAGGGCAATGAATAATGAAAAGTTAATAATTAATAGTTGCGCGGATGAGAATAGCAGGGGGCTGAAACGCAGGAAGCCGCGCACAATGTTTTGGCGCGGCCTCTTGGTTGGCAGAGTCAACAACCCGCGATCACGAGCTATTAATTATTCATTATTAATTCTTCACTGCCTTTTACCCGGCCAGCTGTTTCTCCTTGATCTCCGCCAGTTCCTTGCAGTCGATGCACAGTTCGGCGGTGGGGCGGGCTTCCAGGCGGCGGATGCCGATTTCTACCCCGCAGGCGGTGCAGAAGCCGTAGTCATCCTTGTCCACCAGGTCCAGGGTCTTCTCGATTTTCTTCAGTAGCTTGCGCTCGCGGTCGCGGGTACGCAGCTCCAGGGCAAACTCTTCTTCCTGGGTGGCTCGGTCGGCCGGGTCCGGCAGGTTGGCCTGTTCGTCCTGAAGGTGGTGCATAGTGCGATCGGCTTCTTCCATCAACTCCTGGCGCCAGGCCAGTAGAATCTTGCGGAAGTGGTCACGCTGGGTTTCGTTCATGTATTCCTCATCCTTGGCCGGCTGATAGGGCTCGAAACCATGCAGCTGGGCCTGGGATGCGGAGGCGGATGTCTGTTTTTTCACCGTTTTTTTCACCTGAGCAGAAGAGGCAGATCGGGCCGGCGTGGTTCCCTTGCCATTGCCTGCCGTCCTGGCTGGGCCCGTGGTAGATGCTTGGCGCGCCGCGGTATTGGCTGCCGCACTGGCTTTGCCAGAAATGGGCAGTTTGCGTTTTTCCGCTGACGCTGATTTAGAGACTGCCGGCTTGGCGGCGGCTCGTTTGCTTGTCTGGGGTTTGGCGGTGGCCTTTTTTGGGGCCGCTTTTTTCGGTGCCGGTTTGCTGGCAGCGACTTTCTTGGGCGCAGGCTTGGCGGCGGCTTTTTTGGCGGCCGGTTTCTTGACAACGGCCTTCTTGGCCGGCGCTTTCTTCACTGCAGTTTTTTTAGCCGCAGGCTTGGCGGCGGTTTTTTTTGCAGCCGGCTTCTTGGCGGTGGCCTTTTTGGCCGGGGCTTTCTTCGCCGCGGCTTTTTTAGCCGCAGGCTTGGTTGCGGTTTTTTTGGCTGCCGGCTTCTTGGCCGCGGCTTTCTTGGCCGGAGCCTTTTTAGCCGCAGCCTTGGTGGAAGCCGAGGTCTTGCCGGTGCCGGAAGATGCAGACGTGGTTTTCTTGCTGCTGGAGGCGGTGCCGGTTGCTTGTTTTTTAGCCGCCTTTTTGGGGGCTTTTTTCTTGCCGGAGGCCATCTTGATTAACTCCCTAAGCATCTTCTCGACTCTCTATCGGTTCACCCGTTATCCCTGGGCGCCTGCACAGGTTAAGGTTGTTGGTGAATGCCTCGTCGGACTCAGGGTCAGGCATGGCGCTCACCGATTTCAGCGTCACCAGACCTTTTTTCAGAGGTTCCCGGACATTGGCATAATGTAATCTTTGACCTTACCCCCTAATGGTTAGACTTGTCACCATTTGGTCGCAACCGCGCAGGAGCGTTGAAGTCCGGCTGATTATAGCCGTGCGGCCCCATCTGAAAAGAGGATTGTTGTGATTGCCCTTTCCCGTTTTGCCGAGCAGATGCCTCCTTTTCATGTTATGGCCCTGCTGGAGCGAGCCCAGCAGTTGGCCGCCCAGGGTCATGATGTCATTCACCTGGAAGTGGGTGAGCCGGATTTTTCCACGCCGCCGGCAGTGTTGGCCGCGGTGGACCGCGCAGTGGCCAGCGGGCATACCGGCTATACCCCTGCTGCTGGCCTGCCGGCACTGCGCGAAGCCATAGCGCGAGATTACCAGCAGCGTTTCGGTGCCTGTGTTGATCCGGGTCAGGTGGTCGTCACGCCGGGGGCGTCGGGGGCCTTGCAACTGGCGCTGGCGGCGCTGGTCAATCCGGGGGATGGCGTGCTGCTGTGCGACCCAGGATATCCCTGCAATCGCCAGTTCGTGAAGCTGGTGGGTGGAGAGCCGCAGTCGGTGGTGTTGCAGGCCGATTCGCATTTTGTTCTCGATACCCGGCAGTTGCTGGCGGCCTGGCAGCCCAATACCCGCCTGGCCATGGTGGCAAGCCCGGACAACCCCACCGGCAACATGCTGGCACCGCAACTCCTGGCCGACATGGCTCGGGGGGTAAAAGAACAGGGCGGTCTGTTGCTGGTGGACGAAATCTACCAGGGGCTGTGCTATGAGCAGCCGGCCGGATCGGTGCTGGCCCACACTGATGATGTGCTGGTCATCAACAGTTTCAGCAAATATTTCTGCATGACCGGCTGGCGGTTGGGCTGGCTGGTGGCGCCAGCGGCGCTGGTGCCGGCCATGGAACGGATCGCCCAGAACCTGTTCCTGGCGCCTTCCGCGCCGGCCCAGTACGGTGCCCTGGCGGCCCTGGAAGAGGAAACCCTGCTGGTGCTCGAGCAGCGCCATCAGTTGCTGGCGGCCCGTCGCCATTGCCTGCTCAATGGTCTGGCCCGGCTGGGGCTGCCGGTGGTGTCACGGGCGGACGGTGCCTTCTACCTGTATGTGGATGTCAGCGATTATACCGACGACAGCTTTGCCTTCAGTGCCGATCTGCTGGAGCAGGCCAAGCTGGCGGTGACGCCGGGGCTGGATTTCGGTGAGGGGCATGACCATCGCCGTTATATCCGGCTGGCCTATACCTGTGACGAACACCGGTTGGAGCAGGCCCTGGGCCGACTGAAACAATATCTGGAGAGCCTGTGAAATTTGAGCCTTCCCTGGAGGCGGTGACGCTGGTTCGTCGCTACAAGCGATTCATGGCGGATGTGATCCGTGCCGATGGCAGCGAGATGACCGTGCATTGTCCGAACACCGGCTCCATGAAAAATTGTGTGCTGCCCGGGCAGCGCCAGGCGGCGCTGATTTCCGATAGCGGCAACCCGAAGCGCAAGTACCGGCATACTCTGGAAGCCGTGCAGGTGGCCCATGGTCACTGGGCCGGCGTTAACACCGGCCGCCCCAACGGGCTGGTGGAAGAAGCGGTGAGGGCGGCACGGGTGCCATCCCTGGATCCGGACGGTGGCGTAGAGCGTGAGGTGAAATACGGCGACAGCCGCTTTGACCTGGCGCTGGGCGAGCGCGCCGACCCGCATACCTTTATCGAAGTGAAGAACGTGACCCTGGGAGCGGGGCCGGATGATGCCGATGACGGCATCATTGCCTTCCCGGATTCGGTCACCCAGAGGGGGCAGAAACACCTGCAGACCCTGATGCAGGTGGTGGCGTCAGGCAGGCGTGCGGTGTTGTTATTCTGCGTTCAGCACAGTGGCGCACTGGCGGCTCGGCCGGCGGATGAAATTGATGCCCGTTATGGCCAATTGCTGCGTGAAGCGGTGGATAATGGTGTGGAGGTGCTGGCCTGGAAGGTGGCGTTGTCGGCGCAACAGTTCCGCCTGGATAAGCCGCTACCCGTATTGCTGCGGTAGCACCTGCACCGGTGAATCAGTGCAGACTCTGTAATTGTTGCTGCAGTAGGGCGACTTGCTTGCCCCAGTAGTTCATGGATTCGAACCAGGGGAACGCCGGCGGGAAGGCCGGGTCGTCCCAGCGTCGGGCCAGCCAGGCATCGTAGAGAATAATGCGCCGGCAGCGTAGCGGCTCGATCAGGCGTGTCTGCGCCCACGGGAAAGGCAGAAAGGTCTCGTAGCCACGGGCCAGCACCCGTAGCTGATGTTGCTGCTCGTCGTCCTCGCCGGACAGCAGCATCCACAGATCCTGCATGGCCGGTGCGCGCAGGCTGTCGTCCAGATCGACAAAGTGCGGGCCGCCGTCGCGCCAGAGGATATTGCCGGTGTGACAGTCGCCGTGCACGTTGAGCAGCGCGAAGGGCGGGTCGTCGAGTTGCGGTTTCAGCTTTTCCAGCAAATGTCCGGTCACATCCCGGTACTGGCTCCGGTAGTTGAGATCCACCACCTGGTCGACCAGAAACTCGCTGGCGGTGCGGATATCGGCAAGCACGTCCAGGGTCGGGCGTTGCTGGTAGGGGCGGTCGCTGCCGCAGGCATGCCAGCGAGCCAGGGTGCGGCCGAGCTGTTCCAGGTGGTCGTCGTTATCCAGCTCCGGGGCATGGCCGCCGGCCCGGCGGAACAGGGCAAAGCGGAAGTCGCCGTGTCGGAACAGGCTCTCGCCATCGCGTTGCAGGGGGGCAATGACCGGTAGTTCCTGCTCCACCAGAAACTGGCTGAAGGCGTGTTCTTCGAGAATCTGTGCATCTGTCCAGCGTTGTGGCCGGTAGACCTTGGCGATGATCGGTGGCCCGTCTTCCTGACCCACCTGGTCGACCCGGTTCTCGAAACTGTTCAACTGTAGCAGTCGGCCATCGCAGAAAAAGCCGGCGGCATCCACCGCGTCCAGCAGGAAATCCGGGGTCAGCAGATCAAAAGGGTGGCTCGCCGCGCTGCTCATGCCGGTTGAGGTACCTCGCCCAGCCAGACCTGGTCACCGCGCACTTCCAGTGGCACCGGGATCAGCTTCTCGCCACTGCAGGGCCCGGACAGACAGTTGCCGCTTTCCACCTCGAACAGGGCGCCGTGGTTGGCGCACATGATGAACTGGTTGTCGCTGTCCATGAACTGGTCGGGCATGAAGTTCAGCTCGATACCCAGGTGCGGGCACCAGTTGATGTAGGCATGCAGCTGGCCGTCGAATTTCGCCACCACCACGGCCTGGCCGTCCTTCTGAAATTCCCGGGCGCTTTCGTGCTCGATGTCGTTGATGTTGCAGATATGTTCCATGGCCTCAGTCACCGAGAATATCCTTGCGCAGTTGCCGGTGGGTGTCGGCACTCAGGCGTGGGCCGAATTCCGTTACCAGGCGCGCGGCGGCGGCGGCGGCCAGTTTGCCGGCGCTGGCGTGGTCATGGCCGTGGGTGATGGCATACAGGAAGGCACCGGCAAACATGTCGCCGGCGCCGTTGCTGTCCAGCGCCTTTACCGGCACCGGGTCGATATGGTGCGTCTGTTCGCCATCCCAGACCAGTGCGCCTCTGGCGCCCAGGGTGATCACCGCTGACCGGCACAGGCCCTGCAGCTGATGCAAGGCGGCGTCGGCATTGTCGGTGTCGGTGAAGCTGGTGGCTTCCGCCTCGTTGCAGAACAGCAGGTCTACGCCGTCACCGAGCATTTCCGCAAGGCCGTCACGGAAAAACTGCACCATGGCCGGGTCGGAAAAGGTCAGGGCGGTTTTCACGCCGTGTTTTTCGGCCAGTTGCCGAAGCTTGACGGCCGCTGCGCGGGCGTTGTCGGCGCTGACCAGGTAACCCTCCAGATAGACATAGTGGCTGGCGGCGATGGCGGCTTCGTCCAGCTCTGCCTCGGATACTTCGCTGGAGATGCCGAGAAAGGTGTTCATGGTGCGTTCGGCGTCCGGCGTCACCATCACCAGGCATTTGCCGGAGGTGCCCGTGTCACGCTGGCCGTCCATGTTGGTGTCGACGCCGGCAGCGGTCAGATCATTGACGAAGATATGGCCGGTATCGTCGTCGGCCACCTTGCAGGCGTAGTAGCTGCTGCCGCCGAAGTAGCGGGTGGCGACCACGGTGTTGCAGGCGGAGCCGCCGCTGGTCTGCTTGTGCGGCTGGGCCTCGTCGGCCAGTGCCGCCAGCAGTTGCGCCTGGCGGGCCTCGTCCACCAGGGTCATGAGCCCCTTGCCCACCTCCATGCGTTGCAGAAAGGCGTCACTGACTTCGATTTCGGTGTCGACCAGGGCGTTGCCGAGGGCATAGACGTCGTATCGCTTTTCCATGGAGGCTCCCATTGCGCTCACTGTATTCGAGGGCGCCTATTATGGGCGGCGGGAGGCGGGATGCAAAATCGGTGTTAATTTTCCCCGGGCGGAACGGTTTGCTGGCTGCGGCGGGAACACCGGGCCATATAGACACTCTTAATTGTTTCACTTTTCACTATACTCGCGAGCATGGCGAAAAAAGCGAAGAAGTCCCCCGCCAAAGGGCGGCGGCAATCATCGAGCAAGAAGCAGGCCCCGCGCCGCTGGTTCAGCTGGCGTCTGGTGGTCAAGCTGTCATTGGTGTTACTGGTGCTATTGGCCGCCGGTACTGCCTATCTGGATGCGCTGGTGCGGCAGCGTTTCGACTCCCATGTCTGGGAGCTGCCGGCGCGGGTCTATGCGCGGCCGGTGGAGCTGTATGCCGGGCGAGTGTTGTCCCGCCAGGACATGCTCAAGCTGCTCGACCTGATGCGCTACCGGCATACCTCCTCGGCGTCTACCCCGGGCAGTTATGCCCGGCGCGGCAACACCCTGATTCTGCATACCCGTGGCTTCAAGGACAGTGACGGTGGTGAGGCGCCCCAGCGCATCACCATGACCCTGGGCGGCGGCCAGATCCAGTCGCTGCATGCCGACAAGACCGGCAATTTGGCCCGTCTGGAACCGCTGCAGATCGGCAGCATTCATCCCCGCCACCAGGAAGACCGGGTGCTGGTCAAGCTGGACCAGGTGCCGCCGTTGCTGGTGGACATGCTGGTGGCCACCGAGGATCGCAGCTTTTATCAGCACCATGGCATTTCCATTCGCGGTCTGACCCGGGCATTGCTGGCGGATATCCGTGCCGGCGGCCTGGTGCAGGGCGGTAGCACCCTGACCCAGCAACTGGTGAAAAACTTCTGGCTGACCTCCGACCGCACGGTGACGCGCAAATTGCTGGAAATTCCCATGGCGTTGCTGCTCGAGCTGCACTACAGCAAGGAGCAGATCCTCGAGGCCTACCTGAACGAGGTCTATCTGGGCCAGGATGGCAACCGTGCCATTCATGGCATGGGGCTGGGGGCCCAGTTCCTGTTTGGTCGGCCGTTGAAAGAACTGGAGCCGCACCAGCTAGCTACCCTGGTGGCTCTGCTCAAGGGGCCCAGCTGGTATGACCCACGCCGTCACCCCAAGCGCGCGCTGGAGCGTCGCAATACGGTGCTGAAAGTGGCGGAAGAGGAGGGCGCCCTGTCCCAGGCAGACTATCAAAAATACAGCGCCCGGCCCCTGGAGGTGGTGCCGCGCGGCGCCTCCGCCCTGTATGCTTTCCCGGCTTTCATCGATCTGGTGCGGCGGCAGCTGGCACGGGATTACCCACCGGAAGTGCTCAGCCGTGAGGGCCTGCATATTCATTCCACCCTCGACGTGCTGGCTCAGCTGGCCGCCGAGCGGGCCCTGCATGATCATTTGCAAAAGCGCGACCCCCATGAGCGCAAGCACCTGAATGGCGCGGTGGTGGTGGTGGCGCCGTCCCAGGGCGATGTACTGGCGCTGGTCAGCAACCGGCAATCCCGTGAGGCCGGCTTCAACCGGGCGCTGGATGCGGTGCGACCGATTGGCTCGCTGGCCAAGCCGGCGGTGGTGCTGACCGCCGTCAGCCAGCCGCAGAAATATTCTCTGGCCACGCCGCTGGAAGATGGCCCGGTGCAGGTGAAACTGCCCAACGGTAAGGTCTGGGCGCCGCAGAATTACGACAAGAAGTCCCTGGGAGCCATGCCGATGGTGGATGTGCTGGCCGACTCCCGAAATCAGGCCACTGCCCGCCTGGGCCTGGACCTGGGGCTCGACAAGGTGGCGAACACCATGAAGACCCTGGGGGTGCAGCGGGATATTCCGCTTTACCCGAGTATCCTGCTGGGCAGCCTGGAGCTGACGCCCTTCGAAGTGGCGATGATGTATCAGCCGCTGGCCAATGGTGGTTTCAAGACCCGCTTGCGCTCCATTACCGATGTGCTCGACAAGAGCGGCAAGCCGCTGGCGCGTTATCCGGTCAGTACTGAAGAAGTGGAGAGCCCGGGCCCGGCCTTCCTGACCCAGTGGGCGATGCAGCAGGTGATTGAGGAAGGCACCGGCCGCGGAGCGCGAAGCCAGCTGCCGGAGGATCTGAAGATTGCCGGCAAGACCGGCACCAGCGATGACTTGCGTGACGCCTGGTTTGCCGGTTTCTCCGCCAACCATCTGGCGGTAGTGTGGGTGGGGCGCGATGACAACCAGGGCACCGGTCTGACCGGCGCCAGTGGCGCCCTGCCGGTGTGGACCTCGCTGATGGCCCACCTGCCCGAACGCAGCCTGTCGCAAAAGCTGCCGCCCGGGGTGAAGTGGGTGTGGGTGTCCGGGGATGGCCAGCACCAGAGTGCCAAGGGCTGTCATGGCGCCCGCCGCTACCCCATGCTGGAGGCCTCTATCCCCCAGCAGAGCGACGGCTGCGGGGTGGTCAAGGATACCGGTAAAGGAGTGGTGAAGTGGTTCAAAGGCTTGTTCAAGTAACCCTGCTGGCGGCGCTGATGGCCGGTTGTGCCATGGCGCCCTCCACGGCGCCGACGCCGCAGGCACCGATGACGGTGGAACAGGAGCTGGCGCCAGGGTCGCCGGCCATGGAGCTTTATCAGCACGCCCGGCAGGCCCGGCAACAGGGTAATCAGGGGGCCGCTGGCCGTTATCTGGAGCGGGCCCTGACCATGGCGCCGGATTCTTCCTGGCTGTATCGGGAGCTGGCGGATTTGCATCTGTCGCAAGGCGACGCCCGTGGCGCCGAGGGCTTTGCCCTGCGCGCCCTGCGTCTGGCGCCGGACAACACCGCCTACCGGGCCGGGTTGTGGGAAATGGTGGCCACCGCCCGCGCCCGCCAGGGCAATCAGGCCGGTGCCGACAACGCCCGCGCCCACGCCGAGCAACTGCGAGAGCCGTCGACAACATGACGCCGGCGGTGGCGGTCGCCCGTCGGGCCGGCATGGCGTTTACCCTGCATCACTATGACCATGATTCGGCAGTGGCCAGCTATGGTCTGGAGGCTGCCGAAGCCCTGCGGGTGCCGGCCGTGCAGGTGTTCAAGACGTTGTTGGCGCTGGTGGATGGTGCGCCGGTGGTGGCCATGGTGCCGGTGGCAGCTCAGCTGGACCTGAAATTGCTGGCACGTGCGCATGGGGGAAAGAGGGCGGTGATGTGCCCGGCGGACCAGGCGCAACGCCTGACCGGGTATGTGCTGGGCGGCATCAGCCCGTTGGGACAGAAAAAACGCTTGCCGCTCTATCTGGATAGCTGTGCCGGCTCGCAGCAGGAGATTTTCATGAGCGCCGGACGTCGCGGCCTGGAAATCGCCATGGCGCCAGCGGATCTGCTGGCGCTCACCGGCGGCAGGCTGGCCGCACTGGGGCGCGACTGAACTCCCGGAAAGACGACGTTACCACCGAGCTCACAGAAACGCTGAAAACGCGGAGTTTCTCTCTCAATGCCCCGGTGCTCTCGGTGTGAAGCTGCGGCCATCGGGTCTTTTATCGGGCTGCGAACGGCGCCTCTGGGTTGGAGGTTTAGACCTTGCCGAACGCCTTTCGCGCTGCTGCGATGGTGGCGTCGATATCGTCGTCACTGTGGGCGGCGGAAACGAAGCCGGCTTCAAAGGCACTGGGGGCCAGATAGATCCCCTGGTCCAGCATCAGGTGGAAGAAACGGTTGAAACGTTCACTGTCGCAGGCCATCACCTCGGCAAAGCTGCTGACGCGACTCTGGTCGGTAAAGAACAGGCCGAACATGGCGCCGGCCTGGGCGGTGGTGAAGGCCACGCCTTCCGCATGGGCGGCCTCGGTGAGGCCGTTCAGCAGGCGGGTGGTTTTTTCCGTCAGGGTGTCGTGGAAACCGGCTTCACTGATCAGCGTCAGCGTCGCCAGCCCGGCGGCCATGGCCACCGGGTTGCCGGACAGGGTGCCGGCCTGGTAGACCGGCCCCAGCGGTGCCAGATGCTCCATGATCGCCTTCTTGCCGCCGAAGGCGCCCACCGGCATGCCGCCGCCGATGATCTTGCCGAGGGTGGTCATGTCCGGGGTAATATAATAGAGCTGCTGGGCGCCGCCCAGGGCAACCCGGAAGCCGGTCATCACCTCGTCGAAAATCAGCACACTGCCGTGGTCGTCACAGAACTGGCGCAGTGCCTGCAGAAAGGCCCGGGTGGGTGGTACGCAGTTCATGTTGCCGGCCACCGGTTCCACGATCACTGCGGCGATCTCCTCACCATACTGCTGGAAGGCCGCTTCCACGCTGGCCACATCATTGTAGTTGAGCGTCAGGGTGTCGGCGGTCACCGAGGCGGGAATGCCCGGCGAGCTGGGGTTGCCAAGGGTCAGGGCGCCGGAGCCGGCCTTAACCAGCAGGCTGTCCACATGCCCGTGGTAACAACCTTCGAATTTGATGATCTTGTCCCGGCCGGTATAACCGCGTGCCAGGCGGATGGCGCTCATGGTGGCTTCGGTGCCGGAATTGACCATGCGGACCATGTCCATGGATGGCACCAGCTCGCAGACCTTGTCGGCCATGGCCACTTCGGCGGCGGTGGGAGCACCGAAGCTGAGGCCGTTATCCACTGCCTGGTGGACGGCGGCAACCACCTGCGGATGGTTGTGGCCCAGAATCATCGGGCCCCAGGAGCCCACATAGTCGATGTAGCGGTTGTCATCCTCGTCATACAGGTGGGCGCCGCTGGCGGCGGCAAAGAATACCGGCGTGCCACCCACTCCCTTGAAGGCCCGCACCGGCGAGTTTACGCCGCCGGGAATATGTTTCTGGGCCTGGCGGAACAGCTTCTGGGAATGCTTGCGCATGGCGGGTCTCCTGAAAATGCGGTGATTATCGGGCCGGGAACAGTGCGCTGAACTGGCGCGCCGCGGCTTCAATGGCGGCTGGGTCGGGGTGCCCGAACAAAGCATGAATGACCGCCACGCTGGCGGCCCCGGCCTCGATCAATTGCGGCGCATTATCCGCATTCACTCCGCCAATGGCTACCACGGGCCGGTGACAGCGCTGGCTGGCCTGACGCAGCACCGCCAGGGTCGCCGGGGGGGCCAGGGGCTTGGTCAGGGACGGGAAGAAGCGGCCCAGCGCCAGGTAGTCGGCGCCGTCAGCGGCGGCCTGTGCGGCCAGTGACAGATCACCATGGCAGGTAACGCCGATGATCCGGTCGGCGCCGAGCAGGGCCCGCGCCCGCGCCAGGCCGCCATCGCTCTGGCCGATATGCACGCCGTCGGCGTCAACCCTGGCGGCCAGATCCGGGTCGTCATTGACGATAAATAAGGCCCGGTAGCGGTGGCAGAGATCGCGTAGCTGGCTGGCCCGCTGCTGGCGCTGGCCGAGGCTGGCGGTCTTGTCCCGATATTGCAGCAGTCGAGCACCGCCGCGCAGGGCCGCTTCGGCGGCTGGTAGCAGCTGCGCATCCGGGGTCAGGGCCGGGTCGGTGATGGCGTAAAGGCCGGTGATTGGCGCTTTTTTCACGGCACGTTCCGGTTCGGTACATACTGGCCGCGCCCTGGGCGGAACGCACTGCGCAGAAAGTCGTGCACATGCTGCTGGGCCATTGCCACCGCCGCTTGTAGTGGCTGGCCGTGGGCGCGCAGGCAGGCAATGCTGGAGGCCAGCGTGCAACCGGAGCCATGGTAGCTGTGTGGTAGCCGTGGCCAGTGCCATTGCAGCCAGCCGCTGGCATGGAACAGGTGGTTGGTGACCTGGTCGGTGTCGTCATGGGTGCCGGTGACCAGCACCGCCTGGCCGCTGGTCCGTTGCAGCGCTTCGCCGCTGGCCTTGATGCCGGTCTGGCCGCTCAGACGCTCCGCTTCCGGCAG
>JAWVWY010000063.1:0-17615 GCA_033723495.1 Alcanivorax sp. | reverse complement strand
TAGCTTAGCAACTTAGAAAGCGTATTCAATCCGCAACTCATGCCGCCCGCTCCTTCCGGCTGGCCGGAGCTTAGCAACTTAGAAAGCGTATTCAATCCGCAACGTAAATACGGATGCCCGCCCGTTCCAGGTCAGCTTAGCAACTTAGAAAGCGTATTCAATCCGCAACCTGCACGGCTGACCCCGCAAGCGTTGCCGAAGCTTAGCAACTTAGAAAGCGTATTCAATCCGCAACCTGTGCCAGAGAGTCCAAGCAAATAAAGAAAGCTTAGCAACTTAGAAAGCGTATTCAATCCGCAACCGTACACCGCCCGGTGGCGTAACGACGTCTAGCTTAGCAACTTAGAAAGCGTATTCAATCCGCAACCTGGGTAACCCAGGCGCGGGAGCGGGCCCGAGCTTAGCAACGTCAGAAAGCGCCCTTTACTATCAATATAAAAGCGGGAGGCCATCTCTGACCGCCCGCCCTTTGTCATCGAACGCTTTTCTCGATCAGCCGTAGATCTTGTGCACCTTGTCAGCGCCGCCCTGGCGCAAAAAATACTGGCCGTCTCGCAGTAGCTGGGTAAAGCGCTCGGCAGCCTGGATATTGCCGTGCTTGAACAGACAGCGCAGGTAGCCGGCCTCGTCATAATCGAATACCAGCAACTCCAGTTTCAGCTCCGGGCTGTCCATGTAGAGGGTGCAATCGCGGGCGTGGTCGGCCAGCGAGAAGCCCGGCTCATCCAGTTTCAGCAGGCAACCGAAGAAGTTGATGTCCACCACCCTCACCGGCTTGTTGAACCGGAAACGATCGCCGATCCGGGATTCACTGGTAACACGGCCATGATTGTTGCAGGGGATCAGACGCTCGGCCCGGCGCCGCTCGATGGTCCAGTACTCACCGCGACGGAAACGGCGAATGCCTCCGACACTGTCCAGGGATTCACCACGCAGGAAGGTGGAAAACAGGTCCAGCGACACTTCGCGCTTTTCCAGCTGCGGCAGGTGGTCCGCTCCCTTGATCAGGGTGAACTGGGCATTGGCGCACTTGTCGGCGAAGGTGGCGTTTTCCCAGGGCAGGGTAAAACTGTCGAACTCGCCGGTGGTGACCAGGGTGTCGCAATCCGGGTAGCCCAGCAGGCCTTCCACGGACAACAGCCGCCGGCCGTTGATCTTGTAGCGTTCGCGTTCATTGTCAGAGAGTTTTTTCATCTGACGGTAGAACAGTTTGCGCGCGGTGGGGCTGATGCCGGTGTCCTTGAGACGGTCATAGTTGACCAGATAGAGCACCACCGCCTGACTGAATTCATCCATGCGGCCCTGCTCGAGCACCCGCACCGACTCCTCCACCAGCATGCGCCAGCTCTTGCGCGGCCGGGTGACGATGCCGGCAACAATCAGCTTGTCGGTCTGCTCGGGGTATTTGTAGGCAAAGGTGCTGGCGATGGCCGACCCCAGTGACAGGCCCATCAGGTGCACTTTTTCCAGCCCGCTCTGCAGGGTGAACTCAAACAGCAGATCGGCCAGATCTTCCATGCTCAGATCCGGTGCCAGCTGGTCATTATTGCCCAGCGACGGCAAATCGATCAGGATGACCGGAAAATCCTGGTAGATGCGCTCTACACAGTATTTGTAGGAGGTAAAATTCTGGAAGGCGCCGCCAACCACCAGCAAAGGCGGTTTGGCTGCATTGTCGGGGCTGGAAAACGCCAGATAATCGATTTTCCACTGGCCCACCCACAACTGGCTGGGGGCCGCCTTGATCCCGGCGCGGGTATATTCCTGGTACTGAAAGCCCATAGTGTCTGGCCTCCGTGCTGGCCTGTTTTGTTCTTTTTTTTGGGGCACTGCCATGGCGCACCCTGTCGTTCCGATTGCCACTGCACAAATGCGCAAATAAAATCAGCCACTTAGTTACGACTGCGTAGCAAAGGATTTCAATTCTTAACCATTTGTGTGCAAGCGTAAAGGGCCGGTTATCGTTATAATGCCGCTCTTTGCTACTTATTACTCTCTTTCAACGCGATACCGATATGAACATCCAGCAGTATATGCAAGGGCTTGGCGAGCAGGCACGCAAGGCGTCTCGCGCCATGGCCCGCGCCAGCAGCGGCGACAAAAACCGGGCCCTGGCCGCCATTGCCAGCGCCCTGCGCAGCCACCGCAGTGCCATTTTGCAAGCCAACCAGCAGGACCTGGACAACGGCCGGGAAAACGGCCTGGACGCCGCCCTGCTGGACCGCCTGGAGCTGACGCCGGCCCGTTTTGACGGCATGGTCGAGGGCCTGGAACAGGTCATGGCGCTGGCCGACCCGGTCGGGGTGATTACCGACCTGGCCTACCGCCCGTCCGGCATCCAGGTCGGCAAGATGCGGGTACCGTTGGGAGTCATCGGCATTATCTACGAGTCTCGCCCCAATGTGACCATTGATGCCGCCGCCCTGTGCCTGAAATCCGGCAACGCGGCCATCCTGCGTGGCGGTTCGGAAGCCATTAATGCCAACCAGGCGATTGCCGAATGCATTCGCGTGGGGCTGCGCGAGGCGGGTCTGCCGGACACTGCCGTGCAGGTGGTGGAAACCACCGACCGTGCCGCCGTGGGCGAGCTGATCAGCCACCCCGAATATGTGGACGTGATCGTCCCGCGTGGTGGCAAGGGCCTGATCGAACGGATCAGCAACGAGGCCCGGGTGCCGGTAATCAAGCACCTGGACGGCAACTGCCATACCTATATTGATGACCAGGCGGATATCGCCAAGGCCGTCAAGGTGGCCTACAACGCCAAGACCCAGCGTTATGGCACCTGCAACACCACCGAGACACTGCTGGTCGCCCAGGGCATCGCCGGGCAGGTATTGCCCGAGCTGGCCGGCAAATACCGCGAGGCCGGGGTAGAACTGCGTGGCTGCGAGCAGGCCCGCGCGCTGGTGGACGGCATGCTGGAAGCCACGGACATCGACTGGGCCGAGGAATACCTGGCGCCAATCCTGGCGGTGAAGGTGGTAAGCGATCTGGATGAGGCCATCGCCCATATCAACCGCTACAGTTCCGGCCATACCGAGGCCATTATCACCGAGAACTACACCCGCGCCCGCCGCTTCCTGACCGAAGTGGATTCCAGCTCGGTAATGGTCAATGCCTCGACCCGCTTTGCGGATGGCTTTGAATACGGCCTGGGTGCGGAAATCGGCATTTCCACCGACAAGATCCATGCCCGCGGCCCGGTGGGCCTGGAAGGCCTGACCAGCCAGAAATGGGTGGTGCTGGGTGATGGGCATATACGGCAGTAACGCTGGCACGCTCCACGCACCACGCTTGCACGCGGAGCCCCTGGCCAACGTGTTGCGTGTAGCGTGATGCGTGCCAGCGTTCCCTTGGTTCTCTTCGGCGGCACCTTTGACCCGGTTCACCGGGCGCACATCAGTGCCGCCCGGGCCGCCTCCCGGGCGCTGGGCGGGGCGCCGGTGCATCTGTTGCCCAATGCGGTGCCACCGCACCGGCCACAACCTCACGCCGACGCTAACCAGCGCCTGGCGATGCTGAAACTGGCCTGTGCGCCCTTTTCGGCACTGGTGGTCGATGACTGGGAATTACGCCAGCCCGGCCCCAGTTACAGCCTTCACACCCTGCAGCATTTCCGGGCCACCCAGGGCAACCGGCCGCTGGTGCTGATGATTGGCGCCGACAGCTTCGCCAGCCTGCACCACTGGCACCGCTGGCAGGAGTATGCCGACCTCTGCCACCTGCTGGTGGTCCCCAGACCAGGCAGCCCGGCGGCGGTGCCCGAGGTGCTGGCCACCTTTACGCAGGCAACCGCCACCGCGCTTTGCCAGCGGCCCGCCGGCCTGCGGCTGATGCTGGAACGGCCCTTCCTGGACGTGTCCGCCACCGCCATTCGCGAGGCACTGGCCACCAGTGGTCACTGCCCGGCCCTGGATGAGACAGTCATTGCCCATATTCATCGCCACCATCTGTATAATGTGGCCAATCGACCACCCGATTCCGACAATGAGGCCCCATGAGCGCTGACACCCCGCTTCTGCCACTGGTTATTGACGCCCTGGAAGACGTCAAGGCCCAGAACATTACCAGCCTGGATGTGCACGATCTGACCACCGTCGCCGATCATATGGTAATTGCCAGCGGCACCTCCAACCGGCATGTAAAGGCGCTGGCTGACAATGTCATCGAAGCCGCCAAGGACGCCGGCTATACGCCGCTGGGCACGGAAGGAGAAACCGGCGGGGAGTGGATTCTGGTGGATCTCGGCGACGTCATTGTGCATCTGATGCTGCCTGCCACCCGCGAGTTCTATGATCTGGAGCGGCTGTGGCGCGACCCCCAGCACCACCCGGATCGCAGCAGTCAGGACAACTAGGAGTCTGCCTTGCGTCTGGTTCTGCTGGCCATCGGCACGCGCATGCCCGCCTGGGTTAATGACGGTTTCTGCGAGTACCAGAAGCGCATGCCACCGGAAATGCGCCTGCAGCTGGAGGAAATCCCCCTGCCCAAACGGGCGCGGGGCGATACCCAGAGCCTGATTCGTGCCGAAGCGGAACTGATTCGCAAACGTCTGGACAAATACCCCGGGGCCAAGGTGGTGGCACTGGAGGTCGAGGGGCGCGCCCTGGACACCCCGGCCCTGAGCCGGAAACTGGCGGCTCTCAAGGATATTGGCCAGGATCTGGTGCTGCTGGTGGGCGGGCCGGATGGCCTCTGCCCGCAACTTTCCGCAGGGGCCGACGAACGCTGGAGCCTGTCCAATCTGACCCTGCCTCATCCGCTGGTGCGGGTGCTGCTGGCCGAACAGCTCTATAGAGGCTGGACGCTACTGACCGGGCACCCCTATCATCGCTGACTTTTACTGCGCCATTGCGGTAACGAGATTACATGCGCCGACCTCTCAAGCTTAAAGATCATCACCATGAACAGCGTATCTTCAGCCTGCGCCTGTTTGTCGGCGCTCTGCTGGTGGTGGTGCTGACCCTGGTGCTGTTCAGCCGCATGATCTGGCTGCAGGTGATTGAGCACAACCGCTACACCACCATGAGTGACAACAACCGGGTGCAGACCCAGGCGGTGGCGCCCCCACGCGGGCTGGTTACCGACCGCGATGGCGTCATTCTGGCCGAGAACCGGCCGGACTTTTCCCTGGAAGTGGTGATCGAACAGGCCGGTGACCTGAACGCCCTGCTCAAGCAGCTGGGCAAGCTGGTGACTTTGGATGATGACGACCTGGAACGCTTCGAGAAGCGCCGCCATAGCCCTCGCCGCCCGTGGGAGCCGGTACCGCTGCGAGGTCGTCTGACCCAGGAAGAAATTGCCCGCATCGCGGTCAACCAGTTCCGTCTGCCGGGCGTGCGCATTGCCGCCGACCCGATCCGCCACTATCCCCATGGCATCCTGTTTTCCCATGTGCTCGGCTATGTGAACCGGATTAACGCCCAGGACCTGGACAACATGAGCCTGGATGAACAGAGCAACTATGCCGGCACCCACTTTTACGGCCGCAACGGCATTGAACGCTTTTACGAGGATCGGCTGCACGGCAAGGTCGGCTACCGTCAGGTGGAAACCAATGCCCGCGGCCGCATTCTGCGGGTGCTGGACGAGCAGGCCCCGGTGCCCGGCAAGGACCTGCGACTGACCCTGTCCATGAAGGTCCAGAAGGCTGCCTATGATGCCCTCGGCGACCGCCGCGGTGCAGTGGTCGCGATTGATCCCCGTGACAGCAGCGTGCTGGCCTTTGTCAGCCGGCCCGGCTTCGACCCCAACCTGTTCGTCACCGGCATTTCCCAGAAAGATTACTCGGCCTATCGCGATGACCGCGACAAGCCGCTGTTCAACCGTGCCCTGCAGGGGCGTTACCCGCCCGGCTCCACCATCAAGCCGTTCATGGGCATTGCCGGCCTGGATGCCGGCGTGACCACCTGGGATCGCACCATTTTCGACCCCGGCTATTACCAGCTGGAAGACAACCCGCACCGCTACCGCGACTGGAAGCGCTGGGGCCATGGCCGGGTCGACCTCCACAAGGCCATCGAGCAATCCTGCGATACTTACTTCTATGACCTGGGTTTCCACCTGGGCATTGAACGCATTCACAAGTACCTGAGCGAATTTTCCTTTGGCCAGCCCACTGGCATCGACCTGGATGCCGAGTCTGGCGGCATCCTGCCGTCCAAGGAATGGAAGCGCAAAGTGCGGCGTCGCCCCTGGTTCCACGGCGATACCGTTAACGCCAGTATCGGCCAGGGCTTTGTGCTGGTCACACCACTGCAAATGGCCACCGCCACCGCCATTCTCGCCAGCCACGGCAAGCAGGTCACGCCGACGCTGGCGGCCGGCGAGGTGCACCATACCAACCGCCATGATCTGGTCCTCAAGGACCCCGGCAACTGGGACAAGATGGCCGCTGCCATGACCCAGGTTACCGAGGGGCTGCACGGTACCGCCCGCGCCATGGCAAGGGGCGCCAAGTACCCGATCGCCGCCAAGTCCGGCACCGCCCAGGTGTTCTCGGTGGGTCAGGATGAAACCTACAACGAAAAAGAGCTGGCGGAACGCCTGCTCGACCATGCCCTGCTGATTGCCTTTGCGCCGGCGGACCACCCGGCCATTGCGGTCGGTGTGCTGGTGGAAAATGGCCGCCATGGCGGCTCCACCGCCGGGCCGGTGGCGCGCAAGGTCATGGACGCCTGGCTACTCAACGACAAGGGCGAGCTGGATGTGCCACCGTCGCTGCTGCCACCGGCCAAACACGCGGAGACACCATGAGCCAACGGGAATTTTTGCGCCAGATGCCGGGGCAGGCCGGCAGTACCCTGAGCCCGGGGCTGGCGACCCGCCTGCATCTGGACGCGCCCCTGCTGGCCGCCCTGCTGCTGCTGATGCTGGGCGGCCTGACGGTGCTCTACAGCGCTGGCGGCGAGAGTCTGGACCTGGTGTTTCGCCAGAGTCTGCGCTTCGGCGCCGGGCTGTTCGCCATGTTCCTGCTGGCGCAGATTCCACCGCGCAGTTACCGCTTCTGGGCGCCCTTCGTCTATAGCGCCGGGCTGATTCTGTTGATGCTGGTACTGGTCATGGGGGTGCAGGCCAAGGGCGCCCAGCGCTGGCTGCATATCCCCGGCCTGGGGCGCTTCCAGCCGGCGGAAATCATGAAGCTGGGGGTGCCGGCCATGGTTGCCTGGTACTTCAGCGAACGGACCCTGCCGCCACGGCTGCTGGATGTGGTGGCCGCGCTGGTGCTGCTGGGCCTGCCGGCCATGCTGATCGGCCTGCAACCGGACCTGGGCACCGCCATCCTGATCGCCGCCAGTGGCCTGGTGGTGTTGTTCATGGCGGGCCTGTCCTGGCGCCTGATCGCCATCGCCGTGATCCTGGTGGTCACCGCGGCACCGCTGATGTACTACTTTGTACTGCACGATTACCAGCGCAACCGGGTGGACACCTTCCTCAATCCGGAAGCAGACCCGCGCGGCGCCGGCTGGAACATCATCCAGTCAAAAACCGCCATCGGCTCCGGCGGCATCCAGGGCAAGGGCTGGCTGGACGGCACCCAGTCACGACTGGATTTCCTGCCGGAATCCTCCACCGACTTCATCCTTGCCGTTTTGGGTGAAGAATTTGGTCTGGTCGGCATCTCGTTACTGCTGGTGATGTACCTGGTGGTGGTGGGCCGCGGCTTCTTTATCAGCTGGCAGGCCCAGGAAACCTTCGCCCGCCTGCTGGCGGCCAGCCTGACAATGACATTTTTTATTTATGTTTTTGTGAACATCGGCATGGTGTCCGGAATCTTACCGGTAGTAGGGGTACCGTTACCCCTGATCAGCTATGGTGGCACCTCCATCGTCACCCTGCTGGCCAGTTTTGGCATGTTGATGTCGGTGCATACCCACCGGCGTCTGATGAGTTACTGAGCGGGCACCTCGCCCACGGGGAGACACGACTTGCAGCGGTTTTACAAGGGATGCCTGAGTGCACTGTTACTGGCTTCCAGCCTGCCGGCGCTGGCCGGCAACTATCTGGACCGCCCGGAAGCCAAGGCCATGATCGCCGAACTGGGCAAGGAAGGGCTGGACGAACAGCGCGTCAGAACCGTGCTGGGCAGCGCAAAGCGCCAGGACAAGATTCTTGAGGCCATTGCCCGACCGGCGGAAAAAACCCTCACCTGGGCCGAATACCAGAAGATCTTTCTGCAGGACAGCCGCGTCCAGCAGGGGGTGGCCTTCGCCCGCCAGCATCGTGAGGCGCTGGATCAGGCAGAACAGCGCTACGGTGTGCCACGGCAAGTGATTCTCGCCATTATCGGCGTGGAAACCCGCTACGGGCGCCACATGGGTAACTACCGGGTAGTCGACGCCCTGGCCACCCTGGGCTTCGACTATCCGCCCCGCGGCGCCTTTTTCCGCAAGCAGCTCAAGGCGTTGTTCGAGCTGGAACAGAATGCCCATATCGACGCCAATACCATTACCGGCTCCTATGCCGGCGCCATGGGCTTCGGCCAGTTCATCCCCACCAGCTACCAGCATTTCGCCGTGGACTTCAACAATGATCAGGTCACCGACCTGGTCAATGATCCGGCCGATGCCATTGGCTCGGTGGCCAACTATTTCAGCGAGCATGGCTGGCAGGCCGGCCTGCCGGTGGCGGCCCGCGCCCGCATCAGCGACAACCGCTACCGGACGTTGCTGAACAACAACCTGAAACCGGCCCAGACACTGGGCAAGGCGGCGCGTGCCGGCGTCACGCCGGTCAGCTGCCAGGCGGCCCTGACCAGTGAATACTGCTTTGATCTGCCCGACAGTACGCCAGTGGCGCTACTTGAGCTGGAAGGCACCGAGGGAGCCGAATTCTGGCTGACCACCCGCAACTTCTATGTCATCACTCGCTACAACCACAGCCCGCTCTACGCCATGGCGGTATTGCAGCTGTCACACCGGCTGGCTGCGGCGCTGAAGGAGAGTGCCTGATGCGATTGTCGCTTGCGCTGATTGCGCTGCTGTTATCCGCCTGTGCCACCACGCCCACACCGGGCCCCGGTAGCCACGACCGTTCCGGCGCCAACGGCGCCCCCGGTTCTGACCGCTATGCCCACCAGCAGGACGCCCCCCCCATGGAGCGCCGCGATGTGGCCAACCTGCCCGAGCCGACCCCCAAGCAGGAGCCCGCCAGTCGCTACGGCAACCCCTCTACCTACACGGTTTGGGGCAAGACCTATCACGTTCTGTCATCGGCCAAGGGCTACGAGGCCGAAGGCACGGCGTCCTGGTATGGACAAAAATTTCATGGTTACCGCACGTCCAGCGGTGAACCGTTCGACATGTACCGTTTTACCGCCGCCCACCGTACCCTGCCGCTACCGACCTATGCTCGCGTCACCAATCTGGATAACGGCAAGAGCCTGGTGGTGCGCATCAATGACCGGGGCCCTTTTCATTCCGATCGCCTGATCGACCTGTCCTGGGCCGCCGCCGTGCGCCTTGGCATTGAAAAGAAAGGCACCGGCCATGTGCGGGTGGAAGCGCTGACCGGCACCGACCTGCCGCAACAGCCGGCGGCCAGCCCGGTGGCCACCGCGGTGCGCGCGGCGGTCGACAGCCCGCCGCCGCGCTCCAGCCTGTTTCTGCAGGCCGGCGCCTTCCAGACCCAGGCCAGTGCCCGGCGCCTGCAGCAGAAACTGCAGCAGAAACTGGGCCTGAACAGCCAGATCCGCAACAACGACCAGGGCCTTTTCCTGGTCTGGCTGGGCCCCTACCAGAGCCCCGATCAGCGTCAGGCCAGCCGTGAAACCGTTCAGCACGCCGGTTTTGACACACCCATGCCAGTGTCGCCCTGAGGACCGGTGGTCAGCAGGTTAGGGCCCGCTGACCCTGGAGACAGGCGCACAGCGCCAACTGCAACAACACGGCCATGGAATTTGCCCGCAACAGGCCCTAGAATGCGGCCTCAACGCGTGACCCCATGGCCACGCTCTCCGGGTCAGGGAATTTTCTGACGTTTCACGGTCAAACCCACCTCAGCATTACTCACGTCCGCTGTGCTCAGTGGCCCGGTGACTCAGGATAACCAACAGGCAGGATACCCATGAGCCTACAATTTTTGCGCTTTTTTGCTTTTGCTCTGATGTCTCTGCTGGGCAGCACTTTTGCCCTGCAAGCTCAGGCTGAAACCACCATGGTGCCGCGTGCACCGGAAATCGCCGCCAAAAGCTATGTATTGATGGATGCCCAGAGCGGCCAGATTATTGTCGAGCACAATGCTGACAAACGCCTGCCGCCGGCCAGCCTCACCAAGCTGATGACTGCCTACATCACCGAGGAAGAACTGCAAAAAGGCAATATTTCCGAAAAGGATATGGTGCCGATCAGCGTGCATGCCTGGAAAATGGGCGGTTCACGCATGTTTGTCCGCGAAGGGACCAAGGTGCCGCTGGGGCAGCTGCTCAAGGGCATCGTGGTGCAATCCGGCAATGACGCCACGGTTGCCATGGCGGAATATATCGCCGGTTCTGAAGACGCCTTTGCCGATCTGATGAACCAGCATGCTCGCCGCCTGGGCATGAAGAACACGCACTACATGAATGCCACCGGCTGGCCCACCGACGACCATTATTCCACCGCCCACGACCTGGCCATCCTGGCACGGGCCATCATCCGCACCTACCCGGAACACTACAAGACCTACTCCATCAAGGAATTCACCTATAACGGCATTACCCAGCAGAACCGCAACCTGCTGCTGTGGCGCGACCCGTCCGTGGATGGCCTGAAAACCGGCCACACCGAGGCCGCCGGCTACTGCCTGGTATCTTCTGCCAAAAAGGACGGCATGCGTCTGATCGCGGTGGTCATGGGCACCGATTCCACCAATGCCCGTGCCCGCGAGTCCCAGAAGCTGCTGACCTACGGCTTCCGCTTTTATGAGACCTACAAGGCCTATAGCGCCGGTGATGTGCTGGATACCGACCGGGTCTGGATGGGCAACAAGGATCAACTGCGTCTGGGCCTGGCCGACGATCTGGTGCTGACCATTCCCCGTGACAGCCACAAGGACCTGAAAGCCAACATCACCGTCCAGCCGCAGCTGCAGGCCCCCATTGAACAGGGCAAGGCCTACGGCAAGCTGACCATCAAGATGCACGACAAGGTACTGGTGGAGAAACCGCTGATCGCGCTGGAAAGCATCGATGAAGCCGGCTGGTTCTCGAGACTGTGGGATCACATCCTGCTGTTCTTCAAGGGGCTGCTGGGTTGACACAGGTCTACCTGAACGGCGCCTTCATGGCGCCGGAACAGGCCAGCATTTCACCGCTGGACCGGGGCTTTCTGTTTGCCGATGGCATCTATGAGGTGATCCCCGCCTACAACGGTGTGCTGTTCCGCTTTACCGAACACCTGCAGCGGCTGGAACGGTCACTGCATGAAGTGCAGATCCGCAACCCGCACAGTCGTGAGCAGTGGCGGGCGCTGTGCGAACAGCTGATCGACAGGAACGGCGGCGGCAACCTGTCGGTCTACCTGCAGATTACCCGCGGCTGTGCCGCCAGGCGCGACCATGCCTTCCCGAACCCGCCGGTGGCTCCCACGGTCTTCATGATGACCGGCGCCATCGCCGTGCCGGCGGCGGACAGCCCGGACACCGCCAGCGGTTCCGCCGCCATCACCCTGGACGACATCCGCTGGAGCCGTTGCGATATCAAGTCGGTGTCGCTGCTGCCCAATAGCCTGCTGCGCCAGCAGGCGGTTGCCGCCGGCGCCGCCGAGGCCATTCTGCTCCGCGATGGCTTTGTCACCGAAGGCTCCGCCAGCAATGTGTTCGTGGTCATTGATGGCATGATCGTTACCCCACCCAAGAGCCATGCCATTCTTGGCGGCATCACCCGCGACCTGGTGGTGGAGCTGTGCCACCAGCACCAGCTGCCCCTGCAGGAACGGGAGCTGACCGAAACCGAGCTCAAGCAGGCCGAGGAAATCTGGATCAGCAGCTCAACCAAGGAAGTGGTGCCGATTACCCGGCTCAACGGCCATACTGTCGGTACCGGCACTCCCGGCCCGGTATGGAAATGCCTGGCTCGCCACTATGTACAGTTCAAACGCCATCTATGCGGACTCGACCGGAGCTGAAAACATGGCCATTAATGAAAACCTGTGGGAATTCCCCCATGCCATGCAACTGAAGGTGATGGGCGCCATCGACGCCCCCCTGGAAGAGGCGCTGGTGGAGATTCTCAACACCCACCTGGATGACTTTGACGCTGGCCAGCATCTAAGCAGCAAGCCCAGTGCGCGCGGCAATTTCGTGTCCTTTACCGCCCAGGTGGTGATGCGCAACCGTGAGCAAGTAGAGGCCATTTACAAGGCGCTCAACGACTGTCCGCATGTAAAAATCACGCTATGACACGTTCGTGCCATTTTTTTAACATTCAGTAACCGGCACTCACAGCCGGACACGCAAGCGCCACCAAGGCGCCATTGGGTAAGCGTCCCTCCGAGACTATGGTCTTGGGCATAAAAACAAATCCTATGGGACGTTCACAATGAAAATTCTTACTGTCCTGTGTCTGCTGGCCGGTGTGGCTGCGCTGACGATTCAACCGCAAACCGGTCTTTCCCTGGCCCAGCATCGCGCCAACTTCGATTACCCCAATGGCATTGTGCCGGCCATGCCCCGCAGCCCGGACCACCATGACAACGACACCGTCCAGACACCGACATTCAATGCCTTCGACACCATCAACCTGAATGCCCGGGAACCGGCAGTGCAGGCCAGCATCACCGTCTCCGGCCTGAACATCCGCTGGGATGCCCAGCCCTCTATCTAAACCAGACAATGATTGTTGTAACCCCGCGAGGGGTTCTGCCTTGGCCCGGCATTGCCGGGCCTTTTTTATGCCCATTCACATCGGCTAACAACCGGGACTTTTCCCACCCCCGCCGGCAAGCGATAATGCCGCCATGGACACTCTCGTACGTTACCTACCCCGGGTGGATTACGATGCCTGCTGGCAGGGCATGCGCAACCTGACCGACCAGCGCGATGCCGGCACCCATGATGAGCTGTGGGTGCTGGAGCACCCACCCGTATTCACCCTGGGACAGGCCGGAAAACCGGAACACGTACTCAATGCCGGCGAGATTCCGGTGGTACAGACTGACCGGGGTGGCCAGGTTACCTACCATGGCCCCGGGCAGACGGTGATCTACCTGATGCTGGATATCAAACGGCTGGGGCTGGGCCCGCGCGCCCTGGTCACTGCCATTGAAGGCGGCATCATCGATTTCCTGGCCAGCCAGGGCGTTACGGCGTGCAACCGTGACGACGCGCCCGGTGTTTATGTGCAGGATGCCAAGATCGCCTCGCTGGGCCTGCGCATTCGCCACGGTGCCAGCTACCATGGCCTGGCCATCAACCGGGACATGGACCTGGCCCCGTGGCAGCGCATCAACCCCTGCGGCCATGTGGGCCAGCCCATGACCACCCTGCAGGCGCAGGGCGTGGCGCTGTCCCGCAATGACATGGAACACCAGCTGGTGACCCTGCTGGCCAGGCGACTGGGGCTGGCAACACGGACAGCCCCGCCGCCGGACTGGTACAATAGCGACACTGACATTCTCTCACCTGCCACGGCTACGGATACCCCATGAGCGAACAGGCACAGGCCAAACGCAAGGTCCAGATTGGCGACAAACTGCGCGGCGCCGACAAGGTCCGCACCATTCCCATGGTCAATGAGGAAGGCGGTTATCAGCGCAAGCCGGACTGGATTCGTGTGCGGGTGCCGGCCAACGGCGAAATCCAGCGCATCAAGACCCTGTTGCGCAAACAGAAACTGCATACCGTCTGTGAGGAAGCCGCCTGCCCCAACCTGCCGGAATGTTTCGGTGGCGGCACCGCCACCTTCATGATCATGGGCGATATCTGCACCCGCCGTTGCGCCTTCTGTGATGTGGGCTTCGGCCGCCCCAACGCGCTTGATCCGGAAGAACCGCTACACCTGGCCGAATCGGTGCAGAACCTGGGCCTGAGCTATGTGGTGATCACCTCGGTGGACCGGGACGATCTGGCCGACGGTGGCGCCGAACACTTTGCCGAATGCATTCGCCAGCTACGCGAGCGCACCCCGGATACCAAGATCGAAATCCTGACACCGGATTTCCGCCCCTGCCTGGATACCGCGCTGGAGATTCTCAGCGATACCGCCCCGGACGTGTTCAACCACAACATTGAAACCGTGCCGGAGCTCTACAAGCACATCCGCCCGGGCGCCCGCTACCAGCATTCGCTGGACCTGCTCAAACGCTACAAGGCGGCGCGCCCGGATGTCAGCACCAAGAGCGGCATCATGGTCGGCCTGGGAGAAACCTTCGAGCAGGTCATTGGTACCCTGGAAGACCTGCGCGCCCACGATGTGGACATGCTGACCATCGGCCAGTACCTGCAGCCCAGCAAGCATCACGCCCCGGTGGAGCGTTTTGTACATCCGGACGAGTTCCGCGAATATGCACGCATCGCCAGGGAACTGGGCTTCAGTGCGGTGGCTTCCGGCCCCATGGTGCGCAGTTCCTACCATGCGGATCTGCAACATCGGGGCATTGATGTGGGCGCTGGTCTCAATTGAGATACCGGCCACACTAAATTTACATTTGAACGCCCTTCAATCACTGACCGGCCCAGATCCTTGCTTTAGGCTAGTTCTATTGTCTTACTGATCATCCGGGCCCGTTAGATCATGCCGAAAATCGCCGCCAATCGGCTGCTGGCCATATTGTTGCTTGCAGCCCTGCCC
Organism: Alcanivorax sp.; assembly: GCA_033723495.1. Taxonomy (GTDB): domain Bacteria; phylum Pseudomonadota; class Gammaproteobacteria; order Pseudomonadales; family Alcanivoracaceae; genus Alcanivorax. The sequence continues at coordinate 2,845 of JAWVWY010000063.1, read as the reverse complement.
TTCACCGCTGCCACCGCGGAAACGCCCAGCCCGCGTCTGCAGGCGGCGTTGAACAAGGCAGAAAAGGTCAAATTGTCCGACCAGGCACTGGCGGTCAGCGCCATCCCGCTGGATGGCCCCGGCAAGGCCCGCTCCATCAATGGCGACACGCCGATCAGCCCCGGCTCCATCATGAAGCTGGTCACCACCTATGCCGCCCTCGAGCTGCTGGGCCCCAATTACCAGTGGCATACGCGTCTTTATACCGACGGCAAGGTGGAGGGCTCCACCCTCAACGGCAATCTCTATTTTGTCGGCAGTGGCGACCCCAAATTGACCGAAGAACGCCTGTGGCTACTGATGCGGGAACTGCACAACTTCGGCATCGACACCATCAACGGCGAAATTCGCCTGGACGGCAGCGTCTTTCACCTGCCCAACGGCATCAAGGACTTCCATGATGATGGTGACAACCCCCACGCGCCCTTCCTGGTCGAGCCCAACAGCCTGCTCACCAACCTGAATGTCATCCGCTTCCGGGCACGGGCCGACGGGCGCGGCATCAAGACCTGGATGGAACCCAAACTGGCCGGCGTCACCCTGGATAACCAGCTGGTTTTCAAGACCTTTGGCCATTGCCCATCGCGCTACCAGTTCGACTACCGCCCCAGCTACGACAAACAGGGCAATGTCACCGTGACGGTCACCGGTATTCTGCCCCGTGGCTGCCGCACCGACAGTTACCTGTCATTGCTGAAACAGGACCGCTACACCACGCAATTGCTGGCCAGCCTGTGGAAACAGGTCGGCGGCAGCTTTACCGACAAGGCCGACCTGCAGCATGTCCACCATGCCGATCTGCCTGCCGATGCCACCCTGTTGGCCACGACCTCGTCGCGAGACCTGGTGACCATGGTTCGCGACATCAACAAGTGGAGCAACAATGTGATGGCCCGGCAGCTGTTCCTGACCCTCGGCGCCCACAACCGCCAGCCCGGCGACAAGGATGATGTGGCCGCCGCTCGCCGGGAAGTGCGGCAATGGCTGAGCCAGAAAGGCATCGATGTGGATGGCCTGGTGTTCGAGAATGGCTCCGGGCTGTCGCGCTCGGCCCGTCTCACCACCAGCCAGCTGGCACAGCTGCTGGACCAGGCCTGGCACAGCCCCTATGGCGCCGAACTGATTGCCTCGCTGCCGCTGGTGGCCATGGACGGCACCATGCGGCGCCGTCTGCGCGGCTCTGACCTGGTGGGCCAGGGCCATATCAAGACTGGCTCCCTGCGCGGCGTGCGGGCGGTAGCCGGCTTTACCCGGGACGAAAACAACACCACCTGGGCGGTGGTTGCGGTGGTCAACGACAGCCGCGCCTGGCGCGCGGAAACGGTACTCGATTCAGTGCTAGAGCAGGTGCACCTGGCGGCCCGGCCGGCGGAAATCACCACCGCCAGCCAACAGCCCTGAAGCCAGCGGTTGTTATCACCCTACCCGGTGGTATGCTGCCAGCTGAACCTGGCCACCACGGCAACAGCCCATGATTACACTGCATCACCTGGAAAACTCCCGTTCCCAGAGAATTCTCTGGCTGCTTGAGGAACTGGAGCTTGATTACCAGATTCGTCATTATGCCCGCGACCCGCAGACCATGCTGGCCCCGCAGGCCCTGCGCGAGATCCACCCGCTTGGCAAGTCTCCGGTGATTACCGATGGCGCAACGGTCATTCCGGAATCCGGCACTATCATCGAGTACCTGATACAGACGTATGGCAAGGGGGCCTGGCAGCCGACACCGCAGGATCCGGAGTGGCTCAATTACCGTTATTGGCTACATTACGCGGAAGGTTCTCTGATGCCGCTGATGGTGATGAAGCTGATCTTCACCCGCATTCCCAATTCACCGATGCCGTTTTTTGCCCGGCCGGTGGCACGGGGTCTCAGTCACAAGGTCATCGGCACCTTTCTGGATCCGCAGCTGCAAACCCAGTTGACGCTGATCAATGATCACCTGGCAAGCCATCACTGGTTTGCCGGTGAACAGCCCAGCGGGGCCGATATCCAGATGAGTTTTCCGCTACAGGCCGCCGCCACCCGCGCGAACCTCGATGACCTCCCCCACATCCGCCGTTTTCTCGATCAGGTAGAACAACGGCCGGCCTATCAACGAGCCGCAGAAAGAGGAGGCAAACTGCAGCCGCTGACAGGAAAATGAACGCTGACCCGGAACAGCGCATCATCGATTGCTGGCATGACAATGCTGCATCCTGGCGTCGACTGATGCAGCAGCGCAGCATTGCCAGCCGCCGCCATACCGACCCGGCCATCATTGATATGGCCATCCGCAGCGGCGCAGGCCGGGTGCTGGATATTGGCTGCGGTGAAGGCTGGCTATGCCGCGCGCTGAGCGAACATGGCATGGCAGTTACCGGTACCGATGCGGTTGCCGAATTGCTGGAACAGGCCCGCCGATGCCACCCTGCCGGCACCTATCTAGAGCTGGATTATGAAGCTCTCATCAACGGCGCACTGCCACAACACTTTGATCTGGTCATCTGTAACTTCTCTTTGTTTGGTGAACATTCCGTCGAACGCCTGCTTGAGCATCTGAGTGAACGCCTGCATGACAACGCCGGGACCCTGCTGATCCAGACGCTGCATCCGCTGATGAGCTGTCAGCAGCAATATCGTGATGGCTGGCGGGAGGGCAGCTGGCCAGGCTGCGATGACCTCTGCGGTACGGCACCGCCCTGGTATTTTCGCACCCTGGGCAGCTGGCTACGGTTACTGGCGCAATACGGTTTCCAGACCACCCTGCACGAGCCCTGTGACCCGCATACCGGCTTGCCACTGTCCGCCATTTTTGAGGCAAGGC
>JAWVWY010000062.1:0-17636 GCA_033723495.1 Alcanivorax sp. | reverse complement strand
CAGTTCAGGCCCTTGTTCTCCGGCCCGATCAAAAAGCCCTTGGCGCCGTCGAAGTTCATTACGCAGGTGGCGGATGCCTTGATGCCCATCTTGTGTTCGATGGAACCACAGGTCACCGCATTGCGCTCGCCCACACCACCGTTACCGTCGGTCATGAACTTGGGCACGATGAACAGGGAGATACCCTTGGTGCCTTTGGGCGCGTCGGGCAGGCGGGCCAGCACGATGTGGACGATGTTCTCGGCCATGTCGTGCTCACCGGCGGAGATGAAGATCTTGGTGCCGGTGATGTCATAGGAGCCATCGGCATTCGGCTCGGCCTTGGTCTTGAGGGTACCCAGGTCGGAACCACAGTGCGGCTCGGTCAGGCACATGGTGCCAGTCCACTCGCCACTGATCAGCTTGGGCAGGTAGGCGGCCTTCTGTTCCGGGGTGCCGTGCTCTTCCACGGTAGCGATGGCACCGTGGGACAGGCCCGGGTACATGCTCCAGGACCAGTTGGCGGTACCGGTCATCTCGGAAATGGCGATACCGGCGGACCCCGGCAGGCCCTGGCCACCGAACTCCACATCACCGCTGAGCGCCGGCCAGCCACCTTCGATGTACTGGGCATAGGCTTCCTTGAAGCCTTTCGGCGTGGTCACCACGCCATTGTCAAAACCACAGCCTTCCTCATCACCGGAGCGGTTCAGGGGGGACAGTTCGTTCTCGGCGAACTTGGCGCCTTCCTCGAGAATGGCGTTAAGCAGCTCACTGTTGACCTCATCCAGACCGAGGGCCTGGTAATGGCCATCCAGGTCCAGAACTTCATTCAGCACAAACTGCATATCACGCAGGGGAGCCTTGTAATCCGGCATGTCAGATCTCCCTTAGATTGTCGGTATCAGTCAGGCGGGCCACAGGCGCGCCGGTTATCGGGACGCTAATGGTAGGTCAGGGTCTGTAAACTGCCCACCCTTATTTGTGACCCACAAGTCAAACAAGCGTTTGAAACCAGCGTTTGGCGATTAAGGCAGGTATACTCGGCCCATCTTCACAGAGGAGAGGCGAACATGATCGACCCCAATTTGCTGGATATTCTGGTTTGCCCGGTGAGCAAGGCCCCCCTCACCTATGACGAGAAGGCCGCCGAACTCAAGTGCAAGGCCAGCGGCCTGGCTTACCCGGTGCGCGATGGCATTCCTGTCATGCTGGAAGAGCAGGCTCGCAGCCTGACCGACGAGGAACTTCGCAACCTGTAGCCCCGGGAGTTCACATGCGCCACCTGTTGTTGCTGGCTCTTCTGGCCTCCAGCCTGCGCCTCTATGCCAGCCCCTCGACGCCCGACCCGGCCGCCGTCGGGGACAGTGCGGCGGCGGCGGCCGAGCGACAGGTCAATGACTGTCTGTTGCGGGGCGCCCAGGAGAGCAACGCCAGTGTCACCCTGCAGGAACTGCGTGGCTGGTGCAGCGATCAACAGGATCACCCGCGCAGCAGCCAGGAAGATGCCCTGCGCGCACGGCTGGCGCTGGAACACAATACCCGTAGCAACCCCTTTGTGATCACCCCGCACCGGCGCAATTACCTGCTGCCCTACAGCTACTGGTCCAACCCCAAATGGAACGATCCCGGCAAGAATGACCGGGACCTGCAGCTCAGCGAGGTCAAGTTCCAGCTGTCACTGAAAGCACCGCTCAAGGAAAACCTGGTGGATGACATCACCCTGTGGATGGCCTTCACCGGCACCTTCTACTGGCAGGCCTTCAACCGGGACCTTTCTGCCCCCTTCCGGGAAGTGAACTACGAGCCGGAAATCTTCATCTCCAAGCCGGTCGACTGGCAGATCGGGCCACTGGACTCGGAGCTGTTGATGCTCGGTCTGGATCACCAGTCCAACGGCCGGGACGTGCCCCTGTCACGCAGCTGGAACCGCATCTATCTGGACTATATTTTCAAGACCGGCCCCTACTACTGGTCATTCAAGCCCTGGTATCGCATTCCGGAAAGCAAGAAAAGCCAGCCATTGGATACCCAGGGCGATGACAACCCGGATATCGAAAAGTATATGGGCCATTTCGAACTGGAAATTGCACGACCGTTTGGCAACCACGTGGTCGAGCTGATGCTGCGCAACAACCTGCGCGCCGATAACAACAAGGGCGCCGCCCGCATCAACTACTCGTTCCCCATCAACAAGCGTTTCAAGGGGTTGGTACAGGCATTTACCGGCTATGGAGATTCGCTGGTCAACTACAATAACTACGAGAACCGCTTCAGTGTCGGCATCCTGCTCACCGACACCCTATAGGTCCTTCTGAAGAGAGGCACGGCGGCAACTTTTACCGTATTTTTGTCTCCAAGGGTGATGACTGCCTGTCATACTGACCATTAATGCCGCCAGGGAAGCCCCTATGAAAACCGTGTTCTCCACCCTGTTGTTGACCGCCATTGTGATGCTTGGCGGCTGCCAGACCCTCAGCGGTCTGGAGTCACCGGATCTGTCGGTCTCCGATATCCGGCTCGACAATGTCACCCTGTTCGAACAGCAATGGGACCTGACCCTGCGTGCCCGCAACCCCAATGACCGGGAGCTGACGCTCAAGAGTCTGGACTACCAGATCTACCTCAACGGCGAAAAATTTGCCCGTGGCCTGACCAGTGATAGCGTCACCCTGCCGGCCATGGGCGATGCCCTGGTCACTACCCATATCACCACCAGCCTGTTCAGCAGCCTGAAACAGCTGCAGAAACTGCAGCAAAACAGCAACCAGCCACTGCAGTACCGGCTGGTGGGCAAGGCCCGGGTTGCCGGCGTTCCGCTGCCGCTGAGCTTCGACAAACAGGGCCAGGTATCCCTTCCCGCCACGCCCGGCCGTTAATCGCCCGCACTCCGCCTTATATCGACCGGCCCGGCCCCTGACCGGGCCCGATCGCTATGATCAGGCAAAAAAATGCTCAAGGAAGGGAGCGACCATGACACCGGAACAAGTCAGCGCGGTGCAGACCAGCTGGAAGCAGGTTTTGCCCTACGCCCAGAGCACCTCAGAGCTGTTCTACCACAAGCTGTTTGACCTGGACCCGGCCCTGCGACAGCGCTTTCATGGCAATCTGAAACATCATGGCCGCGCGCTTTTCGAACACCTGAGTCGCCTGATCACACACCTGGATGGCATCAATTCGGGCCAGGACACCCCGCCCACAGCTCCTGATGACGAATTCACCCTGCGCGGCCAGACCTATGACAGCATTGGCGCCGCCCTGCTCTGGACCCTGCGCGCCGCCCTGGGGGAGCGTTTTGACGCGGCGCTGGCCCATGCCTGGACCAGTGCCTATACCCGCATCGCCCCGGCCCTGGTGCAGGCCTGTCGCCCGGAGCTCACGAATAGCGACGACGGTAACGGGCCGGAGTCTGCCCGGTCCAGCGCTTGAAGGCATGGATGAAGTTGGAGACTTCAGAGTACCCCAGACGCTCACTGATCTCTTCCTGATTGAGCAGACCATCCTGTAGCCATTGCTCGGCGAGCAGCAGCCTCACCTCATCAAGCAGCTCCCGGTAACCGGTGCCCTCTGCCTGCAACCGGCGACGCAGGGTCCGCCCGGTTATACCCAGCTCAGACGCCATGGCATCCATGGCGGCAAACTGCCCCGGCGTCGCCAGCAGAATCTCTCGCACTTGCCCGGCAACACCTGCGCGACGCTGGCGCGATGCCAGTAATTGCCGACACTGCTGTTCACACAGCCGCGCGGTAACCGGGTTGGCCTGTGGCAGCGACATATCGAGCAGATTGGCAGCGAAGGTAGCCTGATTCTGCGGGCTTTGCAGCGTCGGCGTCACACCGAAGATATGCTCATATTCGTTATCGCCCAGGGCCGGCAGGTTCAGGCTCAGATACGCCAGCGGAATGCGGGTAGCAAACAACTCCTGCTGAATCACCATGACGGCACTGACATCCCGAGCCAGCAGATAATCATGCACGGATGGTGGCAACAGGCTGTCATCAATATTCAGCGACACCTGCTCGGCGGTCTCCTGCAGGGAAAAACGGCAGAAAGCAAACGTCAGGTCCAGATAACGCAACCCCAGATCGATGGCCTGCCGAAAAGTGGGGCTGCTGAGCAGGGCAAACCCCCAGGCACCATAGCTACTCAGCGAATAACGCTGGCCCATGGCCAGCCCCAGCGAGGCGCCCGCACCCAACCGGCGGCACAGGTTGCCAATCACGATCAGCTCCTGCTCCGCGTCTACCTCGCGGTCACCGGCCAGCAGGTCCGCAGGAGTCAGGCCACTGCCATCCAGGCAGCGCTCGGCCGCGACCCCATGCTCACCGGCAAACGCCACCTGCAGACGAATACTGGTAATACTGCGACGCACAAAACCTCCACTGTCCCAAAATCACAATTTGTGTCCCAGAATGCCATAAACAGAACGTATTCGTCCCGATATGGTGATCATCAGACCTGAATGAGGATACGATTCATGCAACCCACCCATAATGTTGTGATCATTGGCGCCGGCTTTGGCGGCCTGGGCATGGCCATCCAGCTCAAGGCCCACGGCGAGCACGACCTGCTGCTGATCGAAAAAGGCCATGATGTGGGCGGCTGCTGGCGCGACAATACCTACCCGGGGGCCGCCTGTGATGTGCCCTCGCACCTTTATTCCTTCTCGTTTGAACGCCACTACCCATGGACCCGGCGCTTTGCTCCCCAGAAGGAGATCCTCGCCTACCAGCAATACTGCGCGCGCAAATACGATATCTACCGGCACATCCGTTTCAACACCGAGGTTGCCGAGGCCAATTACCAGGATGAGCACGGGCTCTGGCATATCACCCTCACCGATGGCCAGACACTCACCTGCCGGGCGCTGATTACCGCCACGGGGCAGCTCAACCAGCCAGCCTATCCCCCACTCTCTGGCATCGAGGATTTCCAGGGGCCGCATTTCCACAGTGCCCGCTGGGACCATGACGTGGACCTGACCGGCAAGACCGTGGCGGTGGTCGGCACCGGCGCCAGCGCCATCCAGTTTGTGCCGGAAGTGGCCAAGGTGGCCGGCAAGCTCAAACTGTTCCAGCGCTCCGCCGCCCATGTGTTGAGCAAGCCGGACCGCGCCTACACCCGGGCCGAACACCTGGCCCTGAAGAAACTGCCGATCGCCCAGACCCTGGACCGTCTGCGTATCTACGCGGCCAACGAATCCCGGGTACTGGGTTTTACCTCCCTGCAGAAAGTCATGACCGGTTACCAGTGGCTGTTTCAACGGCACCTGAAGAAATGCATCAAGGACCCGGAGCTGCGCAGCAAGCTGATCCCGGATTACCCCATGGGTTGCAAGCGCATTCTGATGTCGAACGACTACTACCCGGCCCTGTCACGGAGCAACGTAGAGGTGATCAATCACGGCATCACCTCCGTGGATCAGAGCGGCCTCACCGACAGCACCGGCGCCCATCACGATGTCGATGTGATCATCTACGGCACCGGCTTCAAGGCCACCGACTTCCTCACCCCCATGACCATTCACGGGCGCCAGGGGCAGGATCTCAATGATGCCTGGCAGAACGGCGCGGAAGCCTACCTGGGGATAACTGTGCACGGCTTCCCCAACCTGTTCATGTTGTACGGTCCCAACACCAACCTGGGCCACAACTCGATCATCTACATGCTGGAAAGCCAGATGCAATACATCCTCCAGTGCGTGGCACAGCTGCAGCAGGGCACCCGAGCCCTGGAGGTACGCCAGGACAGCCAGGAGCAATTCAACAGCCGCATCCAGTCGCAGATCCACGACACCGTCTGGGACAAGGGCTGCCACAGCTGGTACAAGACCGAAAGTGGCAAGAACACCAACAACTGGCCCGGTTTCACCTTTGATTATCGCCGACAAACCCGTGAACTGGATCTGAATGACTATGTCTGCCTCCGTTGATCGTATCAGCCGCGCGCAATCGTCCAGCCAGCAACTGCTGGCGGCCAGCCTGCGTCGCTCCCTGGCCCTGCTGTTCAAGCCGGTGGCCAATCCGCGCGTCAGTGTCGCCCTGCAGCGACGCTGGATGCGCATCATGGCCAACACCACCCTGCGCGCCAGGGATATCCCGGAGCAGGATCAGGACATGGCCGGAGTACTCTGCCGCTGTTACCAGCCCCACGACACACAGGGCACGGTGCTGTATCTGCACGGCGGCGGCTATGTCTCCGGTTGCCCGGACAGCCACAAGGCGCTGACCTCTCACCTGGCAAAATTTAGCCACCGCCAGGTGGTGGTGCCCGATTACCGGCTGGCCCCGGAACACCCCTGCCCTGCAGCCATCAACGATGCTCTGGCCGTATATCGGGCACTGCTGGACCAGGGCTGTGCCCCGGATCGCCTGACCCTGGCCGGGGACTCCGCCGGAGGCGGGCTGGCGTTGGCCACCCTGCTGGCATTAAAGGCCGCCGGCGACCCGCTGCCCGCCAGCGTGGTGCTGTTCTCTCCCTGGGTGGACCTGAGCCTGACGCAGCTGTTCGATACCGACCGGGACGTTATGCTCAGCCAGGCCTGGCTGGCCAGCGCCGCCGACGCCTATGCCGGAGACGACAAGCAACGCCCGGCCTGCTCACCGATCAACGGTGACCTGAGCGGCCTGCCGCCGGTGCTGATCCAGGTCGGTGGCGACGAAATCCTGCTCAACGACAGTCACCGGTTGTGCGAAGCGATCACCGGCGCCGGCGGTGAAGCTCACCTGCAGGTGCACCCCCAGCGCTGGCATGATTTTCAGGTGCATGCCGGGGTGCTGGCCGATGCCGACCAGGCCCTGATGACCTGCGCCCGCTTTATCAACCAGCACCGGGACAAGCCATGAAAGCGATCCTGATTACCGGCGCCGCCAGCGGCATCGGCCTGGCCACCGCCCGCCACTTTCACCGTAACGGCTGGCGGGTGGGGCTGCTGGATGTTAACCAAACGGCGCTGCAAGAGCTGGCCAAAGAACTGTCAGATAGTTGGTGGCAGCCCCTGGATGTTACCGATGCCGGCGCCTGTGTGACGGCCTGCAATGAGTTTGCCGACCGGCACGGCCTGGATGTCCTGTTCAACTGTGCCGGCATACTGCGGATGGGCCGTTTCGAGGACATCAGCGCCAGCGAGCACCAACGGATTATCGATATCAATGTCACCGGCCTGATCAACATGACGCTGGCCGCCAAGCCGCATCTGGATCGCAGCCACGCTCCGGTAGTCATCAACATGAGCTCGGCTTCCGCGCTCTACGGGGTGCCGCATCTGGCCTCCTACTCGGCCAGCAAGTTTGCCGTGCGGGCACTCACCGAAGCGCTCAATATCGAATGGGGCCGCCAGGGAATCCGGGTGGTGGATATCATGCCGCCATTCGTGAAAACGCCGATGGTGGAACAGGCCAGTTTCCGCGCGCCGGTGGTGGATCGCCTGGGTGTCAACCTGAGTGCCGAGGAAATTGCCGCCCGGGTCGCGCAAGCGGCGCAAAAACCGCTACCGGTACACAACCCGGTAGGCGGCGTCTTCAAGCTCATCAAGCTGCTCGACAAGGTTCTGCCCAGCACCTCCACCCGGCTGACCATGCGATTTCTCAGCCGCGAATAGCCAGCGGATCACGGCTGTGGATCAAAGTGGATAATGACCTGGCGGCGCCCCCAGTTGCGCGCCGCCTGGCGGTCCTCGCCCATGTAGATATCGATCTTTTTCTTCCAGCGCCGGTTCATCTTGTCTTTCACCAACCAGACCCCCGGCAATCCCTCGATCCGGACGGGGCGGTTGTGGGTCAGGCCCTTGTTGATCAGATCCCGGGATACGGCAATGGCGCGCATTCCCGGCGCCAGACGATCGCCCCAGGCCGCCAGCGCATGATCCTTGCCGGCCCCCTGACCATGCAGCGAGTTGTAGGCGGTGGCCGTCACGGTCATCGACACCTCCGCCTGCACCGGCGCGGCCAGCAGAAACTGCGCCACCAGCCACGTCGTGACTGCTGCCTTCACGGTCCATTGCCTGCCGCTCGCTAAGCTCATGGCATGTCTCCTCGCAACCTCGTGTTTTTCCTGATGCTGGTACTCAGTGGCTGTGCGCACAATCCCAGTATAGCGCCGGCCCTGTCGCCGACGCTCAGACAATGGACACCGGACACCGATACCCCAAGGGGGGTGATACTTGGCCTGCACAGTTTCGGTGATTTCGGTGCGGCCTTCGACCTGCTGGGGCCGGATCTGGCCAATCACGGTTATCTGGTCAGAAGTTATGATCAGGCCGGTTTCGGTGATCGTGGCCTGCATGGCTACTGGGCAGGCCAGCCCAGGCTGGTTGCCGATGCCTGCGGGCAGATTCGCGATCTTGCCCAGCACTACCGGCAGAAGGTCTGGCTGATCGGCGAGAGCCTTGGCGGTGCTGTCGCCATGCTGGCAGCCCTGCAGTGTTCCGATCAGGTGGCCGGTCTGGTTCTGGCCGCCCCTGCAGTACGTGAGGGCATTCGTTTTCGCTATGGCTGGAATGCGCTGATCAAGACCGCCGCCACCGTCTGGCCCGGCTATCTGCTCAATGTGGACCGTGACCCTGACGACCCGACCCTGACGCCCTACAGCGCCCACAGGCTGGCCCGCGATCCGCGGGTGATGCGCAAGGTTCGCATGGATTGCTACTGGGGGCTGATTCAGCTCGCCGACAGTGCCAGCGATCAGGCCGGCGAACTGAAACAGCCAACGCTGCTGTTATACGGCGGCAAGGATGAATCGGTGCCGGTCGCCGGCATCACGCATCTTCGGCAACATCTGCAGGGCCACCTCAACTACCACTTCTACCCGCAGGGTCCGCACCTGCTGCTGCAAAGCCGCCAGTGGCAGACCGTGGCCGGAGATATTTTGCAGTGGCTCGACCGGCGTACCTGATTGGCCCGCGTTGACAGCGACGCCCTGTTACCCTGTGGCAAATCACAGGAGGACATGATGAGTAAACGGGTATTGATTACCGGCGGCAACTCCGGCATTGGTCTTCGTACCGCCGAACAACTGGCTGCCCGCGGCGCCGAAGTCATCCTTGCCTGTCGCGACCAGACAAAAGGGCAAGCGGCAGTCGCACGGATCAAGAATCTCACTCCCGGCGCCAGGGTACGTCTGTTTCAGCTGGATCTGGCCGACCTGGACCAGGTCCGACAGAGCGCCAACCGCATCCTCGACAAGGTGGATCGTGTAGATGTGCTGATCAATAACGCCGGCGTCGTGCCCACCCGCCAGCAATACACCGCCGACGGCTTCGAAATGCAGTTCGGGGTCAACTACCTGGCCCCGGTGCTACTGACACACCAACTGTTGCCGGCCCTGCGCGCCGCTGACAGTGCTCGCATTGTGCATGTGGCCTCGGTGGCCCATTGGCTTGGCCGCATCAACCCGAAAACCTGGCGCGGCCGTCGCCCCTACCTGGTAATGGACGCCTACGGCCAGTCCAAACTGGCTAACATCCTGTTTAGTGATGAGCTGGCACGGCGCTTGGCCAATCACGGCATTACCAGTAACGCCCTGCACCCGGGCGGCGTCGATACCGGTATCTTCCGCCATGTACCGAAGCCGGCCATGGCCCTGATCCGCCCCACGTTGACGACACCGGAGCGGGCCGCACGGCTACCGGTTCGCATGGCACTGGATAGCGAGTTTGACGGTGTCAGCGGCGGTTATTTCGATGCCAAGGGGCAGACTTTGCGCTCTCCGCGGGCCCGCAACCAGCGAATGGCGCAAACCCTCTACCAGGACACCACTGCCCTGCTGGGGCTTCAGCCGCTCTAGTTACCGCCAAAATGCGGGGCGGCAGGGCCGCCCCGCAGTGAGTGAAACCCGCATCGCACCGATCATTCCCCACTGGCGGGAACACACAGGGGGCAGGTCGCGCTGTCGGAGTCACTGGCCGTGGCAGCGGAGAAATGGCCCCTGGCGCTGACCTCAGCGGTGTTGGTGAAACTGGCCGTGCCGGGGTCATAAACCGGGCTGCCGTCTTTATCACTGCCCACAGCGGTTTCATTGGGCGCACCGGGCAGGTAGCAGAGGTCCGCTCCGGGGGCGAGAAAATCGGACAGCCTGATGTGTTCGCCGGGCAGCAGATTGCCCACATTGATACCGGTAGCCAGGGCAGCGATGCCGGCGTCGGTGACGGTGACGTTATCCAGCCGCTCATTGCCGCCATTGGTGACGGTGATTTCCGGGCAGATTTCCACCACCACCCGGCCATACCGCTCGACCACCCTCTGCGTCTTGCACGACTTGGCCAGATTCACGGACGCAACCAGGTCCAGCGGACACTGGTCGGCCATATCGGCGATGGCGCCGTCGGAAATCGTCAGACTGGCGGAGGCGGCCGCCTGTGCCAGCAAGGTGTTGACCAGATTGGCCTGCGGCGCCTGGCAACGCAGGCTCACCAGCACGGAACCGCCGTTTTCGCCATTGCTGTCCACCGCGTCCAGGGTGCCGTCATAGCTGCCCGCAGCCGGGATTGCCACCGCACTGCCTAACGGCATGGCCAGCGGCGTGATGTCGGTGCCCGCCACGCGGACCATCCAGCAGCTCAACTGGGAGCCTTGCTCCTTGAGGGTCACGTCGGTAAGCGCCACATTGCCGGTATTGGTCACCGTGGTGGAGAAGAACGACTCAATCGTATCGCCCACCCCATCATCCTTGATACGTTGGCCGCTGCAGTTCTTGCTCACCGACATATCCGGCCGACCACAGCCCGGCCCGAGAATCATGGCATGATCCAGCTGTCGACCCGCCTTGATCGCTACCTTCACCCGATCAACGCCAACGGCATCGGCGTTAAACACCAGGTTGTATTGCTGCCAGCCCCCCTTGGCGACGCCCTGGTCGAACTTCACCAGTTTGTTGGGCGAGTAGCTCAACCCGGTGGAGGGGTCCATATCCTTGATCTCGGCATTGGGGCCGGACAACGCCATATTCACCAGAGCCACCAGATCCGGCACACACAGCAGCAGCTCCATATCAAAATGGCTGGGCTGATAGCCCCTGCCGTCATCGGTAACCCGATAGGAAAACCAGGAACGGCCATCGATAATTCGCGGGAATTCACCGTTATTGCCGGTGACGGCCTCCACCACCACGCCGGTATCGGGAAAGTCCGCGCAGAGGTTCAGGTCCCGCTCCGATTGCTGGCACTGACCATCGAGATTGGTCAACGGCGCCGCGCGCGCGACGCTGGACAAGCCCACAACAAGTGCCGCCAGCACGGCACACCCAAACCGTAGATAACGCTGTATCGACGTGTTCATCACACCATCCTCCAGAGAAAAAAGAATCAGCAGGAGGCCGCTATGAAGCTTTCATGCCAGGATTTTTCTTTAGCAAATTCATGGCATTACAAAAAACCGCGCACAAGGGGAACAGGTTTTGTTGCAAAGCCGGGACCGGACCCCCAGATCCACCCTGTGAACCTCGTCTGCACAGGGGCCTGACCGGGACGTTAACGAGCCCGCGCAGGACGAGGCCGCTTTCTCAATCATGCGAAGGAAATCGCAAACCGGGGACACATATGGTCACCCTGCGCCGCGAAGTCTTGCTCGCCTGGGACAGCCGGGAGCTGGCCCCCCTGGCCAGTCAGTTACGCCAACAGGGCTGGCAGCTGGTGCGACAGTCACTGGCGCGCCTGAAACCAGAGGACTGGCCGCCGGTGGGTGTGGTGGAATTACGCTCAGCCAGACAGCGACAGCAGCTGGAGCCTTGTCTCAGTCGTCTCCGGCAAGGCCACTATGTGGCCATTACCGATGCTCAGACCCTGCAGTGCGAACACATGCAGCACCTGATCGCCAACGGCTTTCATGACTACTTCACCCTGCCCTGCAATGCCAGCCACCTGAGCAGCACCCTGGGCCATGCCCTGGGCATGAGCGCGCTGCACCCGCCGGCCCACCACAATCCGGGGCTGCTGCAGGGGAATTCAGCCCAAATGCGTCAGTTGCGCGAACACATCGAGCTGTTCGCACAGGTGGATATGCCGGTGTTGCTGTTGGGCGAAAGCGGAGCCGGCAAAGAATGCGCCGCCCGGCTGATTCATCAGCACGGCCAACATCGCCATGGCCGCTTTGTGGCGGTCAACTGCGCCGCCATTCCCGACACCCTGTTTGCCGCCGAATTGTTCGGCCATGAAAAGGGCGCCTTCACCGGCGCCGGACAGGGTCGCCAGGGGCGGGTCCATGATGCCCGCGGCGGCACCCTGTTTCTGGATGAAGTCGGCGACATGAGCGCGGCCAGCCAGACCACCCTGCTGCGCTTCCTGGAATCCGGCGAGTATTGCTCCCTGGGCAGCAATCGCGAGCAGCAGTCCTCCGCTCGGATTATCTGTGCCAGCAATCGCCCGCTGGAAGAAGACGTGCAACAGAACCGTTTCCGCCTGGACCTTTATCACCGCATCAATGTGCTGCAGCTGAATCTGCCGCCCCTGCGCGAGCACCCGGAAGATATCGAGGAACTGGCCAATCACCTGCTGGCGCACTTGCCCGGCAAACATTCCCTCAGCACGGCGGCGCTGCAAGAGCTGCAACGCTACCGCTTTCCCGGCAATGTACGAGAGCTGTACAACTGCCTGAAACGGGCCTCGGTGATCAGCAATAGCGGCCTGATTGAAGCCAGCGATCTGCAACTGACGCCACCGGTTACCCGCCCCGAGACCATCAGACCCCTGCAGGAATTCCGGGAGCAACAGGAAAAGGGCTATCTACGCCAGTGCCTGGCAAGTTGCCAGGGAGACATGTCGCAAACTGCCCGCATTCTGGGTATCAGCCGCTCCAGCCTCTACCGCATGGTGGATAAATATGAGCTGACCCATTTGCGGCACAATCACCAGACACCCACGGGCGCCTGATCAACAATGACGATTGGCCGGCTGCCACTCAATGGCTTCGCGCCGGACATCGCGGTGCAAGCGAGGGAAAAATTCCAGAAACAGCGCCTCCAGCTGCGCATAGTGTCGATCGAGTTCTTCGCCTATGCCAGCGAAACGGTTGGCAAAGCGAATGCGCCCTGCCATCACATCCAGAGCCTGGCTGACACCTGCCAGGCGGGCATAGGCGCTGAGCAGATCATGCTCGACCAGTCGCGTCACGGCAGCGGCCATGGCCGGTGGCATCAGTTCCCGCCCCTCAACCAGCTGACGATAATAAAGGCGGATCGTCGCATCCCGCGGCTCGCTGTAAAAAAGGGACCAATGGCGCCACAGGAAGTGATCGAAAAGCACATCCAGGGCCACCCCGGCAAAGCGGCGGCGCGCCGGGCTGAACAGGGCCCGGGCATCACGCACCGCTGCATGTGTATCGGTTAGCCGGTCCACCAGCCGGTGATTAGCCAGCCCCAGACGTACAGCTTGCGGCAGCGTGTCCACCTCCACCCCGCGCATGAAATCCCCCAGCAGGTTCCCTACCCGGGACGCCACAGTGGGCCGGGACAGCGACAGGTGCGCCAGGTAATTCATGAGTCCGTCAGCGGCCGAGGCGCTATCTTGCCGAGCTCAGCCCGGCGGCCAGGAAAATGACCGCCCGCCCAGTACGTGGACATGCAGGTGAAAGACCGTCTGGCTGGCCCCGGCGCCGTTATTGATATTAAGGCGGAAGTCCTGCAGGCCCTCCTGCCCGGCGACCTGGCTGGCCACCAGTAACAGATGCCCCAGCAGGGCCTTGTCGTCCGCCTCGGCATCGGACAGCTTGGCGATCGGCTTCTTGGGAATCACCAGAAAATGGGTCGGCGCCTGGGGATTGATATCCCGGAAGGCCAGACACTGGTCATCCTCGAAGATGATGTCCGCCGGGATTTCCCGGTCGATAATCTTGGAAAACAGGGTTTCACTCATGGTTTGTCCTTGGCAGAAAGCGCACCGGTTAGGCCGTTGCGGCGTGTTCCGGTTCACAGACCTCTGATTATCCGTTGGCAAATTAGGCTTGCCGGTCACTTCGGCTCTTAGCGCCGGGCGCCAATGATGGCATTATACGCTCAGATATCACCAATCCTCAGGCAACCGGAACACCATGGCCACTTTATTTGTCGAAAATCTTACCGTCGTCGACTTTTCCTATCTGCATGCCAAGCGCGGCATGGTGGGCGAATCCTGGGTGGTAGACCTGGAATTAAGTGGCGAGCTGGATGAACAGGGCATGGTGTTCGACTTTGGCCTGATCAAGAAACAGATCAAGCTACTGATTGATGACCATGTGGATCACCGTCTACTGGTGCCCGCCGACAGTGACCAGCTGGTTCAGGCTTCCCGAGACCAGGGGTTGAGCATTGAATGGCAATACCGGGCCGGCACCATCCGCATGGTCTCCCCCCAGGACAGCGTGCTGCTCATGCCTGGCCCGGAAGTGTCCAAGGCCAACCTGACCCTTTATCTGATGGAGCTGGTCCAGCAGGCGGTACCGGCCAATGTGGCCGAGGTTCAGATCGTGTTGCGTGAGGAAGATACCGGCACGGCGCCCTTCTACCACTACTCACACGGCCTCAAGAAGCATGACGGCAACTGTCAGCGCATCGCCCACGGCCACCGCTCCAGCATTCATATTTTTGAAAACGGCCGACGCAGCCGTTATTGGGAAAAGATGTGGGCCGACCGCTGGGAAGACATCTATCTGGGCACCGCCGAAGACCTGGAAGGGACTTACTACATTGAAGAAATCCCGCACCATCGCTTCCGCTATGACGCCAATCAGGGCCATTTCGAGCTGGTGATCCCGGAGGATCACTGCTACCTGATCGACACCGACAGCACCGTGGAACAGCTCGCCAGCCACATTGCCAGGCAACTGGCCGCCGAGGCCCCTGGCAAGCACTTCCGGGTACGGGCCTTCGAGGGCATCGGCAAGGGCGCCATCGCCGAAGCCGGCGAAAACCAGCCCGGCCGAACCCAGGGCTCCTGGCTTGGCGGCAGCTCGCTACTCTGAGGCCAGAATCGCCTCGGCCTCGTCCTGAATCAGACGCCGCAGCCAGCGATGCGCGGTGTTGTGGTGCAGCAGCGACGACCAGGCCATTTTCAACTCGAACTGGGGAATCTCGAACGGCGGTGACTTGATCACCAGACGCGGATTCTGCGCCTGCATGCGCGCCACCCGGGACGGCAGGGTGGCGACCAGGTCATTGTTCATGGCCAGCAGCGCCGGCATCTGATAGTGACGGGTAAAGATGCTGATCTTGCGACTCTTGCCAAGCTGCTCCAGGGCGTGATCAATCCAGCCCAGCCCACCCAGCTTCTCCGGGTTCATGCCAAAGCCCACCCCGAAACCGGTCTTGGATACCCAGATATGCTGGGCCGACAGGTAGCTGTCCAGATCAAAATCCCGGGCAATGGGGTTGTCCCGGTTCAGCAGACAGGAAAACGAGTCCTTCCACAGGCTGACCTGGTGGAAAGAACCGGGGATTTCGTTAAAGCGGTTCACCGCCATATCCACCCGGCCCTGCTCCATGTCCTGATAACTCACATCCGACGGCGTCAGGAAATCCAGCACCACATTGGGGGCTTCGGCGCGCAGGCGCCGGACAATATGCGGCACCAGGGTCGCCTCCGCATAATCGCTGGTCATGATGCGGAACACCCGGCGACTTTCCGAAGGCTGGAAGACATCCTCCGGGGTAAACAGCTGCTCCGCCTGGGACAGGATCTGTCTTACCAGCGGCCGTAATTCCTGCGCCCGTTCCGTGGCGGTCATGCCGTCACTGGTACGGATCAGCAACGGGTCGCCGAACAATTCCCGCAGGCGCTTGAGCGCATTACTCATGGCTGGCTGGGTAATCCCCAGCTGTTCTGCCGCCCGGGTCACATTCTGCTCACGCAGCAATACATCCAGCGATTTCAGCAGGTTGAGATCGGCGGCGCCCACATTCATAGTATTTATCCTGAAAAGAAAACCATTACTGGCATGGATTTTAGCAGAGGCCGCCCGACCATGGGGAATTACGGCACAGCCAGCCCGCCAGTGCGCACAGCATCACAAAACGGCACGAAAGAAAACCGCAGCGGTCATGCTTCACAACCCCGGCGTTAACCACGTCTCCGTTTCACCGTTGGTGGCAACCTGCCAGTATCGATTAAAGAAAAGAAAGTGCGTAAGGTTGCCTTAAGTTTGCCGGGAGGCATGCAAAAACCCCTTGTTTTAAGGGCTCATTTGCCTCTTTCGGTACCGGCCGCGCCCTGGCGGGGTCACCTATAGCGCAAGCAGGAATAACAGAGGTTTCCTATGAAAACCAACGAAACCACGCGGGCCGAGAAGTTCGTGGTTCGTTTTCCTCAAGGCATGCGCGCTGCGGTGTCACAGGCCGCCACCGCCAGCCACCGCAGCATGAATGCCGAAATCATTGCCCGCCTCAAGCACAGCCTGGGCAATTGGCCTGACCTGCTCCCCCAGGTGCGGCGAGCCATCCCCCAGGGCGATGAAGAACGCTATCTGCTGGAGCGTTTCCGGGCGCTGACCCCGAGCAAGCAGCAGGCACTTCTGGCGTTGCTGGATTAAATTGCCATCAGGTAATTTTCGTAGTTACCTAACATGCTCTATCATGGCCTTATTGGCCCTCATGCTTGACGGCCTCGGGAGGGAGTCAGTAAGGACGTGACCGCACCAACACCAAATAACCCATTACCCAATGGCAGTGATATTTCACTGCCATGGCACCTGCGTCTGCCTCGCTCGCTGGAGAAGGATTTTCGTCTCTACTTTCGAGCCAGCGTTGCCAAGGTTGCCCCCTGGGCCATGGGCCTGCTTGCGTTGCTGCTGTTGCTGGCGATGGTTTCCGAATACCTGATTGACCCCAACATCCTGATGGTCAGCTGGCGGCCGCGACTCCTTACCCTGATGCTGATCGGCGGCTACCTGTTTTTGCTGCGCAAGCCCCAGTGGCACCAATGGCTGCACCCGGCCTCTCTGCTGCTTGCCTTTGTCATCGCCTTTACCGGCAACTATCTGGGCATGCGGGTCAACCACCCACTGTCCTATGCCTTTTTCCTGCAGACACCGATGGCCATCCTGATGATCTGTATCCTGGTGCGAGTGCCGTTCTATGCGGCCCTCGCCAGTGCCCTGGTCATGATTGGCGCCCTGGAAGTCAGCACCCTGCACAACCTCCAGGGGCCGCCATTCCAGTCGTTGGTGCTGTTGGTGCTTACCATCACCCTCAGTGGTATGAGCCTGTTCGGGCAATATGTTTACGAGCGCCTGTTGCGTCAGCACTTTCTCTCCGAGCATGTGCTCTATCAGCACCGCAGCGAGCTGCACTCGGCCAATCTGGTACTGGAGAGCCAGGCCACCATTGACGGCCTGACCGGTTGCATCAACCGGCGCGGCATGGAAAGCAAGCTCAACAATCTCTTTCACCAGATGAAAAACCGCAGTGCCGATGCCCCCGAACACATCAACCTGATGCTATTCGATATCGATTTCTTCAAGCAGTACAACGATACCTACGGCCACCCGGCCGGCGATGAGTGCCTCAAGCGGGTGTCCGCGGTACCGCAGGGCATGGTGCAGAGCGATACCGACTTTGTTGCCCGTTACGGCGGCGAGGAATTCGTCATCACCCTGACCGGTTCCAGCTTCAATGATGCGCTGGTATTTGCCGAACGCATGCGCAACCGGGTTGAACAGCTGGGCCTGCCACACAGTGGCTCGCGGGTCAGCCAGGTG
>JAWVWY010000061.1:0-17652 GCA_033723495.1 Alcanivorax sp. | reverse complement strand
TGCTGTTTTCGGACCACTTCACCTCGCCGGCACTGGGTGCCAGGTCACCGACCAGACAACGCAGCAGGGTGGATTTGCCGATGCCGTTGGGGCCGATGATGGCGATGCGCTCGCCCACTTCCACACGCAGGTCCAGGCCGGAGAACAGTTCCTCGTCGAACGACTTGGCCAGGCCCTGCACTTCCACGGCATTGCGGAACAGTTTCTTTTCCTGCTCGAAGATGATGTAGGGGTTCTGACGGCTGGACGGCTTGATCTCCTCCAGCTTGATCTTGTCGATCTGCTTGGCGCGGCTGGTAGCCTGCTTGGATTTGGAGGCGTTGGCGCTGAAGCGGCTGACAAAGGTTTTCAGCTCGGCAATCTGCTGTTTTTTCTTGGCATTGTCCGCCTGCAGGCGCTCACGGGCCTGGGTGGCGGCAGTCATGTACTCATCATAGTTGCCCGGATAAACGCGCAGCTCGCCGTAGTCCAGATCCGCCATATGCGTGCAGACGCTGTTGAGGAAGTGGCGGTCGTGGGAAATGATGATCATGGTGCACTGGCGCTGGTTGAGCACGTTTTCCAGCCAGCGAATGGTGTTGATATCCAGGTTGTTGGTGGGCTCGTCAAGCAACATGATGTCCGGGTCGGCAAACAGCGCCTGGGCCAGCAACACGCGTAGCTTCCAGCCCGGCGCCACCTCGCTCATGGGGCCGAAGTGCTGCTCCACAGGAATCTCCAGGCCGAGTAGCAGCTCACCGGCGCGGGACTCGGCGGTGTAACCGTCCAGCTCGGCGAATTCCGCCTCCAGCTCACCGGCACGGATGCCGTCCTCCTCGCTCATCTCCGACTTGGCGTAGATGGCATCGCGCTCGTCCTTGACCTTCCAGAGCTCCGCGTTGCCCATGATCACGGTGTCCACCACGCTGTATTGCTCGTAGGCGAACTGATCCTGGCGCAGCTTGCCGATGCGCTCGTTGGGGTCCTTGGAAACGGTCCCGGATGACGGGTCGAGATCGCCACCGAGAATCTTCATCAGGGTGGATTTGCCGCAGCCATTGGCGCCGATCAGGCCATAACGGTTGCCGTCGCCGAATTTCACGGACACGTTTTCAAAAAGCGGCTTGGCGCCGAACTGCATGGTGAGGTTAGCGGTAGAAAGCAAGGGTCTGATTCCGTTGAAAAGCAGAGAGCCGCCAGTAAAACTGGCGGCGAGAGAAACGATGCGGTGGCGGATTATCGCACAGCGGCCGAACGGGTAACAGATGCGCCCGCCTGGCTGGCGATGAACGCCTGCATGGCCCGGGCCGTTTTCCTGGGCGCTTCGATGATCGGGGTATGCCCAACACCATCGAGCACCACCGCCCTGGCGGATTTGAACACCGGCTGTATTTCTTTCATGGTCGCTGGCGGGAACAGCTTGTCCTGTGCCCCCCAGATCAACAGCACCGGCGGGCGCAGAAAACGCAAGCTATTGCGGAAGGTGTCCGGGGTGTAGTTCTTGCGAAGTGCATTGGCCGCCGCGAATACCCGTTTATAGTTATCCAGATGTGCGATCTGGCGGCGCTCCATGGGCCTGATCACTTCCTCGGGAAAGAACGGTGCGTCATTCATGACCAACCCCATCACGCGACGAAAATCGCCCGGCTTGCGCACCAACAGCGGGTTCTCACCACCGCCATAAACCCGGGCCATCAGTGGCGACACGGTCTGATAAACGCCGGCGCCATCCAGCAAAGTCACCGACTCCACCATGCTGCCTCGCACCACGCCGATCTGGGTGGCAAACGTCGCCCCCAGGGAATGCCCCGCCAGGTGATAGTGAGTGATGCCCAGTTTCTCCAGCAGACCGATCACGGTATAAGCCATGGCCACTGGCGAGGCATCCTGATTTGCCGCCAGTGGCGAATCCCCATGGCCCGGCATATCCGGGATAATCAGATGAAAATGCGGGCTGAGATAGTGGGCGACCCGATTCCAGTTATCACGGCTACCGCTGAAACCGTGTAGTAATACCAGCGCCGGCGCGGCCCGGTCTCCGCCTTCGCTATATACCAGTTTGTGGCCATCAATCTCCGCCTGCCGGGTCTGCAGGCCCGCCCAGCGGCGTTCCTGTTGCAGAAAGGAGGCAAGCAAGGCGTCATCGTGATGTTTCCAGGCCTGAGCCGACAGAGGCACTAACAGGACCAGCATGATCGTCAGGCTGAGCGTTTTCATCGTTATTATTCTCCATTTTGTTATCAGCGCCCCACAGCTGACCTGTCAGGGGCACGCGGTTGTTACCCGGGACAGTGCCAACCCTGCCCGATGGTGGCGGCCTCCAGCCCGCACGCCCTCTCCCCCTTGCCGCGTCTAGCCGAACACCACCGCCGTTTGCCGACTGATCGCCAGCAGTTTGCCGTGGCGGTCCCACAGGCGGGCGGCGGCATGGGTATAGCCCTCGGCGGCGAATTCAGTATTGGCGCGGTACCGATACCAGTCATCCGCCTGCTGACCAGCCAGATCATCCACCAACTCCATGGTCCAGGTCATGGAGCTAGCCGGTGCCGGCGTTTTCAGCATGCCCACGGTGGCCGGCGGCCAAACATCCACCAGCGCCACCAGGTGTGCGGTGGTGAGCGGTCCGCTGGCGTCGTGAAAACGTTCCCAGCCGCCCAGATTGCCATGATCACCGCCGGTATAGGGGAAATAGCCTTCCGCCCAGCGCACGTCAAAATGCTTGAGAAACGCCGGGCTCACCCCTTCCAGAAACGGCATGGTTTGCTGCTCCTCGGGCTTGCAATAGGGTGGCGCCGGCTCGGCGGCCACGCGGATACCGGAATCACGGCCGGCACCAAAACTGGCCAACATCATGGCCTGCACCTGATCCCCCTGAATCAGCTGGGCCTGTGCCTGGGTCACCGACTTGCCCTGACGCAGAATGCTGGCCTGCAGGCGCGCCGGCCCGGTGGCCACCGGGCCGATAAAGTTGATGGAC
This sequence comes from Alcanivorax sp., assembly GCA_033723495.1. GTDB lineage: Bacteria > Pseudomonadota > Gammaproteobacteria > Pseudomonadales > Alcanivoracaceae > Alcanivorax. The sequence goes on along the minus strand of JAWVWY010000061.1, from coordinate 14,696 downwards.
AAGGCGCGCAAGCGGCTGTGCGGCACCAGCGACGCGGTACGCTGGTAGAGCAGCGCGCCGACCAAACCGCCAAACAGGGCCCGACCCTGGCTCCAGCCACTGGGGATATCGATTTCGTCCACATTGGCGGCGGCGATGATCTGCTCAAACAGCATGGTTTTCTCCTGGAAAAATGTCATGCCGCATATAGTTCCATAAAGGAACTTGCTATGCACATGCCGGAAAGACCAAACCCGGGCCATCCGCTGGAAGAAAGCGGTCAACAGGGCAAAAAACATTTAATCAATAGATCCAAAAACACAAAAATAGCGGATTTTTGATCACCTATTCCGCCCATAAGATATCGTCATACGCAGCGAGCAACGGCGCCGCTGCCAGGAGGATAACCATGGTCGAACTGCGCCAACATCGTCACCTGGGTGGCGGCCAGCAGGCGACCTACACCCTGGAGACTGGCCGGCGTGCCTAGCTGGTACCTGCCAGAGGGCGCATGCGGGTCAACGGTGTGCTCGCCGAGGGCGGTGACGGCCTGGCCATCAAGGATGAAACCCGGCTGACGGTGGACGCAGAGGCCGACAGCGAAGTGGTACTGGTGGAGGTAATCTGAAACGCCCGGATTGCCCATATTAAAAACGTTTGCGGTATGCTTGGCGGCCTTGTTCTTGAGGTCGCCAGGCATGACCGTTAGTACTGCCCACAGCCCTGATGCCGTTGCCCGGGTGCTTAGCCGGGCCTTTCAGCAAGACCCGTTGTTTCGCCATTTCTTTCCGGAGGACCGGCGACGGGCCGATGCGTCCTTTTTTACCTTCCGTTTTCTCGTCGCCCATGCCCGAGCCCGCGGCGTGATTCAGACGCCTGCGGATGCCCTGCATGGTGCGGCGGTGTGGCTGCCCTCCGGCCACATGCATCGCAGTGTTGTAGATATGCTGCGGTTTGGCGCGGCGCGCATGGTGCCTCATCAGGGCCTTGGCGCGGTCCGGCGCCAGATTCAGGCCAGCGATCACATGCAGGCCCTGCATGACCAACTGATACGCGAACCACACTGGTATCTGTCACTGCTGGGGGTGGACCCGGGCCAGCAGGGGCGCGGCCAGGCCACCGTGCTGCTACACCCCATGCTGGAGCAGGCGGACCGTAAACAGCAGATCTGTTTTCTGGACACCCATAACGCCGACAATGTGTCGTTGTATCAGCGCTTCGGCTTTCGGGTGGAGCATGAAGGGATAATGCCGAACAGCACGGTGCGGCACTGGGCCATGCGCCGCGATCCGCGCTAACGTTGACGGCTTACTGGAACAGACAGTGCTTGGTGTAATCCGCAGCTTCGTTGGCGGTCCAATCGCCCTTGGGTTTTTCCTTCATGTTGGCGCACCATTCCTTGCTGCCCACTTCCGGTGAGCAGGCGGTCAGGCCAGCCAGCAACATGACGGCAAGCAGAATCTGTTTCATGGCAATCTCCTGAATAATGAAAGCGCCAGTCTAGCCCGATGCCGGCGCCCCCGAAACCACGGCCTGGTGAAAATCATGCAGCAACCAGTCAGCGTGTTGCCGGAAGCGCCCTGACCGTCCCGGGTCGTAGTAACAGGCAATCATGCCGGCCCGCCGAGCGGCCTGCAGGTCATAGAGAAAATCCCCCACATAGACCAGCTGCGATGGTGGCAGCTCCCAATAGTCGGCAATCATCAGCAGGCCGTCCGGCGCCGGCTTCGGCGCGCAGTCCTCGCGGGCCAACAGCAGATCCACCTCAATACCCAGCCGCGCCTGGGTCTGGCCGGCCAGCTCGCGGGCATTGCGGGTAAGGATGGCCGTCGGCAGACCATGCTGGCGCAGATGATTCAGAAACGCCTGGGCACCGGGCATCCAGGTGGCCCGCGCCGCGCCCTGCCGTTCATGTCGCAACACCACCGCATGGGCCTCGGCCTGCCGGTGAGCCGGCAGGGTGTCGATAAATTCCAGCACGCCGCTATCCGGCGGGCAGCCCACCTCTTGCCGGATGACGGCAAAATCCAGTCGTGAATCTACCAGGGTGCCATCCAGATCGAAGATCACCCCGTTGACCCGGGAAAAGTCAGCCATACCTGTCATGGTGCACACTCCTGTTAACCCTGTATCAGCGGCACGACCAGCCCCAACAGGCAGGCCGCAATCACGTTGAGCACCAGCCCGGCCCGCACCATGGTGCGCTGGGGCACATAGCCGCTGCCGTAGACCATGGCGTTGGGTGGCGTGGCCACCGGCAGCATGAAGGCACAACTGGCGGCCAGCCCGACCAGCATGGCGGTGGTCACCGGCTCCGCGCCCACTGAGGCCGCCACCGGCATCAGCAGCGGAATCAATAGCGCGGCGCTGGCAGTATTACTGGCAAGTTCGGTGAGAAATACCACAAAGGTGGCGATCAGCAGATACACCAGCCAGGGCTGCTCAGCCGGCAACCAGTGGCTGATGCCGTCGGCCAGCCAGGCGCTGGTGCCGGAGCTCTGCAGCAACATCGACAGGGTAATCCCGCCGCCGAACAGCAACAGCACACCCCAGTTGGCGTGTTGCTCAATCTGGCTCCAGCCCACGCAGCCGCTCACTCCCAGCAGTGCGATAGCAAGCAGCGCCACCCAGGTATCGAAGCCCGTGTCGATACTCAGCGCCCGGGCCAGCGGCGCGCCCAGCACCCACAATCCCACGGTGACGGCAAAGATCAGCAGCGTGAGGCGCGCGTTACGCCCAGACGGAAAGGGGGTCAGGTGACGCACATCCACCGGCGGCAGATGCGGCTCCGGGCGTACCAGCAGGTAAAGCACGCCCAGTGCCAGCGGCAGCAACACCACAAACACCGGCATTCCCACCGCCAGCCAGTCATCGAAAGACCAGCCCAGCGCAGCGGCGGCAATGGCATTGGGCGGACTGCCCACCAGCGTCGCCATGCCACCGATATTGGCAGACCAGGCCAGAGCGAGCAGCAGGAAGACCCGGTACCGGGGGTGTTGCTCGGCCAGCGGCGCGGACAGGCCCAGGGCGATGGGTAGCAGCATGGCGGTAGTGGCGGTATTACTGATCCACATGGACAGTAACGCCGTGGTCAACGCCAGCAGCAGCGCAGCAGGCAGCGCCCTGCCCCGCGCCAGCGACAGCAGGCGCTGGGCCAGCCAGCGGTCGATGCCGTGCTCGGCCAGCGCCGCAGCCAGCGCGAAGCCACCGAGAAACAGGCCAATCACCGGATGGGCAAAGCCGCTCAGAGCGGTTTTCACCGGCGCCAACCCCAACGCCACACCCAGCAACGGCACCATCAGGGCGGTAAAGGTAAGCGGCAGGGCTTCGGTGAGCCACAACAGACCGATCAGCACAAACAGAGCCAGGCCGGCTGCCACATGGGCGTCGGCGGGCAGCTGCCAGACTGTCAGGGCCGCGACAACGGCAAGGGCAATGGAGAACAGGCGCATGGTGTCGGCGTTATCCTTGAAGCATGTCCAGGAAAGCTTAAGGGCGCCACCGGGGCTTGACCAGCTTCACGACGATCAGCCCGGCGCATGGATACGGGCCAGGCTGGCCTTGAGCTTGAGCCCCCTCCTTTTCATCGGCTCCTGCGCGCTGATGGTGCCCGCATTGCCGATCATTTTCGCCAGCAGCATGGTCTTGCCCCCGGCAAAGGCTGCCGGGGCGGCCTGCAACGGATCGGGAGGGCAACGCTGGGTAAAGTGGCTGACAAAGTCTTCGCAAAGCATGGAACCGATGTCTGCAGTGTCTGGCGCTGACCTCATTTACCGGCGGCGGACAAAACGGGCTAGGGCAGCCGCTCGATCACGATGTGCTGGCGCGGCAGGGCACCTCCCGGCAAAGCGACGCTGGCCACCGGTTGCTCGCCCAGGGGCAACTGGATGGCGGTGCGCACATGCCGGTCGCGCTGATCATTATCGCCATGACTGTGCAGGGTCAGATCCAGCCAGAACAGGGTCGGCCCGCGGCGGCGAATATCGAGCCGGTAATCCTCGTCATTCAGGTACCAGCGACTGCGACGCTGACTGTCGTAAAGACGAATACGCACTACCGGCTCGCCTTGCGTGTTGCGCTGATGCAGCACCAGCAGACCGTTGACGGGTTGCGGCTGCCAGCGCCAATAGCCAGTGAAATAGCCGCCCAGCAACAGCACGGACGCCAGGGTAAGGATGGCCAGAGCCATGGCAAAAGGCTTCATCTTGGAATTTCCTGTCGCAATCCGCTTTCATTACCGGTTACCACCGCAGCGCGGCGCTTTGTTTCAATTACGTTTTTTACTGTCACAGTCCAATTGTATTTTTTTCGCCACAGGCGTTAAGTGTTGGTCAGGCCCGTGGAAAAAGGATGCCATAACAATGAATTTCCATATCATGCCGGTTCGCCGCAACCTCAAGTTCCATGTGACCGATGACAAGGTGCTCAATTGGCACAGCTGGGGCCCGACGGTGACACAGTTCTTCAACACCCTGTCGCTGTTTTTCCCGGAAGGCGAGCGCTTCTTCATCAATAGCGTGCGCCACTACCGTGACCAGATCACCGACCCGGAACTGAAAGAGGCGGTGCGCAACTTCATCGGCCAGGAGGCCATGCACGGCCGCGAACACGAAGAGTACAACCAGAAGATGGTGGCCGCCGGCCTGCCGGTGGATACCCAGGAAGCCATGGTTTCCCACCTGCTCAATGCTATTACCCGCTTCACGCCCCGCGCCTTGCAGCTATCCGCCACCGTGGCGCTGGAACACCTGACCGCCATTCTGGCCGATATCCTGTTGCGCGAACCTGATCTGATCGAGGATTCCGACGAAGACTACCAACGCCTGTGGCACTGGCATGCGCTGGAGGAAACCGAACACAAGGCGGTCGCCTTCGATGTCTACACCACGGTGTTCGGTTCCGGTATCAAGGCCTGGCTGCTGCGTAGCGTGGGCCTGCTGCTGGCGACCGGCATTTTCTTCTCACTGTTCTACCCCTTCTACCTGTACAACACCTGGAAGGTAGGGCACCTGTTCGACATGAAAGGCTGGTGGCAATCCATCAAGTTCCAGTGGCTCAATCCGGGTGGCCTGCGGCGAGTGATTATTCCCTGGCTGGACTGGTTCAAGCCGCGTTTTCACCCCTGGGATCATGACAACCGCCAGTTCCTGGCGGAAATGGATAGCCTGCTCGCGGACACCGACGGCTACCAGAAGCAGGATGCGGCCTGACTGGCCTCGAGAAACCGCCGGCATAAAAAGGTTCATCGCGGCTTAAGAGGGAAAGTAATACTGGGTCAGAGGGAAAGTAATTCAGGGTCGGATGCCGGACGTCCGACCTCAGACAAAGCTGAATTCCCTCTCATCCGCGATGAAGCAAAAAAAAGCCCCGCCTAGAGCGGGGCTTTGTTGTCAGCGATCGCTGTCACTTACAGGTGGATGCCACACTCGGTTTTCTGCTTGCCCTGCCAGCGACCGTCGCGGCCCTCACCTTTCCAGGTACAGTGGCTGCAGCCGATGGAGTCATAGCCTTGTGCCACCAGCGGGTGGAACGGCAGATCGTGCTCACGAATGTAGGCGTCACGCTCTTCGCGGGTAACGTCGATCATCGGGTTGAACTTGATCATGCCACGACGCTCTTCAAAGATTTCCAGGCCTGAGCGGTGCTCGGTCTGCCAGCCCATCAGGCTGGAGATCCACAGGTCGTAGTTTTCCTTGGCCTCTTCCAGCGGATTCACCTTGTTGACCTGGCAGCACAGGTCCGGGTCGGTTTCCCACATGCGATTTTCCAGCGACACCTGGTGGTGGTCCGGGTCCGGCTTCACGTCTACCACCTTCAGGTTGAACTTGCTGACCAGGAAATCCTTGTAGTCCAGGGTTTCCTGAAAGTGGTAACCGGTGTCGATGAAGTGGATCTTCTGCGCCGGACGGATGCTGGAAATAATGTGCAGAAAATAGGCTGAGGTAGCCGCAAAGGAGGAGGTCACCATCACCCGCTCGGGGTTGAAGTCCTCATAGACACGGCGAATGCGCTCGGCGAAGCTCAGTGAACGATAGGTCTCGTTCAACTGGGCCAGCGCTTCCTTGGAAAGGCCGGCAGTATTGTCGCCAAAACGGGTAATCAATTGCGCACTGCCCATGAGCCACGTCACCTCTGATCGGGTTTGTCATGTTCGGCCATGATACGTGCCCGTCAGAGATTATAAAGAAATATATAGTGCTATTTTTATGACATAGAAGAATAACAACGTTAACGCTTCGTCTTCATGTTTCCATGTCGGGGCGGCCCCAGCCGCCCCGATATCATAGCAAGATTGCGACACAAGAAAAGGTAATTAACCCCCAGGCTGAACAACTCCTGCTTGGTATAGTCGTTGTCGGCCAGGCGCAGGTACTCCAGGTTCACGCTCAGCTTGCCCGGCAGGGCGTAATCGACACCCAGGCCGTAGGCGCCGCCATCATCCCGCTGGGTGTTGCCATCAAGATCGGTCTTCACATAGCCGTAGCCACCCACGGCGTAGGGAGTAAATGGCTTGCCCAGTGGCAACGTCATGCGCACAAGGGTGCCGTAGTAGAAATCGTTCTTCGCCTTCACGCCGCTATCGCTATCACTGTCACTGCCGAACGCCTTGCCCAGGCGCAGCTCGGCACTGAACAGCTGCGGCACCAGCACCATGCCACCGCGCAGGGTAATGCCACTCAGTTGCGCATTACTGACTGATCCCCGGCTGAGGGTCAGGTGGCTGAACTGGGCGCCGCCGTAAAACTGTGCCTGGGCCCCCGCGGCCAGCGACAGCAGCAAGGTGCCAGTGGCGATCCGCCCGATGCCAAAACGTCCCATGGTTTTCTCCCTTCTTGATGTTATCTGTCCAAGCAATACCGCCATGACCGCCCTGTTGCCGATCAGCGCAAGCGGCCCGGCATCTGAACAACACTGTCTACTGAGCGGCATTTTTTTGCAAAAATCATCCGCTCGACCGGGTATGCCGGCCGCACAGTTACACACCGTAACAATGCGGGCTGAACTCCTGTCTTAACACCTGTCGTAGGCCCTGGGTGTCATGTTTTTATGGCACCGGCCCGGTCTCTGACCGGCCATGTTTTCCCATCAGGAGATACACAATGACAAAACGGACTGGATGGCTTGCCACCCTGATCGCCTGCACCTGCCTGAGTGGCCCGGCGCTGGCCGCCGATGCGCAGACCGCCCACCCGCAGGCACCGACACAGGCCAGCCGCCATCTGCCTGACCCGAGTGCCTTTTCCGACCAGGATCTCAAGCAGTTCGCCCAGGCCCGCGACACCATCGTGCAGATCCAGAAGCGCTACGCCAAACAATTACGCAATAGCCAGGGCCACCCGAAGCAATCCATGCAGCTGCAGCAGCAGGCCCGGCAGGAGATGGTCAAATCGATCAAGCAGAGCGACATCGATCTGGCAACCTATAATCAGATTGTGCAGCTGGCCCGGCATGACAAGGATTTCCGCGGCCGGCTCAAGTCGTTCCTGTAAGATTCCCAGCCGGCGGTCGCCAGGGCGGCCGCCATTGATCGAATTATCCGGACACCCCGTTCCATTCAGGTGATCGTCAAAACCCGGCAAACGCGTTAGCGTCATGGCTACCCCCATCACAAGAGGACACCGCCATGCGCATTGCACTCTGCCTGCTATTGGGTCTGACCCTGGCCAGCCCGTTCGCCCTGGCTGATACCACCGACTACACCATCGACCCCCATCACACCCAGGTATTGTTCAGCTGGCATCATTTCGGCTTTTCCACCCCGACCGCCAACTTCAACCAGGTAACCGGCACCATTCATGCCGACAATACCGATCCACAGCAGTCCAGCGTGGCGGTCAGCATCCCGGTGAAAAGCCTGGATACCCATGTGCCGTTGCTGGACGAGCACCTGCTTACCAAGCCCGAGTTCTTCCACCCGCACAAGTACCCGACCATTACCTTCAAGAGCAGCGCGATTCGTAATGTGGACCGCAAGCACAACACTTTCGACCTGGTCGGCACCCTGACGGTCAACGGCATCAGCAAGCAGGAGGTGCTGAAAGCGTCACTGAACAAGCGCGGCCATCACCCCATGTGGAATAATGCCCCGGCGGTGGGCTTCAGCGCACACGCCACCCTGAAGCGCTCGGACTTCGGCATGGACGCCTATGTGCCGGCGGTCAGCGATACGCTGGATGTGAATATCACCGTGGAAGCCATTGAAAGCCATGCCTACGCCGCCAAAATGAAGGAAATGCAGCAACAGGCCAAATAACGACAACGCACGTTTTTTCGCCCCCGCCCGTGCCAACCGGCGAAAAAACGTGCAACTTACCCGCTTCTCGCGTATAGTGCGCGGTCCTCGCCGGCGACCCCGGCACCCGCCCCCAATCATAGGTCACCAAATGTCTGATTCCCGTTCCGGGTTCGCCAACCTTGGCCTGCCTGATGCATTGCTGACTGCCATTGCCCGCCAGGGCTTCGAGCAGCCCTCGCCGATCCAGGCGCAAGCCATTCCGCTGCTGCTGGAAGGGCACGACCTGCTCGGGCAGGCACAGACCGGAACCGGGAAAACCGCTGCCTTTGCCCTGCCACTGCTGGCACGGCTGGATGCGTCGGTGCGTCAGCCGCAGATGCTGATTCTGGCCCCCACACGCGAACTGGCCATCCAGGTGGCCACCGCCTGTGAAGAGTTTGCCGCCAATATGCCCGGCATCAAGGTTTTGCCCATTTACGGCGGCGGCGAATATCGCACCCAGCTCAAGGGGCTGCGTGCCGGGGCCCAGGTGATCGTCGGCACCCCGGGGCGGGTGATGGACCATATGGAGCGCGGCTCCCTGAACCTGGACCACCTCCGAGCCCTGGTGCTGGATGAAGCCGACGAAATGCTGCGCATGGGCTTTATCGACGATGTGAAGTGGGTGCTCGAGCGGACCCCGGCGGATTGCCAGCTGGCGCTGTTCTCCGCCACCATGCCGCCGGTAATTCGCAAGGTCGCCGACCAGCATCTGAAAAACCCGCAGCGGGTGCAGATCGACAACGGCGGCGCAACCACCTCCACCCAGGTCCGTCAGCGCTTCTGGCCGGTGGCCGGTCTCAACAAACTCGATGCTCTGTGCCGCATTCTGGAAGCCGAGGAACACGACGCCGTGATCGTGTTCGTGCGCACCAAGCAGGCCACTCTGGAGCTGGCCGAACAGCTCAACCGTCGCAACCTGCGCGCCGAAGCCCTGAATGGCGACATTCCCCAGCAGCAGCGGGAAAAAACCGTACAGCGACTCAAGGACAAGCGTTTTGATCTGCTGGTCGCCACCGATGTGGTCGCCCGGGGTCTGGACGTGCCGCGCATCACCCATGTCATCAACTATGACATGCCCGGCGATCCGGAAGCCTATGTGCACCGTATTGGCCGCACCGGCCGGGCCGGCCGAAATGGTGATGCGATCCTGTTTGTATCCCGTCGCGAGCAGGGGCTGCTGCGCCAGATCGAGCGCATCACCCGCCAGAGCATCGAGAAGATGGCGCTACCGTCGGTGGAATCGCTCAACGCCAAACGCATCGAGCGCTTCCAGGAGCAGCTCGCCCAGGCCATGGCCCAGGACAGCTTTGCCGACACCCGCACCCTGATCAACCAGCTGCGCGACACCATGCAGGTGGACGACGCCGACATGGCCGCCGCCCTGGCCAGCCTGCTGTTTGCGCGCGAACCGCTGATCCTCAAGGAGCCCAAGGTGGTGGCCGAGCCGCGTCAACGTCGGGAACGCAAGCCCCGGGCCCAGCGCGATGATCGTGCCCCACGCAAGGCCGGCAAGAGTAATAACAATGCCAACCTGCGCCCCTACCGGATTCAGGTCGGTCACGACCATGGCGTCAAGCCGGGCAACATTGTCGGCGCCATTGCCAACGAAGCCCGCCTGCCGAGCCGCCTGATCGGGCCGATCCGCATCCACCAGGACCACAGCGTGGTGGAACTGCCGGACGATCTGTCACCGCGTCAGCTGCATACCATCCGCACTGCCCGTGTCTGTCAGCGCACCCTGAATCTGGAAGCGCTGTAGACACCAGCCCGCCGGGTCCATTCAGGACCCGGCAATACGAAAGCCGACCTTGACGGTCACCTGATAGTGACCAACCCGGCCATCGACGATATGGCCGCGGGTCTCGATCACTTCGAACCAGTCCATCATCTCCAGGCTGTCACTGGCGGTGGCCAGTGCCTGCTCGATGGCATCCTCGATGCCGTCCCGGGATGACCCCACCAGCTCCACTTTCTTGTAAACATGATGGCCTGACATGGTGCTCTCCTTGCCTGCAAAAATGCCATTTTCATGGTGTGACACCGGTAGCCGGAAATTGCAAGGGAGGGGAAATCTGATGCGGATCAACAAACCTCCCGATAACGATTGAAAGGCCCCCGCCAATCACCAGTAAATAGTGAGAGGAGAAGCCTCAGGCGCCCCGACCCGTTCGTTATATTTCCTTGCTAGGAGGTAATTATCATGGACCTTCACAAACTCACACCGTGGAACTGGTTACGTCAGGAAGGCAGCCGAAACCGTTTCCTGCCCCAACGGCGCGCCCTCCCTGCCCTGTCTCGCTGGGACCGGGATATCGAGGGCTGGTTTGATCGCATGCTGGATGACATGTATGGCAACAGTCCAATGCCGCCTCGCGAGGTGACGGCCTTTCGCCCCAAACTCGACATTCTGGAAAAACCTGACCAGTACCTGGTCACCGCCGAGCTGCCGGGCATGGAAAAAAGTGACCTGGACATCACCCTCGACGGCCAGACCCTGAGCCTGGCCGGGCAGAAGAAAGAGGTGCGCGAAGAAGACAAGGACGGCTATCACTATAGTGAGCGCTTGTTTGGCCAGTTCCAGCGCTTGCTGACACTGCCCGATGATGCCGATGCCGAACATCTCAACGCAGTGTTTCACAACGGCGTACTGACGCTGACCATTCCGCGCCATGAGCACCGGGAAGGTGGCCAGAAAAGCGTTGAGATTCACTGATCCGGGCCAGCACCGGCCGGCGTTCCCGGCCGGTGATCACCGACTATTTGGCCGCTATCAGCAACTCCTGCAATGGCTGTTTGTCCGGTTGAAAACGGTTAACCGCATCATCCGTTTCATAACCCAGAGAGAGGCCGCACAGCAGCTTGTACTGTGAGGGTATCTGGAAGTGCCGTTCCAGCGGCGAACGCCACAATGCCAATGCCCCCTGGGCACAACTGCCAAGCCCCGCATCGGTGGCGGCCAGCATCAAACTCTGCAGGAAAATACCCGCATCCAGGGCGCTGTAAACCCCCAACCCTTGATGAATGAAAATGAATAGCGCCACCGGGGCATTGAAAAAACGGAAGTTCTCGGCCATCTGACGATGTCGTGCGGCATGGTCGTCACGACCGATACCGAGCAGCTGGTAGAGGCCCCTGCCAGTCGCCACCCGGCGGGGCTGCAGGTCGCTGGGATAATTCAGTACCGGTTTGAAATCGCCATCCGGTAATGCCTGGTCCCGTTGCATCCAGGCCAGAGCCTTGCGCAGCATCGGCGCGCGCTGCAACCGCGCCGCGGCATCGAAACGGCGTGGCAATTCCTCACGCAACGCCTCCAGCACCGCCCCCCCGGCAATGGCAATCTGATAAGGCTGGGTGTTGGACCAGCTGGGCGACTGACAGGCCTGCTCCAGCAGTGCATGCAGCACGTCCTCGCTGACCGGCTGCTTGCTGAAGGCGCGCACACTATGGCGCCGGGCCATGACATCGGCAAATTCCATCGGCTTCTCCCTGTATTGTTGCTGGCCAGACTATGACAGATGCCTACAATAGCCCGCCATGACCGACACCCTGACCCGAAGTGCCAATTTTTCCCGCTGCCGCCACTACCGCTATGCATTGTGGCGCCACTGGGGTTGCGGCGATGATTTCATGCTGCTGGTGGGCCTGAATCCATCCACCGCCGATCATCGCCAGGATGACCCTACTATCCGCCGTTGTATCGGCTTTGCCCGCGATTGGGGCTATTCCGGGCTGTGCGTGGCCAACCTGTTTGCCTTCCGGGCCACCTATCCGAAAGATCTGTTTGCCGCCGACGAACCGGTGGGCCCGAAAAATGATCAGTGGTTGCGCCGACTCAGTCGCCAGGCCGATCTGGTGGTGGCGGCCTGGGGTAACCTGGGCCACCACCTGGATCGAGCCCGGCAGGTCAGCCGCCAGCTACCCGAGATGCAGGCCATACGCGTCAACCGCTCCGGCGACCCGGCGCACCCCCTCTATCTGCCGCGCCACCTTAAAGCCCGCCCCTGGCAGGGCTATACTGATTGAGGTGGCCTTGCCCCGGCCTTCACCCGGCAAACGCCATGCTTGCGTGGCCAACCTCGGCGATGGTGGTTTCCCTTGGTCCAGATTCGCGAACAGAAAAATATCCGTATTGCCCGCTGGCTGGGCTTTTCCGGCCTGCTCCCTTTTTACCTGCTGGCCGCCCTGGCCTGGTTCGACCCGCTTCGCGACCTGGCTCTGAAAGGGCTGACTGCCTATGCCGCAGTAGTGCTGTCTTTCCTCGGCGCAGTACACTGGGGGCGGGCGCTGACCCGATTCGCCGACAGCAACCAATTCCCCACCTTGCTGTTTGGCATCATGCCGGCGCTGCTCGGCTGGTTCGCTCTGCTGCTGCCCCGCGAACTGTCCCTGCCCATGCTCACTGCCGGCCTGGTGTTTGTGTGGGGCACCGAACAAATGGTGTTCGTGGATATCCTGCCGAGCTGGTATCGACATTTACGTCATGGGCTTACCGCCGCCAGCGTCCTCGCCCTGTTGCTGGGCTGGACCGCTGCCATCATGCCGATGCTGTAATACCCCCTTTTACAGACCGCCAGAACGTTTCCCCCGCTGCTGAGATAGTGCGCTGCCGATAGGGCCAGTAGACTGTGCCCAAGACTTCAGGGAGAGACCCCATGCGACACGCAGGACGATGGTTTCGATGCGGCCTTTTAGTGGCCAGTGCCTGGCTGGCCACCACCGCCTATGGCGACACCGATACGCCCAGTTATCAGCACGATATCCGGCCAATCTTCGAGCATAAATGCCTGGCCTGTCATGCCTGCTATGACGCGCCCTGCCAGCTGAAACTGGAAAGTGCCCAGGGGCTCGATCGCGGCGCCAGCAAACTGAAAGTCTATGATGGCCGGCGCACCGATTCGGTCACGCCAACGCGTCTGTATATCGATGCCCAGAGCACCGCCGGCTGGCGAGATGTGGGTTTCTTCTCGGTCATCGACAGCACCACCGGCATGCAGAACGCCCTGCTCTATCGCATGCTGAAACTGGGCCGCCGGAATCAGTTCGGCGACAACCAAAAACTGCCCGACGATATGGTGCTTGGCCTGCAACGCAAGACCACCTGCCCACTGCCGTCTGAATTCGATGACTATGCCGACGATCACCCTAATGGTGGCATGCCGCTGGGCGTCACCGGGCTCACCGAAGAGGAATTTTCCACCGTGGAGCGCTGGCTCAAGAATGGCGCCCCGGTGGACCGGCAACCGCTGACCCTGTCCGCCGAGGAAAAGCGGCAGATCCATGAATGGGAAACCCTGCTCAACAAGAGCGATAAGCGCCACCGGCTGGTGGCACGCTGGCTGTTCGAACACCTGTATCTTGCGCACCTGTATTTCGGGCAAGACAGCGGCCCGCAGCCCGCGCATTTTTTCCATCTCTACCGGTCCAGCACGCCCCCCGGTGAAACGGTCAAACCCCTCGGCACGGTTCGCCCCAATGATCCACCGCCAAAGACATTCTGGTACCGCCTGGCGCCGATCCCCGGCACCATTGTGCACAAGACCCATATCACCTTTGCATTGAACGATGCCAAGCTGGCACGTACGCGCGCGCAGTTTTTCCATCGCCACTGGCCGGTCAAGAACCTGCCTGGCTACGACTACCAGCAGCGCGCCAACCCCTTTATTGCCTTCGCTGCCATCCCGCCGCGCGCCCGTTACCAGTTCATGCTGGATAACGCCGAATACTTTGTGCGTACCTTCATCCGCGGCCCGGTGTGTCGTGGCCAGGTGGCCACTGATGTGATCCGCGATCAGTTCTGGGCGGTATTCCAGGACCCGGACCACGACCTGTTTGTCACCGACCCGGACTACCGCGCCAAGGTCAGCGGCCTGCTGGGCCTGCCTGGCCAGAATGACGACCTGCTGGCACTCGGCGCGCAATGGCTGAAATACAGTGGCAAGCGTAACGATTACCTGACTGCCCGCCAGGCGGCGTACGCCCGGCAGGAACCCAAAGGCCCCGGCTGGGAAAGCCTCTGGGATGGCGACGGTCATAATACCAATGCAGTGCTGACCATCTTCCGCCACCATGACAACGCCTCGGTGCGGCGCGGCCTGATCGGCGACCTGCCCCTGACTACCTGGGTAATGGATTATCCGCTGTTCGAGCGCACCTACTACAACCTGGTGGTGAACTTTAATGTTTTTGGTTCCATCGCCCACCAGGCCCAGACCCGGCTCTATTTCGACCTGATCCGCAATGGCGCAGAACAGAACACACTGCGCTATCTGCCCGCTGACCAGCGCAAGCAGGTACTCAACCGCTGGTATCAGAAAACCGGTAAACTCAAGTTGTTTATCAGCTACGCGCAGGTGGATACCAACCTGCCCACTGCCATCCACTACCACACCACCACACCGATGGCCGAGTTTGATGGCCAATTACTGAAACGCTTTGCCGC
>JAWVWY010000060.1:0-17675 GCA_033723495.1 Alcanivorax sp. | reverse complement strand
GAAGGCGATCAGGCGGAAATCACCGCCGACGGTGTGCGCATTGTCGATGCCCAGGGCCAGCCGGCCAGTCGCGAGATCCACGAATTTGATGGCGCCCACGAAGAAGCGGAAAAGGGTGAATACCGTCATTACATGCAGAAGGAAATCTTCGAGCAGCCAGCGGCCATCCAGAAAACCCTGGAAGATCGCATCGATGCGCCGGCGACGCTGATTGATGCCTTTGGTGAGCAGGCCCCGGGAATTTTCGACCAGGTAAAAACCGTCCAGATCGTTGCCTGTGGTACCAGCTACCATGCCGGCATGGTGGCGCGCTACTGGCTGGAAGACATCGCCGGTATCCCCTGTCAGGTGGAAGTGGCCAGTGAATTCCGCTACCGCAACCATGTGGTACCGGAAGGCACCCTGTTCGTGACCATCTCGCAAAGCGGCGAGACCGCCGATACCCTGGCGGCACTGCGCGACACCCGCTCGCCCAACTATGTCGGTCGACTGGCGATCTGCAACGTGGATGGTTCGTCACTGGTACGCGAATCCGAGTTGGTGTTTCTCACCAAGGCCGGCCCGGAAATCGGTGTCGCCTCCACCAAGGCCTTTACCACCCAGCTCACCGGCCTGCTGATGCTGGTGCTGGCGCTGGGCCGCCGTCACCGGCTGGATGATGCGCGGATCGAAGCGATCCTTGACGAGCTGCGCCAGCTGCCCAACCTGATCGAGCAGGTCAGCGCCCTGGACAAGCCGATCGAAAAACTGTCCGAGGCCTTCGTGGAAAAACACCACACCCTTTTCCTGGGTCGTGGCGTGCAGTTCCCGGTGGCCCTGGAAGGCGCGCTCAAACTCAAGGAAATTTCCTATATCCACGCCGAAGCCTATCCTTCCGGCGAGCTCAAGCATGGCCCGCTGGCGCTGGTGGACAGCGACATGCCGGTGGTGGCCGTGGCGCCCACTGACGAGCTGCTGGTAAAGCTCAAATCCAACCTGCAGGAAGTGCGTGCCCGCGGCGGAGAACTGTATGTGTTTGCCGACAAGCATGCCCATGTGAAAGAGGGTGACGGCATCCATGTGCTCAACCTGCCGGCGGTGCCGGATACCATCGCGCCGATCGTCTATACCGTGCCGCTGCAGCTGCTCAGCTATCATGTGGCGGTACTCAGAGGCACCGATGTGGATCAACCACGGAACCTGGCCAAGTCGGTGACGGTGGAATAAACGGCAATTAATAATTAATAGTGAATAGTTAATAACTAAGCCCGGCAATGCCGGGCTTTTTTTGATGGCTGTCGCAAGGGAAAAAATTAAGCGCTAACCCACGCCATCATGCTCCTTATGCTTACAAGGGTCTGTGCCGAACCAAGGCACTATTCCGCCCGATCAACGCATGCGTTAAGAACCGGCAAAGGAATGTAGGAGGCAGTTTTTATGCTGGCATGGATGGTGGCAAATAAAAAACGAATCGTAGTCGTAGTGATGTTATCTTCACTGCTTTACGGGTTGTTGTCATTGCTTGCTACGGGCCAGACAGGTCCATCAATTTTTGTATTTTTTCTATCCCTGATTCTCACTGGCTGGGGCATTGCCATGACCTGCCTGGTCGGTTATCCGGTGATATGGATTCAGTATAAAAACCCCGCCTGCCCACCCGGCGTTTATCTGGGCTTCTGCACCCTGTTTACCGCTCTTCTGGGCCTGGTTGCAGTGATTATGTTGTTGATGGAAACAATGGCCGCCTGGCGTGGGCAGGCGGCTGCCATGGTTTTTGCCGAGCCGGCCTTTGTGTTGGGTGCCGGCCTGGCCATGCAGTTGGTGCGCAAGTCATTCCAGCACCGGCTGCAATCTGAGCATATGAACTCGGCAGCTGCCGGTGCACAGTCACGGCTTGGCAGTGAATAACGACAGGTATTCAGCATAGCCCTGCGCCTTCATCTGATCCCTGGGCACAAAGCGTAGCGCGGCAGAATCGATACACCAGCGTTTGCCGGTGGGCGCCGGGCCGTCGTCGAATACATGGCCGAGATGGGAATCGGCATAATGGCTGCGTACCTCGGTGCGGGTATACCAGAGAAAATGGTCGTCATGCAGGGTGACAAAGCGCTTGTCGATGGGCCGGGTAAAGCTCGGCCAGCCGGTGCCTGATTTGAATTTGTCGGTGGAAGAAAACAGTGGTTCGCCGCTGACGATATCCACATAGATACCGGCCCGATGGTTATCCCAGTAGGCGTTGTCGAACGCCGGTTCAGTATCATCCTGCTGGGTGACCTGGTAACTGAGCGGGGACAGGGTGGCCTTGAGGGTGGCCGGGTCGGGTTTGTGGAAATGCTCCGGCCCTTGCCAGCGTGAACGGCTGTTGTCGCTGTGCTGATTGAGCCAGGGGCGGGCATCCGGGTGCTTCCAGTGCTTTTCCAGAAACTGGTCACGGCCGGAGCGGTAGCGGTAATAGGTGTATTTGAGGTGGTGCTCCTTGTGAAAATTCTGGTGGTACGCCTCCGCCGGATAAAAGGCATTGAGCGGGCGGATCCCGGTGACAATGGGCTTGTCGAAATGGCCACTCTTGGCCAGTGCCTGTTTTGAGGCCTCGGCGGCCTGCTTCTGGGTATCGCTGTGATAGAAAATCACGCTACGGTACTGGTCGCCGCGATCGACAAACTGGCCACCCGGGTCGGTGGGGTCGATATGTCGCCAGAACCAGGTCAGCAAATTGTCATAGCTGACCACCTGCGGGTCGTAGATCACCTTGACGCTTTCCACATGGCCGGTGCCGCCGGCAGATACCTGCTCGTAGCTGGGGTTGGCCACATGGCCGCCGGCATAGCCACTGATGGCATCCTTGACGCCATCCAGTTTTTCAAAATCCGATTCGGTGCACCAGAAACAGCCGCCGGCAAAATAGGCGGTGGCCGTGGCCGCCAGCAAGGGGCCGCTGTAGAGCGTCAGCAACAGTAATAAAGCACGCATAACACTTACCTCCTACTGATTGGATGCAGGTCACCGGGATTTGTTGCAGCCGCGCCACTCTCTTACAGAAAACGTTGATAAGCACCTACAGCGGCCGCCCGCTGTTGCCGTCAGCATGGACGCTAAAAAAGGAGCGAGCTGATGGGAAAATCCGCATGGTTATTGCTGTTATGGTGGCTGGCCGGTTCGGCGCTGGCGCAACCGTCGCCGCCCCTGGAACTGGCCAATCGTTATCAGCCGGGAATCAGGCTGTCGGATTACTGGGTCAGTGAAAAGCTCGATGGCGTGCGAGCCTACTGGGACGGTCACAGGTTGTGGTCGCGACAGGGCCATGCTTTCCATCCGCCGGCCTGGTTTGTGGCAGACTTTCCGGCACTGCCGCTGGACGGGGAGCTATGGATGGGGCGCGGCACCTTTGCCGCGCTGTCGGCGGCGGTGCGGCGGCTTACACCCCGCGACGCGCAATGGCGGCGCATTCGTTACCGGGTATTCGACCTGCCCGCCAGCGACGGGAATTTCGACCAGCGACTGGCTACCATGCGACGCCGACTGCGACCTTCCCCGTCGCCGTATCTTGCCATGATCGCCCAGCGCCGGGTAACGGATCGTCAGGCGCTATTGGTGTGGCTGGACCGGGTCGTCGCCGCTGGCGGGGAAGGGCTGATGCTGCATCGTGGTGACAGCCATTATCAGGCCGGTCGCAGCGATGCCCTGCTCAAGCTGAAGACCTATCAGGATGCAGAAGCCACGGTGGTGGGTTACCGGCCCGGTCATGGTAAATATCAGGGGCAGATGGGCGCCCTGGAAGTGCGTACCGATAGGGGCCGTCGCTTTGCCATCGGTTCCGGATTCAGCGAGGCTCAGCGTGCGCATCCGCCGCCGCTGGGCGCCACCATTACCTATAAATTCTATGGTCGCACCGCCACCGGGTTACCTCGTTTTGCCAGCTTTTTGCGCGTGCGCGATGACGAGCCGGGTAGCGGCTCCTGATGCCAGCGGAAAAACGGTGATGGTTCCGGTCCGCGACAACACGGTAAGCTTGTGGCACCTGGGTACAACACTTGCCACGGAGAAGGGATGGGAGGGGCGCCACCAACCGTCAATATACCGCCGTCACGGCTGTCGCTGATCGCCGACAGTGATCAGGCATTCCGGTTACGGGCGGCCACCGCGCGCCTGGCTCGCCATAGTCTGGATGTGCAGTACTACATCTGGGATGACGACAACACCGGCAAGTTGCTGCTCTACCGATTGATGGAAGCGGCCCGGCGTGGCGTGAAGGTGCGTATGCTGCTCGACCATGCCAACCAGATCGGCCGCGATGTGAAATGGGCGGAACTCAACAGCCATCCCAATATCGAGGTGCGCCTGTTCAATCCGTTCCGTGGCCGTTACAAACATTTCCTGCAATGGCTCTACCATGCCCCGCAGCTCAACCATCGCATGCACAACAAGGCCTGGATCATGGATGGTGAGCGGGCACTGGTGGGTGGGCGCAATATTGCCGATCACTACTTTGGCGTTAATGCCACCAGCAATTTCCGCGACCTGGATCTTTATGCTCGCGGTCCGGTAGTGGCTGATACCCGGGCCGCCTTCGAGGATTACTGGCACAGTGAGCTGGCGGTGCCGCTGAAACGTTTCCGTCCGCGCACCGAACGCCGTGCCGAGCGCGCCTGGCAACGGCTAAGCCATTGGCGCCATAGCCTGCGGCATTACCCCTACCTGTTTCAGCAGGACGAAGCTTTTTTCGCCGAGGTACTGGCAAAGGCGGATGAGAAAACGATCATGGCGCCGGCAGTCTTGTTGTTCGATGGGCCGGACAAGGCGCGCGGGGTACGTCAGACGCTGATGGGCGCGCAGTTGGCCAGGTTGCTGGGCAACGACTCTCACCGCGAGGTGTTGATCGAAGCCAGTTACTTTATCCCCGGCCGGGACTTTGTCGCCGAAATGGGTCGGCTGCATGCCCGCGGCAGACGGGTGGCGGTGCTGACCAACAGCCTGGCCACCAACGACATGCTGGCCGCCCATGCCGCCTACAGCCGGTACCGGCCGGGCCTGCTGGATGCCGGGGTGGAACTGCATGAACTACAACCCAATGCCCGTGCCCTGCGTCGCCAACTGCGTCTGTTCCGCGGCCGTTCGCGCACCAGTCTGCACACCAAGGCGCTGGTGCTGGACCGCCGCGAAGCCTTTGTTGGCTCCTTCAATCTGGACCCGCGTTCGTTGCACCTCAATACGGAAATGGGCTACTACGTGGCGTCAGCAGTACTGGGCGAGCAGCTGGCGGCGTTTGTGGAAGAGGGTCTGGCGCCGGAAAACAGCTATCGTCTGTCCCGCCAGCAAGGGCATCTGCTGTGGACCGGGGACAGTGGCCAGGTGTTTCGGCACGAGCCGCAGGCGGGGCGCCGGCGCCGGTTGATGTCGTGGTTGCTGGGCTGGTTACCGATCGAGCGATATCTATGAGTCCTGCCATGCAAGGGGAGAAAATGTCACAGCCGTTCTGTTTTCGCTTCCGGGTACGCTACAACGAATGCGACGCCCAGCAGGTGGTCTTCAATGCCCGCTATGGGGATTACGTGGATATCGCCATGACGGAGTTCTTCCGTGCACTGGGTTGTGACTACAACAGCATTCTGCAGCAGGGCCTGGATAACCAGGTGGTCAAGCTGACCACCGAGTGGCAATCGTCAGCGCGGTTCGACGATGTGCTGGCGGTGCTGGTTTGCGCTGTTCATATCGGCAATACCTCCTTCACCTTGCAGGCAGACATTCGTCATGGGGATGAAGACCGGCCCATCGCAACATCGCAAGCGGTGTACGTGATGATGACCACCGAACCGTTTGAGAAAACCCCGATACCGGACTGGCTACGCGAGAAGCTGCGGGTCGGCGCAGCGGGAGTCACTATCGACCAGAGCGGCCGCTCGCTGTAGGAGCCAGCCTGCTGGCGATATTTTCGCTGGCAGGCAAGCTCCCGCGGCCGGCCTGTTGCCGCAAGTGCTCCAGGGGATCGAGGCATTATCTCCACCGTGTTCACCGAGAATTTTTTACTCCGTGTTCTCTGTGCCCTCTGTGGTAAACCCCATTTTTCCGTTTTTGGGTTTGGCGTCTCAGTCGCCGCAGACTTGCAGTACCACCTTGCCTTTCGCCGTCCGCGAGGTCAGGGCGGCCAGGGCCTGTTGGTAGTCCTCGAACTTGAATACCTGACTGATGCGCGGCTTGATCTTGCCCTGGTTGAACAGCTGCATCAGTTCCATGATGTTCTGCATGTTGGTCTGCGGTTCGTGCTGGGTGAAGGCGCCCCAGAACACCCCGACGATGGCGCAGCCTTTCAGCAGGGCCAGGTTGGCGGGAATTTTCGGGATGTCGCCGGCGGCAAAGCCGACAATCAGCAGGCGGCCGTTCCAGGCCATGTTGCGGATGGCCGCTTCGGTGAACTTGTCGCCCACCGGGTCGTAGATCACGTCCACGCCTTTCGGGTAACGCCGCTTGAGGGCGTCTTTCAGGTCGTCTTCGGCGTAGTTGATCAGATCATCGGCGCCGGCCTCTCTGGCCACGGCCAGTTTCTCTGCGCTGCTGGCGGCGGCGATCACGGTGGCGCCCATGGCCTTGCCCAGTTCCACTGCGGCCAGGCCGACGCCGCCGCTGGCGCCCAGCACCAGCAGGGTTTCGCCAGGCTGGATGTGGGCGCGTTGCTTGAGCGCGTGGTAGCTGGTGCCGTAGACCATGGAGAAGGCAGCGGCGGTGTGGTCATCCATGCCGTCGGGGACCGGAATCAGGTGGCTTTCCGGCACCAGGATTTCCTCGGCAAAGGCGCCGTAGCCGGTCAGCCCCATGACC
Source organism: Alcanivorax sp. (assembly GCA_033723495.1). Lineage (GTDB taxonomy): Bacteria > Pseudomonadota > Gammaproteobacteria > Pseudomonadales > Alcanivoracaceae > Alcanivorax. The sequence goes on along the minus strand of JAWVWY010000060.1, from coordinate 10,883 downwards.
CGCTGGCCGGGCTTGAAGCGCTGCACGCCGTCGCCCACGGCGATCACCTCGCCGGCCATTTCACCACCCGGGGAAAACGGCAGGTCCGGTTTGATCTGGTATTTGCCTTCGATGATCAGGGTGTCAGGAAAATTCAGCCCGGCCGCTTTGACGCGGACCTTGACCTGGCCCTTGCCCGGTTGTGGGGACGCAATGTCCTCGATCACCAGCGTATCCGCCGGGCCCAGTTCCTTGCAGAGAATCGCGCGCATGGGTGTAGCTCTCCCGAATATCGTTATGACTTGCTGACAAAACGCTAACGCCGCACTGGCAATTAAACAAATGCATGGTGCTCATCGCTCAGGATAAGCACCATGCATGGGAGATCAGCTGATCTCGAAACGGCCGGAGCCGGGCAGGGTTTCCACCAAATCGGTGCCGCACAGCAGGGCGGGGGTATAAGTGCCGGGCGCGGGGCGGTGGGCCTCGATATAGTCCCGCACCGCCAGGGCGCCATCCACGGTCAGCGAGTAGACGTTAGCGGTCTTGATGCGCACTGTCACGGTCTGCTTGCGGGTGCAGGCCTCGCCCCATACATAGGTGGGCAGGCTGGCGCGCACGGATTCGCCAGGCCCCTTAACCCGGCGATCCACCATCGACATGAGGAAGTGTTGTACGGCGTGCTTGCCAAGCAGCGGCCGCGCCAGGTTGCCGGCCTTGGCGGCCCAGATAAACCAGCGCGGTGCTGGCAGGTAGACCTGGATATTGGCAATGGCGGTGGTATGCCAGGCGGTACTGACATCCCCCCAGGGAATGGTCATGGCCCATTCCGGTCCCTGGCCGAAATCGATACGGCGGACCTTCCAGCCCAGCGGCACTTCGCGTAGCTGTTCATCGATGCGCGCGCGGCCGCCCAGTGCCAGGCCTTCAATGGTGGTCTTGGCGGTGCCCGGTGACAGCCCGGAGCGGGTGGAGAAGCCCAGCGACAGGTCGGTGGCATCCGGCAGCAGTTCCTTCAATTTTGCCGCCACGCAGTCGGTGGGAATGACATCGAAACCGACCCCGGGACAGACAATGATGCCGGCGCTGCGGGCCCGTTCATTCTGCCCATGGGCGTGTTCGAAAACGGCAACCTCGCCGGTGATATCCAGGTAGTGGGTGTGGGCTTCCAGACAGGCTTCCAGCATCGCTGCGCTGGTCTTGGAAAACGGCCCGGCGCAGTGAATCACCAGGTCCACGTCGGCCAGCTGCTCGGCCACGGTTTCCACGTCATCCAGGGCAAAACAGCGGTAGGGCAGGCCTTCCTGTTCCGCCAGCGGGGCGATGCGGGCCTCGCTGCGGCCGGCCAGTATCGGTCGCAGGCCACGGCCGCGGGCGGCCCGGGCCAGCAGTTCACCGGTGTAGCCGTTGGCCCCGTAAATCATCCAGCGCATAGGTTCTCCTTGGTCGAGGAGACCATTATGCGCCCAGCGTCATGGGTCAGGGCAAGGCGGACGGGGATTCCCCGCCCGCCAATGCCTCAGCGGTGGTCGTTGAACTGCACCACTTGCTGGAAGGTAGGACGGTTCTGCCAGTCGATGCCCGGCACCGAGGACAGGCCAATGGCTCGGTGCTGGATCTGCTCCTGGCTCTTGTCCACCTGCCAGTTGCTCATATTGGCGATACCGCCCAGCTCGGCGATGGCCTGGTTCAGGCTGTCGGCCAGCGCGGCGCGGCAGTTGTCCGGCTGGTCACTGTCGGCACAGCGCAGCGACTGGTAGGGATGGTCGCTCTGGCCCAGCGCCTGATCCAGCACCCGTTGCAGGTAGCCGTAGTAGCCGCTCTGGTAGGCGGAGCCGATCGGGCCGGGACGGTCATCGCGCTGGATCAGCGACAGGTTCTGGCCGTTCACGTCCTCGATGGCGGTGACCTGGGGCAGCAGACTGTCGATCATCTTCGGGTACCAGGCATCCATCAGCGCCACCGCCGGGTCGTCATCGTAATGGCCGTCCTGGTCACGGTCACGGCGCTGATCACCGCTGGCCACCCATTGGCTGAGCAGGCTGACGGCGCTGTCCTGGTCCCCGGTCAGTGGGGCGGTTTTCAGCAACGCCAGGGCACTGGGCAGGATTTCCTGACCTCGCAGATCCACATGGGCGGCGTTGCCCATCGCTTCCACCAGGTTGGCGCGGGTCACGTTGCCCTGCTTGACCAGTTTGCGCAGACGCACTTCCAGCATGTCGTTGCGATGCACCGGGCTGAAGCTGGCATTGGCGTCGGCGGCCCACCAGTCTCGCGCCGGGCGGTTATTCCAGCTGGCCAGGTAGCCGCGCGGCGGGTTGCTTTCATGGGGGTGAGCGTTCTGGCCGATAAAGCCACGCCAGTCGAACTGGCCGTTCCCCCAGCTGGGCAGCTCCGGGTCGACACCGGGGCTGCGCTGCGGATACAGCCCGGAGTGGAAGTAGGCAATATCCTGGTTGTCGATATAGAACCAGTTGAAGCTGCCGGTGGTGCTGTTGAAGACATCATAGAAGCTCTGCACATCGTGTACCTCGTTACGGGTGACACGCAGGAACGGCAGGGCGGTGTCCAGCTCGGCAAAGTAGGTGCTGCGCTGGCGGGTCAGTGCCACCGGTTGACCATTGACGGTGGCGTAGCCGATCACCGGACCGTATTCGGCGGTGCGGATAGCGCGCCGGTGTACCGCATAGTTCTGGCCGATGCTGTTGGGATCGTCGGTGGGTACCGCCAGGTTCCAGCGGGCTGCCCAGCGTTGATCGATCACGTCGAACGGCTTGCAGCCGCCCTTGTAGAGGTAGCCGCCGGCGCCCTTGTCCTGGTCGGCCGGTATGCTGCACAGCCGCACCACACGCACATCGGACAGATCGGACTCGCCGGAGGTGGCGCTCCAGGCGAAATCCGGGCCTCGGCCGATCACCACATAGGGCAGGCCGGTGAAGGTCATGCCACGGGTATGGATATCGCCGCCGTTAACCGCCATCTCCATCAGCAATTGCGGCACGAAGTAACCGGTCTGCGGGCCGAAGACCGCCAGTGGCTTGCCGCTGGCGGTATGGTCCGCAGTCAGCAGCAGGGCGTTGGACATGGTCGTCGGGAAATGGCCGCGGATACCGGCCAGGCCGGCTTCCAGGCTGGCCAGCCGGGTGGCGACCTGCTGACGCTGGGCCGGGGTCAGTGACGACGGTGCCGGTATGGTGCTGTGGGTGGTCGGCTCGGGATCGGACCACAGCCGGCTGAAGGCCAGCTGTACGCTGGTCCAGTCGCTGCGCAACTGCTGGCCGTGATCGTCCAGGAACGACAACGACAGCACACCGCCAAGCATGTCCACGACCTGTTCCACCAGGCTACCGACGGCGCCGGTACCCGGTAGCGCCGGCAGGTTGCCGGTGGTTTCCGGGCAGCTGGGCTGGCCCGGTCGGCCGCACGGTTCGGTGGTCAGTGCCTCGTAGTGCTGGTAGCTGTCGGCATCAAACATCACCGCACCGGGGAAGCGGCTGGCCAGCTGAGAGGACAGCGGACAGAGGTCATCCGGCAGGGTCGGCGGTGACTGGGTGGCAAAGGACTTGGCCGTCGTCACGGTGGAATCCGGATCGGTGGCTTCGCGCAGGTCATGCCACAGGGCGCAGGCGGCCTGGTCGCTGCCGGTCTGTTTGCGCAAGGCCTGCAGCAACATCACGTTCTTCTGTTCGTCGCCGCCGCCGCCGGCGAAGATGCCCTGGATCAGGGTGGCGATGGCAACCACGTCTTCCTTGCGGAAGGGCTCCAGCTGTACCCCCAGCGCCACGTATTCGAGCGGCACTTTCAGCAGGCCTTTGTTGGCGTCGGCCACATACTTGTTGAGGCCGGCCACGTAAGCGGTGGCGTCCTGGTAGACCTGGGCGCCATCGTCACCGAAGCGACCCACGGTCTCGGCGATCTGCTGGGTCAGATCCGCTTCCCGGTAGGGCGCCTTTTCGGCGATATCACGGTCAAAGGAAAAATCCGCCGGGCCGAGAAACTTGGACAGCTGGCCGCGGCCGGCGCGACGCAGCACGTCGAGCAGGAACAGGCGGTCGGCGGCGGTGGCATAGCCGGTGCCGAACATGGCATCTGCGCGGCTGTCGCCGAAGATATGTGGTACCCCGAAGGCATCACGCTTGATCTGTACGGTGTAGTCGCCGCTTTGAATGGTCTGCTGGCTTTCCCAGTTGCCCGCATCCGGCCCCAGCAGTGGCGCCGGCTTGAAAAAGCGGGTCAGCTGATCATCGGTGAGCCCCGGCTGGCTGTGCGACAGGGCATCGTAGAGCGGCAACTGGTCCTGGAAATGCGGTTCGGTGGTGAGTGCCGGAACCAGGCCGGTTTGTGCCACCAGGTCATTCATCAGGGTATTGATCAGGTCACCCAGGCCGGGAATGTCCTGGGTCAGGTTGGCAATGCCGCCGTTATCATCCTGGCCCGGTGGCAGAATGTTGAGCACCGTGCCGTAGTTGGCGTAGGGCTGGCTGACGGTGGCCGGCCGGCGGGCATTGGTGGGCGTGTCAGTGCCGCCGCTATTGCCGGTCGGGGTGTTGGACGTGGTACTGGTGGAACCGCCACCGCCACCGCCACCACAGGCGGTAAGCAGGCCGGCGGTCAGCAGCGCTAGGGCAAGACCTTTCATGGGATGTCTCCGGAATCATTGTTGTTCTGACGTGCAGGCAAGGCACGCGATCATTCCAGATTGGCACTATCGTGCATTATTTGGGAGGGGAGGAAACAAAACGGTAAACAAACACAACGGCACCATAAAACTGTAGTGCTTGTGTTAGTCAGAGAGGGCGTGGCGGATGTGCGCGGGCCCTGTCGGGCCCGATGAATCAGCGTTCGGTCTTTTCCATGTGCGCCAGCACATTGGCCAGGCGGTCGACCAGAATCTTGTTGATGCTCTTTTCCAGCACCCGGCCCAGCTCGTCGCTGACCACGGCATCGGCCAGTGGCCGGATGCGGGTGATGAAGTCGGCCAGTTTGGGCACGTCCTCGCCTTCCGGCAGGGCATCATCACCGTATTTCTCGTCTACCAGGTGGTGGATGATCATGCCGATGAAGCGCTCCGCCAGGGTGTCCACTTCCTCGCGCACCAGGGTCACGTGGGTGAGCACCGCATCCAGCGGCACGCCGGCTTCCGACAGTTCCTTGCCGGCGTTATAGATGCGCGGGAACGGAATACGCAGGCGCATGCCCTCGGGAATGATGTAGCCCAGCTTGACCGCCTTGGTCATTACCTCGGGGGTGATGTCTTCGCCGAAGTCATCGATCAGATCCTGGTAATCCAGGTAGGAGGGTACATTGGGGTTCTGCCAGGAGGTGACCGCCACTTCCAGGCCGAGAATGTCGTTGAGCTCGCGGCCCTGCTCCCAGGCATCCAGCAGGTCGCGGATATTGTTGAGGGTGTAACCGCGCTCCAGCAGGGCGCCGATAATCTTCAGTCGGGCCAGATGGACGTCGGTATAGATGCCGGTGCGACCACGCTTCTCCGGCGGCGGCAGGATGCCGCGGTCCTGGTAGGCGCGCACGTTTCTCACCGTGGAGCTGGCCTCGCGAGCCAGTTCATCGATGGTGAATTCCTTGTGCTTGCCGGCGTCGGCCTGGCTGCCCCCCTGCATTACCGGTGGGGCGTATTTTTTCAGATTGCGCAGTAGGGCTGCGGGGTTGCGGTCACTGGTTTTCATGTCCGCGATGATAGCCCGCTTTTTGCAGGGGTGCTACAGCCCGCACCCGCCAGCACCGGGTATGATGATGACGGGCTGTGATCTGGTTCACTCATGGTGTCATGTCCACCCGTGCCAGATTGCGCGCCAGCGCCGGTGTCAGGCGACCCAGCCACTGCATGCCGGCGGCCTCCGGGCTCACCGCCACCACCGCCTGGTTATCCAGCACTGCCTGGACAATGGCTTGTGCGACCCGGTCCGGGGTATAGGCACGGCGCTGGTAGAGCTTCTGGGTTTTCTCCTGACGGCGAGCCTGCTCTTCGTCATCCACGCCCACGAAACGGGTGCGGCGGGTGATCGGGGTGTCGATCACGCCGGGGCAGATGGCGCTGACGCCGATGCCGTGTTCGGCCAGCTCCGCGCGCAGGCATTCGCTGAGCATCAGCACTGCGCTCTTGCTGGTGGCATAGGCCGGCAGTACCCGCGACGGCATAAAGGCAGCGGCGGAGGCAGTATTGACGATATGGCCGGCCTTGCCCTGGTCGATCATCTGTCGGGCAAACAGCCGGCAACCGTGGATCACGCCCCACAGATTGACGCCCAGTACCTGTTGCCAGTCTTTTACCGAGGTATCCAGCAGCGAGCCGGCCAGGCCAATACCGGCGTTGTTGACGACGATGTCCGGCGCCCCCAGTTCCTTATCCACAAAGCGGGCCAGCGCTTCCATGGAGCGACTACTGCTGACGTCCGCCTTGCGGCTAAGCGCCAGGCCGCCTTCGCGGGTGATGATGTCGGCACTGGCCTGGGCGGCGTCGGCGTCGATGTCGGTACACAGCACCTGGGCACCGCGACGGCCATAGGCCAGCGCGGTTTCGCGGCCGATGCCGGAGCCGGCGCCGGTGATCACCACCAGCTTGCCGCAATCCGGGCGAGCGCTGTCGGCGCCGGCAGTCAGGCGCGCCCGTTGCAGCGCGCCGCTGGCCGGCGCCCCGTCGATGTGTTTGATGAATTCGCGGATATAACGGCTGGTCACATCCGGGTACTGCAACAGCGGGCCCCAGTGGCCGGTGGCCAGGGAGCGGCGCCATAGCCGGTCGGTCCAGGGCAGGGCACTGTCGAGCATGGCCGGGCGCACAAAGTTGTCGTGATCGGCCTGCAGTTGCTGCACTGGCACCCGGGTAGAGCGTTGGCGGGGCTTGAGCAGGCGCGGCAGCATGTTGGCCCGGTACAGATTGATGCCGTGGGTACCGTCCTTGAGCTGGGTGCCGCTGGGGTCGGTGTGCAGCTGCTCGGTGGTCTGCAACAGGCGCGGCCACAGACGCGCCAGGCCGGCCTTCCAGGCCAGTGGGGCGCCGGGCAGGTGGAAGGCGCCGATGTACCAGGAATGGCCGAGCTGGTTGAGCACGCTGGTCGGGTGGCTGCCGGCCTGCTGCTGCATCCAGTGGCCGACATGATCCAGGCACGGGCCGGACAGGCTGGTATAGGAGGCGATACGCTGCTCGGCACCGGCTTCGGTAATCGCTTCCCAGCCCTGGATGGAGCCCCAGTCGTGGCCCACCAGATGCACCGGCTGATCCGGGCTGACCGCCTCCAGCACCGCGTACAGATCGGCGCTCAGCTCACTGAGCCGGTAGGCGGCCTTGCCGTCCGGCGCCGAGGAATTGCCGCTGCCACGCACATCGTAGGCCACCACCCGGAAGTCGCGGCTGAGTCGCTCGGCGACCTTTTCCCAGACATGGCTGGCATCGGGATAGCCGTGCACCAGCATGACGGTGGGGGATTTATCCTCGCTCCAGGTTCGTACCGCCAGCTCAACGCCATCGCGGCTAACCTTGCTGTCACGCCACTGCACCATAAAAACCTCGTTATCGTTGTAGAAGGCGCCGGCCGAAGCCAGCGCCCCGCGTCAGGCCGCCTGGCCGTTGGACCACACCGGCACGGCGTGGGTTAGCTGCGGGTCCAGCCAACGGGCGCCGTCGCTGTCGACCACCAGCAATTCACTGAAACCGGCGCGCAGATGGCCCTGGCGCAGCACCAGCTGGATTTGCCAGAGCCCTGGCAGCAGCGGCGAGCCACTGACCGGCAGGCCGTCGGGCAGGGTGCCGGTAACGGGCACCAGCCGTTGGCGCAGGTTACGCTGCACGCCATCCTGCCGGTCGGCAATGAACGATGGCAGTTGCTGGCCGTCATTGAGTGCCTGCAGCAGGGCCTGGCGCTCGTCATCAAGGCGAGTCTGCAGTGCGCAATCCAACGTACTGCCGGTCAGCAAGGCGCGCGCCGCATGACCGTTCAGCACCGAGTCACATTGCAGCTGGTAGATCATGCCGGGACGGTAACGCCGTTTACCCTGTCGTTTCAGGCCAAACGGTGAGCGGGCCGCGGATTCGCCGAAAAAACGCACACGGGGGGCGCGGGCGGCATCGTGTAGCTGGTGCCCGCGCAGCCAGTCGCGCAGCAACAACGCGGTGTCGTGCTCGTTCATGCCCGGTTGCAGGGCATCGGCAATGGTATGCACGGCCTTGTAGGCCTGTTGTTGGGCCTGGCGATAGGGTGCCAGGGCGTTGCTATCCGGTGTCCAGATCCGGGTCATAAGAGCCTCCACGCAAGGCAGCAAGGCTGTCGATAATTACATTGGACAATGTCATGGTCAACCGGGGCGGTGGCCGTGCCGATCTCGCCCGGGGTATATGAGGTCAATGACGGCGCTCCTTCGCGTGACTTTCACATCTTGTGGACGCTGCCTTGTTAGGGTGTGCCCCAAATACGCTTGAAATTCACCATCATCCGGCCACGCCGGATCAAGGAGATCACCGTGCGGCACCCCTGGCAGTGTGTTCCCGGCCTGAGCGCCCTGTTTTTCCTGAGTTTGCTGGTTTTCGCGCCTGCGGCGCTGGCGCAGCCGGCGGCGGCCCCCGATGATTACGGCAAGTTGGCGGATACCCTGGAAAATGATGCCTCGCGGCAGGCATTGATCGAACAGTTGCGCGGCCTGCAGGCCGCCGCCAATCCGCAGCCGTTGGGGCTGGATGGCGAAGTCTCTGCCACCAGCATCGCCGCTGATGCCCCCAGTGGCCAGACTGCCGGACAGGTATCCCTGGCCCGCCGCATGGCGGCCGCCACCGGTAATATGGCCGGCGACATCGGTCGGCAGTTTGCCGCCCTGGGGGGGCTGGTGACCGGCTGGATGGCAGATCAACCCGCCACGCCGGCATCGGCCTCCCCGGCGATCAACTGGAAGGTTGTCAGCGGCGCGCTGATCAACCTGGCGATTCTGGTGGTCATCACCTTCGTGCTGTTCGCGGTGCTGCGTGGCCTGGTGGGGCCGGCCTTTGGCCGTCTCAGTGGGTGGGCCCGGCAGGGGTCCGAAAAGCTGGCGATATTGCGCACCACGGTAGCAGTGGCGCTGGCTGCGGTGCTCGATGTGATTGTGGTCGGGCTAGCGTATCTGGGCGGTACCTTCGTGGCGCCACTGCTTACCGAACAACTGGGCGCGGATGCAACCCGGCTGGCGTTGTTCCTCAACGCCTTCCTGGTGGTGGAGCTGATCAAGGCCGGCCTGCGGATGTTCTTTTCTTCCCGTTACGAGGGTTTGCGACTGCTGCCGGTGGCGGCGCAGCAGGCCCGTTACTGCAACGGTTTTCTGGCCCGTGAGGCGGGCTGGGTGGGCTACGGCATGCTGGTGCTGGTGCCGGTACTCAATTTCAATCTTTCGCCGGCACTGGGTAGTGCCGTGGGTACCCTGATCATGCTGTTGGCGCTGGTTTACGCAGCGGTGGTGATTGTGCGTAACAAGCCGGTGCTGGCGGCCGCCCTGGACGGGCTCGCCCATGCGACCACCGGGCCGCTGCGTTTGCTGCTGATGCTGTTGGCGCGGACCTGGCACTGGTTGGCGCTGGCCTATGCGCTACTGGTATTCGCGGTCACCGTGCTCAACCCGGACACCGCCCTGCCTTTCGTGGCCAGGGCTACCCTGCTGACGCTGGTCTACATGGGGCTGGGTATATTGGTGGCGGTGGCACTGGCCCAGCTGATTGGCAAGGAAGTGCAGTTGTCCGATTGGGTCAATGACAGCATGCCAAGGCTCCAGTCGCGTGTGAACACTTACATACCTACCGCGCTCAAGGTCATTCGCGCGCTTATCCTGGTGCTGGTGGTAGTGCTGTCGCTGGACGCCTGGCATCTCTACGACCTGGCCGCCTGGTATGCCACCCCCGCCGGGGCCCAGGCAGTGGCATCACTGATCGATATTCTCATTATTCTGGCGCTGGCGGCGGCCATCTGGGTGGGCCTGGCCAGCCTGATCGAGCACCGGTTCAGCCCCGGTGAAGACAGCACCGCGGCCCAGGCGGCCCGTGGCAAGACCCTGCTGGGTCTGTTCCACACCACCGTGGCGATTGCCATCATCATCATGACGGCCATGATCGTGCTGTCCGAGGTCGGTGTCGATATCGGCCCGCTGATTGCCGGTGCCGGCGTGCTGGGCCTGGCGATTGGTTTCGGTGCCCAGAAGCTGGTGCAGGATGTCATTACCGGGGTGTTCATCCAGGTGGAAAATGCCATGAACACCGGAGACTTTGTCAGTGTCGGAGGCAACTCCGGCACCGTGGAGCGGGTCGGCATTCGTTCCGTGGCGTTGCGCGACCTGTACGGCACCTACCACATCGTGCCGTTTTCCTCGGTGGATGCGGTGTCCAACTTCACCCGTGAATACGGTAACCACGTGGGCGAGTACGGCATCGCTTACCGGGAGAGTATCGACGATGCCATCGTGCAGCTTGAAGCCGCCTTCGAGGCTCTCAAGGAAGGTCCGCACAAGGACAACATCCTGGCGCCGATGACGGTGGCCGGTGTGACCGCCCTGGCCGACAGCTCGGTGAATATCCGCGTGGTAATCAAGACCACACCGGGCAATCAGTGGGCCGTGGGCCGTGCCTTCAACCGGCTGGTGAAGATCTACTTCGACCAGGCCGGTATCGAGATTCCGTTCCCCCATACCACGCTTTACTTCGGCGAGGACCGGGACGGCTCGGCCCCGGCGGCGCGGGTGCACCTGGCCGACGACCGGGTGGTGTCCACCCAGGGCAGCGGCGACAACTAGTCGCCCGCCGCCTGAAACGCCTCGATCTCGGCGAAGTCGAGCGAGCGGATCAGCAGGTTGGCGGCGTGCAGCCCGCCCAGCCGGGCGCGTGCGCCCTCGTTCAGGCGGCGGTAGTAAAGCTCCGTCGAGGCGGCGGACAT
>JAWVWY010000059.1:0-18054 GCA_033723495.1 Alcanivorax sp. | reverse complement strand
TTGATCGCATTCGGATTGATCGTAGTATTTGTACCATAAGTCGGATTAGCTAAAACGCGTTCCGTCATTCCGCCAGGATCAATTCGTGCATCATATCCACCACCGGTACTATGCACACCAACAGCAGTGGCCTGAAAGCGCTGGAATGGGATAACTACCTGTCCTGGCTGGCCTTCAACGGCCATGGCGACCAGGCCCACGCCCTTGAGACACAGCTGTCCAGCGGTAACCGCCAGGCCTACGCGGCCGCCCTGTTCAGCGACGACTTCGTCGCCAACAGTCAGCAACGTGGGCAGGACTTCTGGGATGCCGGCCAACGCCAGCAATGGCAGACCCTGCGTGCCCAGGTGCCGCAACAGCTTGCCAACAGCCCGCTCTATCAATGGGGCCTGGCGGCCGGCAACGCCCGTCCCGCCCGCTTTATCAGCGCCGCCCTGGTGCCGGTTTCGCCCTGGCTGTGCCTGGCGTTGCTGGCATTGTTACCGCTGGCCATGGCCAGTGAACGGCGGCTGGGCAGCGGCCGCACCCTGGCCCTGTGGTTGCTGGGCAGCATTGTCGCCGGTATCGGTTACCTGCTGACCAGCCGCGCCGGGCAATCGCCGTTTCATGGTGCCGTCGGCTGGTTTGCCCTCAGCGGCGCCTTCTTCCTGCTCTACCGGCAACCGCTGTCCCTGTCACTGGGCGGCCGTGCGCTGGTGATCCGGCCACTGTGGCTGATGCCACTTCCCCTACTCGCCCTGACCACCTGGGCACTGCTCAACCCTCCCCTGCCCTCGGCCCTGACTGCAGCCCTTGCCGCACTGCTGACCGGCGCCTCGCTGGCGCTGCTGTTACAGCCCGCGGCGCCGGATGAGGACGCCGAGCAGGACGAACCGGCCCCGGATCCCCAGCAAGTCAGACTGCTGAGCGAGGGCTGGGAGGCCCTGGGGCAGTTGAACGGCAGCGCAGCAAGCCACAGTTTCCAGCAGGTGCTGGCCGATCAGCCCCGTCACTTTGATGCACTGACCGGCCTGTTTACCGCCAGCCAGCAACAGCAGGACATCGCCCTTTGGGAAGACACCGCACACCGGCTGTTTGTGCACCCGGCCAGTGGCCCGGAGCAGTGCCGTCAGGTGCTGCATTGCTGGCAACAGTTCCGCCAGCGCCATGGCGCCGACCTGCCGGCGCCGGTGGGCTGGCCACTGGTGGCCACCCTGGCCCGGGGCCAGGCATTTGCTGATGCAGAAGCGCTGGCCGACAGACTCGATAACGACCCGGCTCAACACGCCGCGCTGAGTACCCTGATCGCGACGCTCGAATCAGAAGGGCTGACCCATCGCAGCGGTCGCTGGAAAGAAAAACTTCAGACCAGATAAGTCTTGCTGAAATGGCGGAAGCGTTCGTGGGCCGAGGTGCGCAGCATCTCGAACAGCACCATTTCCGCCGTCACCATCACCGCACCGGCATCACGCATGCGCTGCAAGCCAAGATCCCGGTCCATCTGGCGGCGGCTGGCCACCGCATCCGCCACCACAAACACCGCCTTGCCATGGGCCAGCAGCTCCATCACCGTCTGCAGCACGCAAACGTGGGTCTCCATGCCACAGACGATAACCTGATCGCGGGCCAGCAAGGTTTCCGGCAGGCAGGCATCGGCCACACAGGAAAAGGCGCGCTTCTGCACGACCGGAGCTGTCGGCGCCGCTGCCAACAGGCATGCCTCGGTATGCCCCAGCCCCTGCGGGTACTGTTCGGAAAATACCACCGGCAAGCCGGCATCCACCGCCACCCGCAACAGCCACTGGCAACGGTCCAGCATGGCCTGCGGTTCCATCACCGCGGGAACCAGCTTGCTTTGCACATCCACCACCAGCAGGGTGGCATTTTGTCGCTCCATCAACATGTTCCGGGCATCCTGTGGCAACCTTTTATCCAGTGTGACAAATCACCGCCCGGCGCAGAAGTCCGCGCGCCGGCTATTGCCAGGCCGCCCGGCATTCGGCGATCTGCTGGCGCAACCGCGCATCCCGGCACTGGCGCTCGACAAATCGCAGATACTGCTCGGCCTTGCCGGCCAGCCCGAACTGTTCTGCCAGAATGCGGGCCAGCAACAGATAGGCGGGGCCCAGCTGGTCAAATTCCGGGCTACGCTCATGCAGGTCCTTGAGCAGCTGCACCGCCAGCTTGGGCTCCCGCTCGTTGATGCCCTGCGCCAGCGCCAGCCGCAGGGCCGGCGACGGCGGCAGCCAGCCAGCTTGCTGCTGACGCAGACGCGCCAGCAACTGCAGCGCCTCCCCCCAGGCCTGGGCACCGATCAGTGCCTGCAGATACTCCTCCCCCCGGGCGTGGCGCTCCTGGTCACGCTGCAAAATGGCCAGCAACCGGTCATGGCGATGCCAGTCCGCCACCGTGGCATGCTTGCTGTTAAGCCTCCGGGCGACACTATTGAGCACCTTGTCGAAGGCGCCGGCACTCAACTGCACTCGCTGGCGACGCTGCTCCAGCGGCTCAGTGGCCCGGGCTACCGGCGTACCCAGCCCCCAATCCCGCGCATGACGGGCCAGCATGGCGCCACACATCGCCGCCAGCATCAGCCACCAGCCCCCCAGTAGCAGCGCAGCACCCGCCTGGGCCAGCGGCCGAGGCAGCATGTCGACCAGGGCGCTGGCGATCAACACCATCAACAGGGCACCAACCGACGCCACCGCAGCCACCACGGCATAATCCCCGGGCGCCGCCAGCAGCATGCCCAGCGCCTTGCCATAGGCACTCGGGTCGCGGCCATGTACCAGCACGGCCAGCCACAGCGCCGGCAGCAACAGAAGCAGGCTGGCGCCCAGCAGCAGCCCGGCCGTGGTCGACAACCACACGGACACCGCCAGTGCCAGGCCCAGCATCAGCAGCGCCGGCATGGCCAGCAACACCAGCAGACGCAGGTTGGCCGGCTCCAGCAACGCCGGCCAGCCGGCCGGTGTCGCCTGGCGCGAACGACCGGGCCCACGGCTGCGCCCCTGCCAGGCCATATGCACGCCCGCCAGCCCCATCAGCGGCAGGCCCGCCAGCACCGCCAGCGGCAACAGTGCCCACAACGGCGGCAGCAGCGCCGCCACCAGAGCCCACAGCAACAGGGCACCGAGCATGGCCGGCTGCCCGATCAGAGCCCAACCGGAACCCAGCCGTCGCCAAAGCGCTCCCTGCCGACCACCGTCACTGGCCACCTGCAACTGCTGATTGCAGAGCAGGCAGCGCACCGCCCCGCCCGATTCACCGGCCTCGCCATCCACACATTGCTGACACAGATACAGCCCATCATGGCTGCAATACCAGAGTGCGGCCGTGCCCGGATGGTACTTGCAATAGTGATTCACTATGATGCCCCAAGCTTGCTTGCGCCTACGCGCCCTTTTTCACGCCCGAGCCGACACGGCCGGGGAACGGCGGCACGGCGACAAAGCGCACTTTTATGAATCATACTTTATTCGTATTCTGCCCGGGTCTCTACTCATGCGTGATCGACTGCTGGCCCTGATTGCCGGCCTGCTGTTCCCCCTCGCCTTTGCCCCCTATGGTCTGGTCGGCCTGCTACCCGTCAGCATTGCGCTGGGCTTCTGGACCCTGCAACGGGCAGCAAGCGGCCGCGATGCCCTGCTGCGCGGCTGGCTCTATGGCTTTGGCATGTTCGGCTTCGGGGTCTCCTGGCTGCATGTTTCCATGCACGACTACGGCTACATGTCACTGTGGATGGCGATTCCCTTTACCGCCATGTTTTCCGCCATTATCGCGCTCTACTACGGCCTGACCTTTTATCTGGCCTGGAAGCTGGGGCGCTCGGCGCTGGCCTTTGCCGGCCTCTGGGTACTGGTGGACTGGCTGCGCGGCTGGCTGCTGACCGGCTTCCCCTGGCTGTATGCCGGCTATGCACTGGTGGATACGCCGCTGGCGCGGCTGGCACCGCTGGGCGGCGTATGGCTGCTGACCCTGAGCGCGGTGCTGATCAGCGCCAGTCTGGTGGTGTCACTGCAACGCCAGCGCCGAGCCTGGCTGCCGGCCCTGCTCAGCACCCTGTTACTGAGCGCCGGCCTGCTGTTGCCCGATACGCCTTTTACCCACGTCAGCGGCCCACAGCAAAAAGTGGCGCTGGTACAGGGCAATATTCCCCAGGACATGAAGTGGCAAATCACCATGCGTGATACCACCCGCCAGATCTACCATGACCTGACCGCCACGGTGCCCGCCGACACCCTGGTGATCTGGCCGGAATCCGCCATGACCGAGTTCTACCAGGATATCCGCCCCTTTGTAGACGGCGAAGGCCAGGCGCTGGCGGCCCGCGGCGGCGCCCTGATCAGCGGCCTGCCCTGGCGCAGTGAAGGCCGGCACGGCCCGCTCTACCACAACAGCATTGCCTCCTTTGGCGGCCACGGGCTCAAGCAGGTCTATCATAAACAGAAGCTGGTGCCGTTCGGCGAGTACGTGCCGATGCAGTCACTGATTCGCGGCCTGATTCCGTTTTTCGATCTACCCATGTCCGGCTTCACCCCCGGCCACCCCAGCCAGCCCAACCTGCAGGCCCTGGGGCATACGGTGGCGCCCTTCGTCTGTTACGAGATTCTTTATCCTGACCAGGTGGCCCGGCGCAGCCACGGCGCCGATGTGCTGCTGACCATCAGCAATGACGCCTGGTTCGGCGCCTCCGCCGGCCCCCATCAACACTTTGAAATGGCGCGCCTGCGAGCGCGGGAAACCGGGCGTTGGCTGCTGCGCGACACCAATAACGGCATTACTGCCGTGATCAATGCCCGCGGCCAGGTCACCGACCGGCTGCCCCAGTTCGAGCGCGGCGTTCTCTACAGCCACTACCAGCCACGTCGAGGGCAGACGCCGTTCATGCGTTATGGCGTGGCGCCCTGGCTGCTGCTCTGTGTGGTATTGAGCGCGCTGGGGTATGCACTGGGAACAGAACGAAAAAGCAATATATAATATTTTGGAATAAGCTTATAACTTAATTTGACTTTATCCCGAGCTGGCCCTATAACAGTGGTATCAAGCCATTATTACAGGAGCCAGCCATGTCTCGCCCTGACGTTAAAGCGTTTTTTGATCACGATACCAACACCGTCAGTTATGTGGTGACCGACCCGGCCACCCAGCACTGCGCGATTGTCGATTCGGTACTCGATTACGCGCCCAATTCCGGCCGCAGCTCCCACAGCAGTGCCCGGCAAATTGTCGACTATGTGCGCGAGCAGGGGCTGACCGTGGACTGGCTGCTGGAGACCCATGTGCACGCGGACCACCTGTCCGCCGCGCCCTGGATCCAGCAACAGGTGGGCGGCAAGCTGGCTATCGGTGAGCACATCCGCACCGTGCAGGATACCTTCGGCAAGGTCTTCAACGCCGGCAGTGAATTCGCCCGCGATGGCAGCCAGTTTGACCATCTGTTCAAGGATGGCGAGAGCTACCAGGTCGGCAGCATCGAAGCCCATGCCATACACACCCCCGGGCATACTCCGGCCTGCATGAGCCATGTGATCGGCGACACCGTATTCGTCGGCGACACCCTGTTCATGCCGGACTACGGTACCGCCCGCTGTGACTTCCCCGGCGGCGATGCCCGCACGCTCTACCGCTCGGTGCAGAAACTGCTGGCCCTGCCGGATGAGACGCGCATGTTTCTGTGCCATGACTACCTGCCGGAAAGCCGCACTGAATACCACTGGGAAACCACTGTCGCAGCGCAGCGCCAGCACAATATCCACGTGCATGAAGGCATCAGCGAGGACGACTTTGTGACCATGCGCGAAACCCGTGACGCCACCCTGGACCTGCCGCGTCTGATTCTGCCGTCGGTGCAGGTCAACATGCGTGCCGGCCATCTGCCGCCGGCGGAAGACAACGGCGTCAGCTACCTGAAAATTCCGCTGAACGCATTGTGAGGAAAGCCCCATGACCCATAGTGAAACCCGCTGGGACGTGGTCATTGTCGGCGGCGGTGCTGCCGGCGTGGCCAGTGCCGCCAGCCTGCTCAAACGTCGCCCGGGCCTGTCGGTGGCCATTGTCGAGCCCAGTGACCGGCACTACTACCAGCCGGCCTGGACCCTGGTGGGTGCCGGCTGTTTCAACCAGGCCGACACCTGCAGGGCCACCGCCAGCCTGATTCCCAGTGGCGCCAAGTGGATCCGCTCACGGGTCACCGAGCTGGACCCGGCGCACCAACGCGTGGGCCTGGACGACGGTCAGTCACTGCACTACCGGGGGCTGATCGTGGCACCCGGGCTGGAGCTGAATCTGGGCGCCATCGAGGGGCTGGAAAGCACCCTGGGCAACAATGGTGTGACCAGCAACTACATCTACGAACTGGCCCCCTACACCTGGCAATGTGTCCGCGAGCTGAAGGGCGGCCGAGCCCTGTTCACCCAGCCGCCCATGCCGATCAAGTGCGCCGGCGCGCCACAGAAGGCCATGTACCTGTCCTGCAATTACTGGGAAAAACAGGGCTGCCTGAAAGACATCGACGTGCACTTTCATAACGCCGGTGCGGCGCTGTTCGGCGTGGCCGACTTTGTGCCACCGCTGATGCGCTATGTGGAGCGCTACAACGCCCACCTGAATTTCAACAGCCAGCTGATCGCCGTGGACGGCAGCCAACGCCAGGCGGTGTTCCGCGATACCGACAGCGAGGGCAACAGTCACGAGCGTCGCGAGCACTTCGATCTACTGCATGTAGTGCCGCCCCAACGGGCCCCACGCTTCGTGCGCGACAGCGAACTGGCCAATGAGGCCGGCTGGGTGGCAGTGGATGAAGCCAGCCTGCAACACCCACAGTACCCGACCGTGTTCAGCCTCGGCGACGCCTGCGGCGCCAGCAATGCCAAGACCGCCGCTGCGGTGCGCAAACAGGCCCCGGTGGTGGCGGAAAACCTGATCGCCGCGCTGGACGACAAACCGCTCACGGCCCGCTACGAGGGCTATGGCGCCTGCCCGTTGACGGTGGAGAAAGGCAAGGTGGTGCTGGCGGAATTCGGTTACCAGGGCAAGCTGCAACCGAGCTTCCCGCTGGACCCGACGGTACCCCGGCGCAGCATGTGGTGGCTGAAGGCCACCGCCATGCCGCACATCTACTTTGAGCTGATGCTCAAGGGCCGGGAGTGGCTGGTCAAACCAGCCAGGTTGTGACCATGAAAATCCCGGGCTGGATTGCCGCCGGCGACTGGCTGCGCGGTTATAACCGACAGACCGCGGCGGCGGATGGCGTCGCTGCCGTCATCGTCACCATCATGCTGATCCCGCAGAGCCTGGCCTACGCCATGCTCGCCGGCCTGCCGCCGGAAGTGGGGCTGTATGCCAGCATCCTGCCGCTGGTGGCCTATGCCATCTTCGGCACCAGCCGTACCCTGGCGGTGGGACCGGTGGCGGTGGCCTCGCTGATGACCGCCGCCGCCGCCAGCGAGGTGGCCAGCACCGGCACCAGCGAATACCTGGCCGCCACCGTGATCCTGGCGCTGCTGTCCGGGTTGATGCTGCTGGCCATGGCCATCCTGAAACTGGGCTGGATCAGCAACCTGCTGTCACATCCGGTGGTCAGCGGCTTTATCACCGCCTCCGGTATCCTGATTGCCGCCAGCCAGCTCAAGCACCTGCTGGGCATTCCGCTGTCCGGTCACAACCTGATCGAACTGGGTCAGTCCCTGGCCGGCCATATCCAGGACCTGCACTGGCCAACCCTGTTGCTTGGTGTGATCGTCACCGGCTTCCTGTTCTGGGTACGCCGTTCGCTCAAACCGCTGCTGCTGAAAACCGGGCTACCGCCATTCTGGGCAGATCTGATCAGCAAGGCCGGGCCGGTCCTGGCGGTGCTGGTATCCAGCCTGGCGGTCTATCAGCTGCACCTGCAGCAAGGCGGCATGGCGATTGTCGGCGAGATACCCAAGGGCCTGCCGGACTTTACCCTGCCACTACTGGATGCCGGCCTGTGGGAAACCCTGGCAGTGCCGGCCCTGCTGATCAGCCTGATCGGCTTCGTGGAGTCCATTTCCGTGGCCCAGACCCTGGCCGCCAAACGCCGCCAGCGAGTGAACGCCAACCAGGAGCTGATGGGGCTGGGCAGCGCCAACCTGGCTAGCGCCTTCAGTGGCGGCTTCCCGGTCACCGGCGGCTTCTCGCGCTCGGTGGTCAACTTCGACGCCGGTGCCCAGACACCACTGGCCGGCGTCTTCACCGCCATCGGTATTGCCCTGACCGCCGTATTTCTGACCGGCTGGTTCACCTACCTGCCCAAGGCCACCCTGGCGGCCACCATCGTGGTGGCGGTGCTGTCACTGGTGGACCTGCGCACCCTGGCCCATACCTGGCGCTTCTCCAAACTGGATTTCTCGGCCATGGCCATCACCATTGCCGGGGTGCTGGGCTGGGGCGTGGAAGCCGGCGTGCTGGCCGGAGTGGTCACCTCGCTGGCGCTTTACCTGTGGCGTACCAACCAGCCCCATGTGGCAGAAATCGGCCTGGTGCCCGGCACCGAGCATTTCCGCAATGTGCAGCGTCATCAGGTGCAGGTGAGCCCGGCGGTGCTGGGCATGCGCATCGATGAATCGCTCTACTTCGCCAATGCCCGGCGGCTGGAAGACCAGATCTACGACGCCGCCCTGCTGCGCCCGCAGACCCGCGACGTGGTGCTGATGGGGGCCGCCATCAACCACCTGGATGCCAGTGCCGTGGACAGCCTGCTCAGTCTCAACCAGCGGCTGCATGATGCCGGCATCAAGCTGCACCTGTCGGAAATCAAGGGGCCGGTGATGGACCAGCTCAAGCGCACCGAATTGCCCGAACAACTGAGCGGGCAAATCTTCCTGAGCCATTTCCAGGCGCTCCAGGCGCTGGCCCCGGGCAGCCTGGCGACATCCGCCAACGCCCCTTGCAGCGCCACCTCACAGGGGTAAGCTAGAGCGACATTTTCAAGGAGTTTTCATGGTTACCATCAAACGTCTGACCGACACCCTCAGCGTGGCGCCACAACTGCAACCCGGCGATATGGCCGAACTGGCCCGCGCCGGTTTCAAGACCATTATCAACAATCGTCCGGACGGCGAAGCCGCCGACCAGCCCAGCAGTGAAGAGATGGAAGCCGCCGCCCGTGCCGCCGGGCTGGAGTACGCCTACCAGCCGGTAGTGGGCAGCAACATTGCCGAGACCGATATCGATGGGTTTGATGCCATCGTGTCGCTGGCAGAAACCCCGGTTGTGGCGTTCTGCCGCACCGGTACCCGCTGCACCACCCTGTGGGCGCTGACCCAGGCGCCGGAACAGGACAACAACGCCATTTTGCACACCGCCGAGCAGGCCGGCTACGACCTGAGCGGCCTGCTTCCCCGCCTGGATCAGCGCCGGAACGGCTGACATGCCCGGCGCCGCTCGCCTGTTTCGCTGGCTACCTGCCAGCGACTGGCTGGCCAGCTACAGTCGCCAGGATGCCGCCGGCGACGGCCTGGCCAGCCTCATTGTCATTATCCTGCTGGTGCCCCAGGGCCTGGCCTATGCGCAGCTGGCCGGCATGCCGGCGCAAACCGGCCTCTACGCCGGCATGCTGCCACTGGTGCTTTATGGCCTGTTCGGCAGCAGCCGCAGCCTGGCGGTGGGGCCGGCGGCACTGACCTCGCTGATCACCCTGTCCGCCGCCGGCCCCCTGGCCCACGGCGACCCGGCCCTGTTCATGGCCGCGGCCATGGCCATGGCCTTGCTGTCCGGTGCCATGCTGGTAGTGATGGCCATGCTGCGCATGGGCTGGCTGACCAATCTGCTCAGCCACCCGGTGATCGTCGGCTTCATCAGCGGCTGTGGCCTGCTGATCGCCAGCAGCCAACTGCCCCACCTGCTCGGTATCCAGGTCGCTTCCCATGCCATGATCCCGCTCTGGCGGGGCATGCTGGACCAGTGGCAGCAATGGCAGCCACTGACCGTGGCCATGGCGGCGCTGGCGCTGGCCTGCCTGTGGCTACCGCGCTGGCTGGGCAACCGCCTGCAACGTCATCCTCGCTGGCAACACCAGGCACGGTTGCTGGCAAAATGCGGACCGCTGGTGGCGGTGGCCATCACCACCCTGGTGGCCGCATGCTGGCATCTGGACCAGCGCGGCCTGGTGGTGATCGGCGCCCTTCCCGCCGGCCTGCCGCAGCTCACCCTGCCCAGCCTGCCCCTGGCCCAATGGGCCAATCTGGCCGGCCCGGCCGCGCTACTGGCACTGATCGGCTTTGTGGAATCGATCACCCTGGCCCAGGCCCTGGCGGCACGCAAACGCCAGCGCATCCGCCCTAACCAGGAATTGATGGGGCTGGGGCTGGCCAATGTGGTCAGCGGCCTGTCCGGCGCTTTTGCCGTCACCGGCAGCTTTTCGCGCTCCACCGTGAGCCAGGAATCCGGCGCCCGCACCCCGCTTACCGGCATCCTCGCCGCCATCGGCATGGCGCTGGTGGCGCTGTTCTTTACCGGCGCCTTCCACTACCTGCCGGCCGCCACCCTGGGCGCCATTATCCTGATGGTCGTGCTGCCATTGGTGGAACTGGGCGAACTGGGGCACCTGTGGCGCTTCAGCCGCGCCGATTGCCTGGCCATGGCCGCGACCCTGCTCGGCGTGCTGCTGGTGAGCGTGCAGGCCGGCCTGCTGCTGGGGGTGGTGTTATCGCTGGGGCTATTCCTGTGGCGCACCAGTCAGACCCATGTGGCAGAGGTGGGCCGGGTGCCGGGCACCGAACATTTTCGCAATGTGCAACGCCATGACGTGGAAATGGCTGACCCTGTACTGGCCATGCGGGTGGACGAATCCCTGTGGTTCGGCAATGCCCGTCAGCTGGAAGACCTGATCTATGACCAGGCGCTACTGCGCCCGCAGGTAAAACATGTGGTGCTGCAGTGCTCGGCTATCAATCACCTGGACGCCAGTGCCGTGGACAGCCTGCGCAGCCTCAACGAACGGCTCGCCAGCGCCGGTATCATCCTGCATCTGTCGGAGGTCAAGGGCCCGGTGATGGACCTGCTGCAGCGCAGCGACCTGCTGCCTCACCTCAGCGGCCGGGTGTTCCTCAGCCAGCACCAGGCCATGGAAGCCCTGACGGCTGCCAGCGGCGCCTAGAAATAACGCAGCTGGTACCAGGCCAGCGCCAGCCACTCGTACCAGATTTCCGGCAGCAGGGCCAAGGCCGCAGCGGAGGGAATCCAGGCCTGGGCCGGCAAGCGCCGGGCCCAGGCCGGATGGGACATCATGCCCAGCCGCCGGAAGCACAACAGCGCCCGCGGCAAGTGCACCCGGTCGGTCACCAGCCAGATTTCATCGATGCCGCGCAGGCTCAGGGCCTCCACGCTGAAACAGGCGTTTTCCCAGGTGTTGCGACTGCTGCTTTCCTCCATCACCGCGACGCCGGGCCAGCGCCGTCGTACCAGAGTGGCCATCAGCGCGGCCTCGGAGGGCTGACCGCGCTGCCGTGTGCTTTTCTGGCCGCCGCTGACCAGCAGCGGCAGCCCCTCGCGCCGGGCCAGCTCCGCGCCGTGCTGCAGGCGCCGCAGACCGCCCGCCGTCAGGGTATAACGCCCCTGGTTGAAGCGCCGCCCGGCTCCCAGCACCACCACTGCCTGAGGGCGCTGACGGGGTTGGCGGGCCGGCAGCGGCGGCAACAGGCCACGCACCACCGCCGGTAACGTCGCCGCCACCACCGCCACCAGCACAAAAGCGGTCAACAGCACCGCCCTGCCTCCCTGGTTGCCGGGGCCAACAGCGGGCACAAAAATTCCTGTGCCACAGCGACACTCCGTTGAGAAATCCGCACCAAGCTCATGTATCCTATGTCCCCTTCACAACCCGGTAATTCCGATTGTTTTTCTGATCAGCAAAGAGAGCCGATGGACGCACAGTATCGCCCCGAACAGATCGAAGCCCAAGCCCAGACCTACTGGGAAGAAAACCAGAGCTTCAAGGTGACCGAACAGCCCGGCCAGGAAAAGTTCTACTGCCTGAGCATGTTCCCCTACCCGTCTGGCCGCCTGCACATGGGCCACGTGCGCAACTACACCATCGGTGATGTGGTCAGCCGCTACCAGCGCATGCTCGGCAAGAACGTGCTGCAGCCCATGGGCTGGGATGCCTTCGGCCTGCCCGCCGAGAACGCCGCCATCAAGAACAAGGTGGCCCCGGCCAAGTGGACCTTCGAAAACATCGATTACATGAAAGGCCAGCTCAAGCGCCTGGGCTTCGGTTACGACTGGGACCGGGAGCTGGCCACCTGCACCCCGGAATACTATCGCTGGGAACAGTGGTTTTTTACCAAGCTCTACGAAAAGGGCCTGGTGTACCGCAAGCAGTCCACCGTCAACTGGTGCCCCCACGACATGACCGTGCTGGCCAACGAGCAGGTTATCGAAGGTTGCTGCTGGCGCTGTGACACCCCGGTGGAGCAGAAAAACATTCCCCAGTGGTTCATCAAGATCACCGACTATGCCGACGAGCTGCTCAACGATCTGGACCAGCTGGACGGCTGGCCGGAGCAGGTCAAGACCATGCAGCGCAACTGGATCGGCCGCTCCGAGGGCGTCGAACTGGAGTTCGCCATCGAGGGTGAAAGCCCGTTGCGGGTCTACACCACCCGCCCGGATACCCTGATGGGCGTCAGCTATGTGGCGGTGGCCGCCGGTCACCCGCTGGCGCAGAAAGCCGCCGCCGGCAATGCCGACATCGCCGCCTTCGTGGAAGAATGCCAGCACAACAAGGTGGCCGAAGCCGACATGGCCACCATGGAGAAAAAGGGCATTGCCACCGGCCTCACCGCCACCCACCCGATCAGCGGCGAGCCGGTACCGGTGTGGATCGCCAACTTCGTGCTGATGACCTACGGCACCGGCGCCGTGATGGCGGTGCCCGCCCACGACCAGCGTGATTACGAGTTTGCCCGCAAATATGGCCTGCCGATCAAGCAGGTGATCGAACCGGCCAACGGTGAAGCCCTCGATCTGGACAATCAGGCCTTCACCGAAAAGGGCACGCTGGTGAACTCCGGCGACTTCAGCGGCAAGACCTCCGCCGAGGCCTTCGACGCCATCGCTGCCTGGCTCAGCGAGCGCCATCTGGGCGAGAAGAAGGTCAACTACCGCCTGCGCGACTGGGGCGTCTCCCGTCAGCGCTACTGGGGCGCACCGATTCCCATGGTGGAAACCGAAGACGGCGAACTGCACCCCACCCCGGCAGACCAGCTGCCGGTGATCCTGCCCACCGACGTGGAAATGGACGGCGTCAACAGCCCCATCAAGGCCGATCCGGAGTGGGCCAAAACCACCTTCAACGGCCAGCCGGCGCTGCGCGAAACCGACACCTTCGACACCTTCATGGAGTCCAGCTGGTACTACGCCCGTTACTGCTGCCCGCAGAACGACCAGGCCATGCTGGACCCGGCCGCCGCCAACTACTGGCTGCCAGTGGATCAATACATCGGCGGCATCGAGCACGCCATCCTGCACCTGCTGTATTCGCGCTTCTTCCACAAGCTGCTGCGCGACAGCGGCCTAGTGGACTCCGACGAGCCCTTCAAGCAACTGCTGTGTCAGGGCATGGTGCTCAAAGACGGCGCCAAGATGTCCAAGTCCAAGGGCAACACCGTGGACCCGCAGACCATGATCGAGGAATACGGCGCCGACACCGTGCGCCTGTTCATGATGTTTGCCGCGCCGCCGGAACAATCACTGGAATGGAACGATGCCGGCGTGGAAGGCGCCCACCGCTTCATCAAGCGCCTGTGGCGGCAAGTTGCCGAGCACGTCGAAGCTGGCACTCCCCCGGCACTGGACGTGGCGACTCTGAACGACGCCGGCAAGGGCCTGCGCCGCAAGACCCACGAGACCATCCAGAAAGTCAGCGACGACTACGGCCGCCGCGCCACCTTCAACACCGCCATCGCCGCGGTGATGGAACTGGTCAACGAAATCAGCAAATTCGAGGCCGGCGATGACAACGCCCGCGCGGCCCGTCAGGAAGCGCTGGAAGCCGCCGTGCTGCTGCTGTCACCCATCATTCCCCATGCCGCCCACAGCCTCTGGCAGGCGCTCGGCCATGTCGGCCCGGCGCTGAATGCTTCCTGGCCCCAGGTAGACGAAAGCGCCCTGGTGAAAGACACCGTAGAGCTGGTGGTGCAGGTCAACGGCAAGGTGCGCGCCAAACTGGCGGTGCCGGCCAGTGCCGACAAGGCGGCACTGGAAGCACTGGCCCTGGACGAGGAAAACGTGCAACGCTTTATCGACGGCAAGACGGTGCGCAAGGTGATTGTGGTACCGGGCAAGCTGGTCAATATCGTTGCCAACTGACGGAATCGCTCGATGACCTTCACCAAGACCCTGCTGGTAATGCTGCTGTCCGCCTGGCTGTGCGCCTGCGGCTGGCAGCTGCGCGGCGCCACCCGGGCGCCCAATCTGGAGACCGTCACCCTGAAAGGCGGCAATGCCCAGTTGCGTTATGATCTGGAAGACAAGCTGGAAGACCAGGGCGTGCTCGTGCACAGCCAGTCGCCCTATGTGCTGGTGATCGAGAGCGAAGACTGGAGCCGGCGCACGGCGGCGGTGGATGACCGCGGCCGGCAGGCGGAAATCGAGCTCCGCTATGAAGTGAAATGGCACCTGCAGGACCGTGACAGCGGCGCCCTGCTGACCGCCCCGCAGCGCATGATGGCACTGCGCAGCTTCGCCTGGTACCCGGACAATGCCACCGCCTCCTCCGATGAAGAACAACTGGTCCGCGATGATCTGCGCGATGACCTGATCACCCGCCTGATCAACCAGCTGGCCGCCGCCACCGCCACCTGGGACGTCAAGTAATGCGCCTGCGGCCGGAGCAACTCGCCAGGCAGCTGTCTCAGTCACTACTGCCGGTCTATCTGGTCGCCGGTGACGAACCGCTGCAACAGGACGAGTTGCTCGACACCCTGCGCCAGGCCGCCCGCGAGCAAGGGTTTGACGAACGCCAACGGTTCAGCAGCGATACCGGCATAGACTGGAACAGCCTGCTGAATGAATCCCAGAGCATGAGCCTGTTTGGCGGCCGCCGCATTCTGGAACTGGTGCTGGGCGAAAAACGCCCGGACAAGAATGGCAGCCAGATACTGCGTGACATCCTGGCCGCCGCCAACCCCGACACCCTGCTATTGATCCGCTGCTCCAGACTGGACCGGCGCAAGGATCTGAAAAGCGCCTGGGTAAAAGCCCTCGACGAAGTGGGCGCGATCATCGAAGTGTGGCCAGTAGAAGGCAACAACCTGCGCCACTGGCTGCAGGACCGGCTGACCAGCCGCGGCCTGCACGCCAGCGACGATGCCATGGCCCTGCTGATCGAACGCAGTGAAGGCAACCTGCTGGCCGCCGCCCAGGAAGTGGACAAACTGGCCCTGCTGGTGGAAGACGGCCAGGTGGGCCCGGACGATGTGCAGCAGGCAGTGGGCGATTCCAGCCGTTACTCGCCCTTTGACCTCACCGAAGCCACCGCCCAGGGCAATGTGCAACGGGTGCTGCATATCCTGCAGACCCTGCGCGCCGAAGGCGTGGAGCCACCGGTACTACTGTGGGCCCTGAGCCGTGACATCCGCACCCTCGACAGCCTCATCGGCGGCGGCCCACCACCACGCCTGCCACCACAGAAAGTGCGTGCCATGCAAGGCCAGGCCCGGCGCCTGGACAACCGGCAACTGCGCATTGCCCAGTCCCTGGCGATCCGCGCCGACCAGTGCATCAAGGGCATGGCCAAGGGCGATCCCTGGCAGCACCTCACCTCCCTGGCCCTGCGCCTGGCCGGCCAGCCACTGCCACGCAGCCTGGAACGCTAACCCGATCAGGCAAAGCGCCGTTTGTCCCGATCTACCACCACTCGCACGGCACATTCTGCTAGCCTGACACTCCCAAATAACAACAGCCAGACGATCATGAGCGAACCCCGGGATACCTCCTCCATCAGCTTCACCGCCCTCTACACCGGCCATGTTTGGACCCGCGACGGTATTTCCGCGCCCTTCTTCCGCACCCGCGGCGGCGCCTTTTTATACGGCGCCCTGGCTCCCTTTGAATATGTCGGTCGGCATATTGTCGGCGGCAACATCCGCACCTTCCTGTTGCAACGCCACCACCTCATTGACCACCGCCTGCATCAGCTGATTGACAGTGGCGTCACCCAGGTGGTGGAAATCGCCTGCGGCCTGTCCCCGCGCGGACACCGCTTCTGTCAGCAGTACCCGCAACTCACCTACCTGGAAACGGACTTGCCGGACATGGCCCGCCGCAAACGTCGCCTGCTCGAAGACCATCAGGTACTGAGTGAACGCCACCGGGTGATGCCGATCAATATCTTTGCCGAAGACGGCGACCTGAGCCTGGAGCATGTCCTTGGCCAGCTGGACCACAGCAAACCGGTGGTGGTGATTACCGAAGGGCTGGTCAACTACTTCCCGCTGGAGGTGATCTCGCAGTTCTGGCAAACCCTGGCCAATGCACTGAAGACCTTCCCGCAAGGCAGCTACCTCACCGACAACTACCCGCTCTACGAAGGCATGCCCTTCTACCGTACCCTGAAAACCCTGGGCGGCCTGCTGGGCACCATTTCCCGCAGCCAGGTGGGCTTTCACTTCCACTCGGACCCGCAAGCCATCGAGCACTTTGAACGCCTCGGCTTCGACCGGCTGACCATCCACAACCCGGCGGATTACTATAACCAACTCGCCATCCCCAATACCCGCGGCAACCCCATGGTGCGGATACTGGAAGCGAGCACCGGGCAAAAAGGATAGGATAAACAAACAGATCGAACGGGGAGCCTAGCCCAGGCCACCAATCCCACGCTGGCAACATCATCGTGTGCCGCTCCAGTGGAGGAGGCCTTTATCGCCCAAGTGAGGAGAGTAGTTTTCTACTGGAAAGAGTAGCGGCGCGTTGCCGCTATTATCTGGTTCAAGTCCAGCGCTGCCCGAACTTTTCAACAGCCGCCCTGCAAGAAATGCGCTTGTAAGTGGGCGAGAGAAACTGACGAACAGGGAAGGCAGAATAAAGTAACCCCGCCGTAGCGGGGTTATCTATTTTGTGTTCTAAAACTTGTTAACAGATAGAACACGCTTTCTAAGTTGCTAAGTGTGGCCGTCGCCACCCAATAGAAGCTAAGCCCATTTATTGATAAAGTCAAACCTATAACAAAACACAAACCCAAAGGGAGTTGGGAATGGCGTCCCCTTATCTTCTAGCTCTTGATCTAGGTACATCCTCAATTGGCTATGTCGCGTTCTCACTTGATGAGAATGAAATTCCTACAGGGATTCTGGACCTGGGTGTTCGCATTTTCCCTGATGGCAGGGAGCCTAAGACCAAAGAACCTCTTGCCGTCGGTCGTCGCAAGGCAAGAGGAATCCGCCGTACCCGTGACCGCGGGCAAAACAGGGTAAGGCGGTTGGTGCAAGAGCTGATTGAATTTGGGTTGCTTCCCGAAGACGACAAAAAGCGTAAGGCCATTTTCGACGACATTTGCCCCTACGAGGCCCGCGCTAACGCAGTTAATGGCATGGTGAGTAAAGAGATGCTCGGGCGCGCCATCTTCCACCTCGGCAGACGACGGGGGTTTAAGTCTAACAGACTCGCCGGCGACGAGGAGGAGTCAGATTACAAAAGCAAGATCAGCGACCTCCGAGATACATTGGGCAGCCAAACGTTGGGGGAATACCTGTTCGCTCGCTTGCAGGAAAATCATGCGCTGGCAAATAACAAAACGCCCATCCAGCAAAAAGTCATTCGTTTCCGTAACGGCGAAACCGACTTCTACGCGGATCGGGACATGTATAAAGAAGAATTCGAGCGCATCCGGGAGAAACAAGGCAATCAGCTGCTCGACGGCACCCAATGGGATGCCTTGCAAGAAACCGTCTTCTGGCAATACCCGCTCAAACCCGTTCCCAAGGGAAAATGCCGCTTCTACCCAAGCGAATCCCGAGCGCACATCGACCTTCCGATTTCCCATGAATTCCGCATCTATCAAGAGGTCAATGCACTGCGCTATGAATCCAAAGGCAAACAGTATGAACT
>JAWVWY010000058.1:0-18114 GCA_033723495.1 Alcanivorax sp. | reverse complement strand
TCCCCACACGTACTGGTTGTTGATGATGAAGCGGACTTGAGAGAGCTGCTGGTCATTACGCTGGGGCGAATGAAACTCAAGGCAACCGCCGCAGAATCAGTCACCCAGGCAAAGCAGGTACTCAAGGAACACACCTTTGATCTGTGCCTCACGGACATGAACCTGGGGGATGGCACGGGCCTGGAGCTGATCGAGTTTGCAGCCCGCACGGCGCCCGATATGCCCATCGCCGTCATCACGGCCTTCGGCAGCATGGAAACGGCAACCGAGGCCATGAAGGTCGGCGCCTATGATTTTATCGCCAAGCCGGTAGCACTGGATCGCCTGCGGCAACTCATAGAAGACGGACTGGACATCGGTCAAAACCAGGCCGCCGGTGAACAGGAACAGGACACCCTGATCGGCAACGGTCCGACCATGCGGGCGCTCAAGGAGCAGGTCCGTAAACTGGCCCGCAGTCAGGCGCCGATTTATATCAGCGGTGAGTCCGGTAGCGGCAAGGAGCGCGTTGCCCGCCTGATTCACAGCCTGGGCCCACGCCGTGACAAGCCCTTCGTGGCAGTAAACTGTGGCGCAATTCCCTCGGAGCTGATGGAAAGCGAGTTTTTCGGCCATCGCAAGGGGGCCTTTACCGGTGCCGTGGAAGACCGCAAGGGGCTATTTCGCGAGGCCGATGGCGGCACACTGTTTCTTGATGAGGTCGCCGACCTTCCCCTGCATATGCAGGTCAAACTGTTGAGAGCCATTCAGGAGAAGTCGGTGCGTCCGGTTGGTGAAGCACGGGAATTCCCGGTCAACCTGCGCATCCTGTCAGCAACCCACAAGAATCTGAACCGCGAAATGCAGGCGGGTCGCTTTCGTCAGGATTTGTTCTATCGACTCAACGTGATCGAGGCCCATGTCCCGCCGCTACGGGAAAGGCAGGAAGATATTCCGGCACTGGTACAACATATTCTTCAACGGCTCAGTCAGGCCTGGGACATTATGCCCCCCTCCCTGTCCGCCGACGCACTTTCCATACTCAAGCAATACCCCTTTCCCGGCAATGTCAGAGAGCTGGAGAATACGCTGGAACGGGCGTTGACGCTTTGCGAAGGCGGAGAAATCCGTGCCGACCATCTCAGCCTGCAAGAAACAACAATCAGCATGGAACCCGCACCCACCTCAACGGCTATGCCAGGGAGCTCACTGGAAAGACGCCCCCCACAGATGCCGCTGGAGGACTACCTGCAGGACATTGAAAAACAGGAAATCCTCAATGCGCTGGATGCCACTCACTGGAATCGCACCGCCGCCGCAAAAAAACTTGGCATGACCTTCCGCTCACTGCGCTACCGCCTCAAGAAGCTGGAGCTGGATCGGGACGACGACAACGGCGAATAAGGCGTCGGGTCCAGTGGCGGCACATCTCCGACAATCAGGCTGGCCAATAGCTCGGCGCTGGCAGGTGCCGCCACCAAGCCATTACGGTAGTGCCCAGTGGACAGATAAAGGCCCGGACCATACTCCCCAATCAGCGGATAATCTCGCCGGCTCCCTGGCCGAACCCCGGCCCAGTGGTGACTTGGTGACATTTGACGGGTCGCCGGCACCAACATGTGCGCCAGTGCCTCCAGCTGATATCGGCCGGCAACGGTGGGGTAATGCGTGTCATCGCCAACCCGCAGGGTTGAACCAAACAGCGTCGCGCCATCAGCTCGCGGAATGGCATAGCCCCGTTCGGTCAAAATAATTTCTTCAGGTGCGTGCCTGCCCAACGAATAAAGCAGCATCTCCCCTTTTGCCGGAAACATGCCTTCGATCTCGGGAACCAAGCTGGACATACCAGCCCCCGCCGCCAGTACCACTACCTCCGCTGCAAAGCGATCGTTTAGTGTATGCACTTCATTCACGCCACCACCGGGAACGATTGAACGCACCCGGCCAGCTTCAAAACGCACGCCTTTGGAAAGCAAATAACCACGCAGCCCCTTAAGCAGACGGGGATTACGAATAGACCCCAGGGAAGGGCAAAAAACGCCGTCATGATCGGCACCCGACCATTGGCGCTGTTGCCACTCAAATGGCAGATCTGAATCGGCCAGCCACTGGCGTACTCGTGGTTTTTGCTGATCCGGAACCTGCATCCACATACCAGACAGATGCAGGCTGCCAGGGGCCAGCCTGCCGGCCTGC
Organism: Alcanivorax sp.; assembly: GCA_033723495.1. Lineage (GTDB taxonomy): Bacteria > Pseudomonadota > Gammaproteobacteria > Pseudomonadales > Alcanivoracaceae > Alcanivorax. The sequence continues at coordinate 15,939 of JAWVWY010000058.1, read as the reverse complement.
TCCAGCCGATTCACCAAACCCCGGTAAGACTGGGTCGCCTGCCGACAAAGCCGGTTAAGATGGGCAGAATAGCGCCAGGGGAACAACGGCGACAGAATGCCACCCCCCGCCCAGGACGCCGGAGGAAACGCGTGTCTATCTTCCAGCAAAGTAATATCGGTTTGCCCGCGATCGTGAAGTGCCAGCGCGGTCAACTGCCCGATAATCCCCGCACCGACAATCACATGCTTGTTCATCCCAACTCCAATCGCCGCCAGCAACGCTCGCCCATTAAACACAGAACCCCATCAGGGTATCGGATACTAGCAACAATCTCCGCCTGATTCAGCGTAACGACAATTTAGGCAGCATCAGGGGCAGTCGAGCATCTCGTTGTCGCGTGCATGACGTAAACGGCCACTGGCTGCCAGCACCAGCCCGACCGGCTTAACCCCCTTTTTCTTGCTGCAGAACGTCATTCGCCCATTGAAGCCAAACGCCATGCCCATGGCGTTGAACCTGACACGTTGCGCCAGTAGTCCGTTTGCTACTACCTTGGAGCGATGCCCCAGGCCATCACCATAACGAATCACCGTGCCACCCTGCTGGCACTGATTTCCCCCGGCCATGAGCTGGCATTCGCCATTACCCGCCGGGTCTTCAAAAACAAGCCAACCATTATCCCAACGGCCATGCTCCCGAGCACAATGCCGCTGTTCTCTTGCACAGACAGAAACGAATTCGCCGGTCTGGATGGCATGAAAACGCGCCAGCATAAAGGCCCGATAAACCTGCTGTTGGTCGTTACGCAACCGGTTTTGCCATAACAGACGAGAGAAAGAGGGAACCGCCATGCAGGTCAATCCCAGCACCAACAGCACGATCAATACTTCAAGAAGAGTCAAACCCTTTATCCTGCTCATGAGAACCTCCCACAAGCAGAATAAAAAGGACAGTTGCCCTTTAACGTAGGGCCAGGATTAAGTCATCGTAAGCGTTCGACTTACCAGCAACGATCCAGCGACCATGTGGGGGTACCGGAAATGTCCTGTTTGCCGGTATTACTCAATGTCAGGGTGGCACATTTATTCTGACCCGTCGCCTTGACCCGATCCGCTTCGAGCACGAAGGTATTATCCGTTGCAGACGTGGTCTTCACGGTATAGAAGCCGCTCTCTGAGCTTTTGCCGCCGGTGGGCCAGCAATTCTGGTAACTGCCGGTGGTGGAAAAGCAGCGCTCCATGGTCTGGGCCGCTGCTGTCAGCGCCACACGCCCGTCGGAAAGGCGGCCCTTTTCCGCCTGGTCCTGATAAATCGGATAGGCAAAGGCGGCGATGATGCCGATGATAGCCATCGTTATCATCAGCTCAATCAATGTAAAGCCCATTCCACTTTTGCGATGTAACAACATTGCTCTTGTCATACAGATACCTTGTTATAGCAACGAGTGTTGAGGGGGAGAGCCCCTCAACGGATTTGTCTCCACGACTGACGCCCCACCGTACTGCCATCCCCCTTGATGTTGAAACGCTGCACATTACCGGCGGAATCACTGGCATGGCCAATATCCACATCCCCCGGGCCGGACAGGAAGTTGGGGCGGGTAATGATATGTTCAGAACCCAGACCGCTGGCAGGCACATAGTCGCCGGCATTATTTTTCACCAGGTCATTATCGTCGACCACACCATCACCATTCAGATCCAGCACACCGCCATCGATTCGACCGCCATTGTCCAGGTTCAATGCCATGATCCAGCCGGAGCCACCGCCATTACAGGGGTTGTCGGAAGGGATAAGCGTCGTGAATAGCACGGCAGACCCTCTTAACACCGGCCGTACCACGGACCGCTCCCCCTGGTCACCATCGACGGGGCTGATCAGATCCATATACCAGCCAGACGCACTGCCCCGATCATTATTGGAAACCACCCGATAGGGAATCTGGGTACTACCGCTGGTAAAGGAGCCCTGTTCATCAATGGTCTGCTGTTGCAAATCACCGCGCACCAGTGATGAACCGCTGTCAATCACACCATAAATGGTTTGCTCACTCAGATCCGTGACATCAGAGGTGCCGAGGTATTTACCCGTGCCAAAGAACACCATCAAATCGCCATCTGCATTTAGCGAGACATCAGGCCGAGCGGTAATAGGCTGAGGGTTACCGCTGCTATCCGTCGCTGTCATCAGCGGCAATGGCGTCTTCCCCTTGCTGATGGCCACCTGCCATACATCCTTGCTGTCCTGATTGAACTTCCAGAGATGCCCCTGCAGATCGCCACCATAGATGGTGTCTGCCACATAAGGGGTATCCGTGCTGATCGCGGTAATGCCCGCCATGCCGTTGGCGGCACCGGGCACGGTGACATTCTGATACAGGCCGCCGGTATCCATATCGATCAGCAACAGCGAGGCGGTACCGTTAACGCTGTTATAACCATTACCTGCGGCAACCAGCCATTTGTAACCTGTCGCTGTCGAGCTATCCTTCACGTAGACAACGGAGGCTTCACTCACACCTTCCCCCAACGCATCATTACTGAACTCCCAAAGCAATGACGGGTTGTTCGGGTCGGAAACATCAAGCGCAAAAATCTCCTTGCCGCCCGCGTCCATGGTCCCAATCAGCACGGTTTTCCAGGCGCCGTTAAGGTAGGCATCCGTCACAATGGGGGAGCCATCGACGAAGAAGTGGTGACCATAGTTGGGGTTGGTCAGGTCAGGCAGCTGGCCAAGAACCTGACTGGGGATGAAGGAGAAAACCTCTTCGCCGGTATTGGCATCAAACCCGTGCAACAGACCATCATTGGCCCCCACATACACCATTTCCCGGCGATTACGCTTGCTGGATCTGTAGGCATTATAAGTCACACCTTCCTGGCCAGGCAGGTCCTGGTAGCCAAAACCTTCGCGGCCACTGAATGCGGGGCTGGAATGGACGATATCGCCCATGCGAGAGGTCCGGTCCCTGAACTTGCCGCCCTGGCTCAGCTCCAACCGGCGATCCCCGCGAATATATTTGACACGATCTGCGCCCAGACCATCCTGCAGGTTGAGCGCGGCCTGCTGCTGGCTATCCAGATTACTCCAGATAAAGTTCACCAGGCCGCCACTGGCATCCGCCACCAGCATCTTGCGGCCATTGGGGGTAGTGGATGTTTTGGTCTGCAGTACCTCATCATCTGTAGGAGCATCCATCTTGGTTGCCGCACTCCAGGTAGGTTTTGTGATCACATCACCGCTGGTGGTCAGGCTGTAGGCCAGCAGGTCGCCGCTCCAGCCATCGCTGTTAAACAACCCCTGATAGATCAGGCTGTCGGTATCCAGACGCGTTGAGTTGGCCGCAATGGAAGACGAAGACCCCTTGCCACGGTCGACCACTTCCGCCAGTACGGAAGAAAGCTGACGGGAAAACGCCTGTGGATCGCCCGCACTGTAAAAACCGCCACGGCCATTAACGGAAGCATGCAGAAGGTCATCAATCTTGGCGCTATCACTTTTGGCAGGATCCGGCCAGGAAATGGAGATGGTTGGATCGTTGATTGCCGCAAACGCATTGGCCGGATCAACCGCCCCCTTAACGCCCAGGCCCACGCCGTAAGTCACCATATGCTGCCAGAAAGCCGGGTCCTTCTGACTGGTTGCGACCTTGTTATCAATGCCGGGCTGCAGGTCATTTTTCCAGTAATGCATGGCCACATCGGCCAGGGTGTTGTTGTAGGTATCCGTGAACGGGTTACCTGCCTTGTACTGGTATGTGTCCCCGGAGGTATTGGTAATGGTGGTGCCATCGGTACCATCCTCGTTACCCACCGCCGGATTATTGCCGTTCCAGTAGCCATCGGTCATCAATACCGTATAGCTTGCACGGCACTCATAATCAGTGCCCCCCGACACACCCGGCGTGGAGCTGTAGGGCCCGGTACTATCGGTAATGGAATAGTAGTCACCGGCATCGCCCAGGGATCGGCGCAGGGGCGTATCACCATAGGGGTCAACGCCGTAAAGCCAGTTAAAGAACTGCTGTCGATACTGCGACCCACCGGACACGTTGCTGAATTGGCGAACGCCGCGAACGACCGTATTGGACGTATTGATGGTTCCATACCCTACGCGCAGAGCCTCCGGCTGGGCGTCGAAGGCAAAGCCGATACCGGCCTTGGCCGACATGATCCGGGTACGATAGTAGGAAAACCAGTTGGCGAAATTCTGCTTCTCGGCATCGCTCTGCTGGGTAACGTCAACACGGGTATAACAGCTATCGCTGTAAGGGTTGGTGTCGCACCCGGACACGGTGCCATCGAAGGTATAATAGAATGCCGAGTCCGCTGCCGCATTGGTGCTGATGGCAAAACCCGACACATAGTTACCGTTGTCGTAAAACCCTTTCAGGTTGAGGTCATCCATGATGGCCCGGTAACGGGAGGACAGATCGGTTGTTGTCGAGCTGCTGTCATAGCCGTTGAACGGCGCATTGGTGAAGGACACATCCGGAAAGTTTGTCTTGTCCCCCCTGGGCGGGGCTGAATAGGTTTTGTTGGGATCGTAGTACTGTTTGTTGAGGTGACTGGATGCCAGAAACTCCCGCCCATTATTGACATAATAAAAGCAGGTGAACTGGCCACCATAATAGCCATCATTGTAGGTGCCGGTACTGGAGTCATAGTAGCAATCACTGCTGGTTCCAATCAGCATATTGCTGGTCAACCCGTCCGGCATAAAACCCACACGCATGGAACCGGAATCATCGAGCACGAACATCAGGTTAGGATCAACACCCGCGCCCACGAACAGGGGAACCTGGGACAAACTGATCGCCTGCGCCCCCCCTGTCATCAGACTGGCCGCAAAATATAGCGCTACCAGACACAGTTTCTTTAATGTATTAGTGGTCATCACAACCTCCGCCCTTTCCCAAGGCCTTGTACGCGCATGCATTAACGACGGTAGGTGCTTTCCAGCACTGTCACCGTATTACCGTTATTCCCGAACCCCCGTGCGACGACACGGAAGAAGGAGTATTCCTCTTTGGCGGAACCATCTCCCAATGCCATGGAACCACTGGCGCCATCCTCGGTAACGGCGGGGAGTCGCTCGATATAGTACTGCGGGGCATGTTTCCACTGGATACTTCCACTGTAATCGATCACGCCACCATCACCGGTCTCGGCAGGATCATCCGGATTGTTTTTCCAGTCCGGGCGTGTGACGCCATCGCCGGAGTCATACCAGCCAGCCACCGAGAAATCCGGCGCCACCACGGTCTCGACCTGCTGCTCGCCATCGCGCAGGGCACTTTCCGCCGCCTGCAGAGCGATATCCTTGTCCTTGAGGGCACCGGACATACGCTCCTGAAGGGTGGTGCCTCGCATGGCAGTAATGCCCAGCAAGGTCATGATTAAAAGCAGAATAAGCCCGATCACCAACGCCGCGCCCTGCTGCTTTTCAGGAAGATATCGCCGTTCTGTCATCTTTATTTTATTCATGGAAAACCTCACGGAACCCTGTTTCGCAGTGTTGCCGTACTACTCATCACATAACGAAGACGGCCATCATTATTGGTTATCATCTTGCCGTTAAACACCAACCCCTGGGGGTCCTTGACCACACTGGTCTGATCACCCCGCAACAACAAAGAAACCCGAATGGATATCACCTGGGATTGCTGAGTCACATCCAGGGTGTCGCTGTAGGTATCCAGCAAGCCATCACCATTGGTATCCAGGCCGTAGCTGAAACGCATTTCCTGCACGCCACTGATTAACTCTTCCGGGTCCTTGCCTTCAATCTTGCGGAACAATGCAGGGCCATCCGTTCCGGTTTTGATGTAATAGACGCTAAGAACCATCTGGGAAATGGTGGCCCCTTCCCCGTAATTGTGCCCGAGGCTTTTATCACTATTACCGGGCGTCTGCGCGCCGGTATTGTGAGTAACCGAAGAGTTGCCCGACGAAACGCCAGTGACCTGAACAATGGTCACATTGGTACAATCGGAAACCGCCACGATTTGACCCGCATCAAAATCATGGTTTTTTTCTACCAGCGTGGTCGCCGGGTTGTTTTTATCCGCATAGGGAGGGCGCAAGTTAACGGAAGCAGAATCCGCTCTGCGGATCACGAGAATGTCACTGCCGGTATCCGGATTCAGATTGCTGATATAGGGGTCCAGCGTCGGCGTCCAGGCGCCATTCTGGGCGTGATACCCAACCACGGGCGCGCCACCGAAGTTATAGGCAAAGCTGGTATTGCCATTCAGATTATTCTGAACCTTGTGATTACGCCCACAGCCAAAATAGCCGGCCATGCGGATATCTTTCATCAGAAACTGAAAGCCAAAACGGCCATCTTCCTGCAAGCGTGACATCTGGTCCTGAATGACATAGGTCTCCTTGTTGCTGACAAAGATTCTCACCACCCCGGCAACCAGCAAGGCGCTGACGAGCATGGCCACCATAATTTCAACAAGCCCCAGGCCACGTTGCTTTTTATGTCTTTTCACTGCGTTCATATTCTGCCCTTGCCCTAGAGTTCGGCCTGTACCGTTACCTTGCGGATGGGACTGTTCTTGGCGGGGTCCTTTTCCCAGCGAGCGTCGTACCAGGCAATAACCACCGTTGCCACACCACTCGCTACACCAATCTGAACACCGGTTTTTCCTGCCTCCTGCGCCAGGGCACCGGGCACCTTGTTGGTTCCATCATCCATGCCACAGGTGCGTTGCAGGACTTCTTTCAAATCGTTGTCGGCCACTGTGGTGCCGGTGGGCAGCGTACAGCTGAGGGCACGGTCATAGGCCCCCTTGAGCGCCGCCATACGATTGGCCCGCATCCGGTCAACGATGTCATAACCGATATAGGTTGCCTGGGAGGACTGGTTGGCACTGACATTCATCTGCACACTCAGCGCCTGCAGCCCGGCAACGCCCAACAGACCAATGGACAGCAACAAAAGCGCAATCAGCACCTCGATCAGGGAAAAACCACGACTTCCCGCTAACTGGCCTGACTTCAACATGCCACCTCCTCCGCGGACGCTCTGCCACCGGGCTCCACAGTGATAGCCCGAGCCTTTTCATTGCCACAGGTGGAGCGCTTGATGGTCACCGTTTTCAGTGACTGCTGCCCGGCAGTCCCTTCCGGCCAGCGCGTGCCCTGCGGCGTAAAACGAAACAGGCCGGCGGTTGCCACATCAATGCCGGTCTTGAGGGTCGCGGTGCGCAGAATATCGTTGGCTGTGGGAGGGGCCGTATTGTTGCCACTGTCATCCACAAAAACGATCCACCCGGTCCCCCAGCTACCGTCGCAGGCACTGCCATCGCTGCTTCCGCAAACCGCGGTCCCCTTGCCCAGATGAACGGCTTCAGCCCTGGCCAGTTGCACAGCCCCGAGAATGCTGTTGGCCTGGTTGGTCATCTGATTATTCCGATACAGCTGGGTAAAGCTCGGTACGGCATAAAAAAGAAACACTGACACCACAACCAGAGTCACCATCAACTCCACCAGGGTGAAACCAGCATCTCGGGGGATCGCTTTCGGGGCCACTTGGCTCTCCTTTATTCTGTTCTTGGCATTAACTCTAATCCCTGCCGTTTTACAAACAACTTCAACAAGACAGACGGACCGGCCATCACTACAGGCGGTATAACTCACTGAAATACAAAAGGATTTGGTACTTTCGGGTGTGACGGGACTCACACTTTAGTCGTACATTTGCTATGCAAATATATAGTTATATATTCGGTATCCAGGAACGGACGAACGGCGCTACGGACGCAGCGCCTTGGGCATGGAGAAACGGATGTTTTCTTCGCGGCCGGGAACTTCCCGGGCGTCGTCACCGCCGAGAGACTTGAGGCGGGAAATGACCTGCTGCACCAGGTCCTCTGGTGCGCTGGCGCCAGCGGTGACCCCTACCGCACTTTTGCCTTCCAGCCATGTCGGGTCGATCTGGGATGGCTCATCCAGCAGGTAGGCTTGCGCACCACAACGCTCGGCCAGCTCACGCAGGCGGTTGGAGTTGGAGCTGTTTACCGAGCCCACCACCAGCACCAGGCCACACTCCAGCGCCAGCTGACGCACCGCATCCTGACGGTTGGTGGTGGCGTAGCAGATATCCTCGCGCTTGGGGCCGAGAATGGACGGGAAACGGGCACGCAGGGCATCAATCACCCGGGCGGTGTCGTCCACGCTGAGGGTGGTCTGGGTGACAAAGGCCAGCCGCTGCGGGTCACGAACCTGCAGGCGGGCCACATCCTCCTCGTCTTCCACCAGATAGATATCACCGCCGTTCGACTTGTCGTACTGCCCCATGGTGCCTTCCACCTCCGGGTGGCCGGCATGGCCGATGAGAATGCTTTCCCGGCCTTCACGGGCATAGCGAATCACCTCCATATGCACCTTGGTGACCAGCGGGCAGGTGGCGTCGAACACTTTCAGCTCACGCCGTTCAGCTTCTTCCTGCACCGCCCTGGAGACACCGTGGGCACTGAAGATAACGATGGCATCGTCGGGCACTTCATGGAGCTCCTCCACGAACACCGCGCCACGCTGGCGCAGATCATCCACCACGTAGCGGTTATGGACCACCTCATGGCGCACATAGACCGGCGGCTCGAACACCTCCAGGGCCCGGTTGACGATTTCGATGGCGCGATCGACCCCGGCGCAGAAACCGCGGGGATTGGCGAGACGAATTTCCATAAGGCAATTAATAGTTAATAATTGATAATTAATAGCACTACCCTTCAGGCAGCCTACTCCACTGTACTCTCTCGTTATTAACTATTCATTATTCACTATTAATTCAACGTGACGGGCTGTTCACGGGCATAGCGCTCCACCTGAACGATTTCCACTTCAAAGGTCAGGTCGCGGCCGGCCAGCGGGTGATTGAAATCCACCGTCACCCACTCGTCATCGACCTTGGCGATGACGCCGGGCAGCTCGGCGCCGGCGGCATCGGCAAAGCTTAGTACCATGCCCGGGTTCAGCTCATCATGCTGGGCAAAGGTATCGCGGGTGAAATGCTGAACATTCTGCTCGTTGTACTCGCCGAAGCCCTTTTTTGCGTCGATGAAGACGCTGCGCTTGTCGCCGGCCTTGAGCCCGCGGATAGCGCTTTCGAAACCGGGCAGCAGGGATTCATCACCCCACACGAAGCTGGCCGGTTCGCCGTCGAAGGTGGAATCCATCTCCGTGCCATCCATCAGACGCACGGCAAAATGCAGGGTGACCCGCATCTCCGGGCCGGCCCGTAAACTTTCACTCATGATGCTTTGACTCCTTGCGGCTACCCAGCAGCATATCCAGCAGGATCAGGGCGGCACCAACGGTAATGGCGGAATCCGCCACATTAAAGGCCGGGAAGTGGCTGTTGCCCCAGTAGAAATCGAGGAAATCCACCACATGGCCCAGCACCAGCCGATCGTAGAAGTTGCCCAGGGCACCGCCGAGGATCAGCGCCAGGGCGGCGCCCTGCAAACGGTCATGGCTTTCCAGGCGGTACAGCCAGACCAGGATCATCAGCGACGCCAGCACCGCAATGGCGGTAAAGAACCAGCGCTGCCAGCCGCCGGCATCGGCCAGGAAGCTGAACGCCGCACCACTATTGTAGGCCAGGGTGAGATTGAAGAACGGCAGCACATCAAGCCGCTCGTAGAGGCCGAAACGCTCGACGATGGCGGCCTTGGTGAACTGGTCCACCACGATCACCACCACCGTCAGCCACAGCCAGTAAAGCTGGCCGAACTTACGCATAATGACGCACCTCGCCTTCGCCATCCACATTGGTCACGCAGCGACCGCACAGCTCCGGATGCGCAGCATGGCTGCCCACATCCGGCTGGTGGTGCCAACAACGCGCGCACTTGCTGTACTCGCTGGCCAGCACCTGCACCTTGAGGCCGGCCACGGCGGTGTCTTCCAGGCCTGCCGGCGCCTCGGCCAACGGCTTGAGCATGGCGGCGGAGGTGATAGTCACAAAGCGCAGCTCGTCACCCAGCTGACCCAGCAGGGTCTGCTGCGCCTCATCCACAAACAGCACCACCTCGGCGCTCAGCCCGCCCTTGATCAGCTTGTCGCGGCGGGCCCCTTCGATGGCCTTGTTCACCGCCTGCTTGGCATCCTGCACCTTGTCCCAGAAGGCCCGGCCCATGTCGGCATCGTCAGCCAGGGCAAACAGGCCCTCATACCACTCGGCCAGGAACACCGAATCGAGTCGCTCGCCGGGCAGGTTTTCGTAGATTTCCTCGGCGGTGAAGCTGAGCACCGGCGCCATCCAGCGCACCAGCGCTTGGGCGATATGGTAGAGCGCGGTCTGGCAGGAGCGCCGGGCCACCGAATCCGCCTGGGTGGTGTACTGGCGATCCTTGATGATATCCAGGTAGAAGCCGCCCAGATCCAGGGCACAGAAGTTGTGTAGCTTCTGATAGACCTGATGGAAGTGGTAGCCGTCGTAGAGGGCCTTGATCTCATCCTGCAACTGCAGAGCCCGATCGACGATGTAGCGGTCCAGCGCCAGCATCTGCTGCGGCTGTAACGCATCCACCGCCGGGTCGAAGCCGCTCAGGTTGGAGAGCAGAAAGCGGCTGGTGTTGCGGATGCGGCGATAGCTGTCACCAATCTGCTTGAGGATGTCCTTGGACACGGACATCTCGCCACGGTAATCGGTGGCCGCCACCCACAGGCGCAGGATGTCGGCGCCCAGGTCGTTCCAGACCTCCTGGGGCGCGATCACGTTGCCGATCGACTTGGACATCTTGCGGCCCTGCTCGTCCACGGTGAACCCGTGGGTCAACACCGTTTCATACGGCGCCGCATCGCGAATCGCCAGGCTGGTCAGCAGCGAGGACTGGAACCAGCCACGGTGCTGGTCGGAGCCTTCCAGGTACAGATCCGCCGGGGTATGCAGCTGCGGGCGCTGATCCAGCACACAGTAATGGGTGACGCCGGAGTCGAACCACACGTCCAGGGTATCGGTGACCTTGCTGTACTGCTCCGCCTGATCGCCGAGCAGCTCGGCGGGCGCCAGGTCGAACCAGGCATCGATGCCGTCTTTCTCGACCCGCTCGGCCACCTGCTCGATCAGCGCCGGGGTGTCCGGGTGCAACTCACCGGTGGCCTTGTTGACGAACAGGGCAATGGGCACGCCCCAGGTGCGCTGGCGCGAGATACACCAGTCCGGCCGGTCGGTGAGCATGCCTTCGATACGGGCCTTGCCCCACTCCGGCAGCCACTGCACCTTGTCCACTTCCTGCCGGGCCCGCTTGAGCAGGCCGTTCTTGTCCATGGACACGAACCACTGGGCGGTGGCGCGGAAGATCAGCGGCGTCTTGTGGCGCCAGCAATGCGGGTAGCTGTGTTCCAGCTTGGCCAGCTTCACCAGCGCCCCGCTTTCTTTCAGTGCCTCGATCACCGGCTCATTGGCCTTGGCCACATGCAGGCCGCCGACCACCGCCAGATCATCACGGAACTTGCCGTTATCCAGCACCGGGCTGACCGGGTCGAGATCGTATTGCTGGCCCACCACAAAATCGTCGGCACCATGACCGGGGGCGGTGTGCACCAGGCCGGTACCGGCGTCGGTGGTGACGTGCTCGCCGAGGATCACCGGCACCCGGGCATCCAGGAACGGATGCTGCAGAGAGAGCATTTCCAGCTTGGCGCCTTTCACGGTGGCAGAGCGGGATACGTTTTCCAGCCCCCACTTTTCCACCAGATCATCGGCCAGCGCTTCGGCCACCAGCAGCTCACGGTGCTGGCCGTCCAGTTCACCGGTGAGCAGCACATAGTTCAGCTGCGGGTGCACGGACACCGCGCGGTTGGCCGGCAGGGTCCAGGGCGTGGTGGTCCAGATCACCAGGCTGGGCGCCCTGGCGTCGATACCGCTGCGCGCGGCGAAGTCCGCCACGTCCACCACCGGGAAGGCCACATCGATGGCGAAGGACACCTTGTCGTAGTACTCCACCTCCGCTTCCGCCAGCGCCGAGGCACAGTCCAGGCACCAGTGCACCGGCTTGAAGCCCTGCTGCAGGTGGCCGTTTTCGACGATCTTGCCCAGGCCACGGATAATGTTGGCCTCGAAGGCGTAATCCATGGTCAGGTAGGGATTGTCCCAGTCACCGAGCACGCCCAGGCGGATAAAGTCGTTGCGCTGGCCATCCACCTGTTTGGCGGCATATTCACGGCACTTCTGCCGAAAGGTGCGGGCATCCACCTTGTGGCCGGCCTTGCCGACCTTCTTTTCCACCATCAGTTCGATGGGCAGGCCATGGCAGTCCCAGCCCGGCACATAGGGGGCATCGAAGCCCGCCAGGGTGCGCGACTTGACGATCATGTCCTTGAGGATCTTGTTCACCGCATGGCCGATATGAATATTGCCGTTGGCGTAGGGAGGGCCATCGTGAAGAATGAATTTGGGACGGCCGGCAAAGGTCTCACGGATTTTCTGGTAGAGCTGCTTGCCCTGCCATTCCTGCAGCCGCGCCGGTTCACGCTGGGACAGACCGGCCTTCATGGGGAAGTCGGTATGGGGAAGATTAAGCGTAGCCTTGTAGTCCGTCATAATCCCGTCTTTTCAAAGTAAGTCCGGACCGCATCCACGTCCTGCCAGATGGCGGTTTTCAGCTGATCCAGATCGGCAAATTTCTCTTCTGCCCGCACATAATGGCGGAAGGCAACTGTCAGATGTTTCCCGTACAGGCTGTCCCTGCCCTCGCCGGCATCGCGGTAATCCAGCAGATGCACTTCCAGGCGATTTTCCGTGCCGTTGACCGTGGGCCGGGTACCCATGTTGGCGGCCCCGGGCTGATCCACCAGGCCGGCCCCGCTGACGGTGACCGCAAACACCCCGTGCAGCGGCGAACGCAAACGCTTGAGCGCCAGATTCACGGTCGGCAATTGCAGTGTCCGGCCAATCTTGTCGCCATGACGCACTCGCCCGCTGATGGCATAGGGGCGACCCAGAAGGGTTTGCGCCAGGGCAAAATCGCCCTCGGCCAGTGCCGTGCGTACCCGGGTACTGGAGACTCGCTCACCGCCCACCTCGCAGGTGGGCGTGTCGGTAACGGCAAAGCCGTGCCCGGTACCGGCCTGTTGCAGGTAGGCGAAGTCTCCATCACGACCACAACCGAAACGGAAATCATCGCCCACCACCAGATACTCCACACCCAGACCCTCCACCAGCAGCTGGCGCACGAAGGCCTCGGCGGACAGGGAGCGAAAGCGATCATCAAAGCGGGCGCACAGTACCTGATCGACTCCGGCCTCACGCAGGGCGATCAGCTTGTCGCGCAGGCTCATCAGCCGCGCCGGCGCCGCCTGTGGAGCGAAAAATTCCTGCGGCTGCGGCTCGAACAGCATCACCGTGGCCTTGAGGCCGCGGGCCCGGGCTTCGTCAATCACCTGATCGAGAATGCGCCGGTGACCGCGGTGCACGCCATCGAAATTGCCGATGGTAGCCACACAGCCCCGGTGTTCCGGTCGCAGATTGTGAATGCCGCGAATCAGTCGCATGCGGTCCCCGTAATTCTGCCCGTGGCCCGACCCATGGCCACAGGCGCCTGCCTGCAAAGGACGCCGATTATACAGGCCCGGCGGCTGAATTGTATGGTCAGCGGCGCAGATGTCGCGGGCGCAGCCCCAGCACCACCAGCAGCAACAGATAAACCAGCAGGCCAACGACGATCACACCGCTCAGCCACCCCACCCGCAGCCAGACCGTACCCTGGGTCCACACCTGGGTCTGCTGGCTGATCCACCAGGTGGTGCCGGCCATGGTCAAACCCGCCGTCAGCATCCGCAACCAGTGCAGGGGCCAGCCCGGCAACGGCTGATAGACGCCGCTCTTGCGCAGGCCACGGTAGAGCAGCGCCGCATTGAGCCAGGCGGACAATGCCATGGCGCCGGCCAGCCCGACATGGTGCCAGTGCCAGACCAGCATGGCACCCAGCGCCATATTGGCGACCATGGCAAGAATGCCGATACGTACCGGCGAACGGGTGTCCTGGCGGGCATAAAAGCCCGGCGCCAACACCTTGATCAGCATGGCAGCCAGCAGCCCGGCACTGTAGGCGCGCAGGGAGCCGGCCGTCATGGTCACATCGAAGGCGGAAAACTCGCCGTACTGGAACAGGGTCGATAGCAACGGTTCGGCCAGCGCCAGCAGCGCCAGTGCCGCCGGCAGGCCGATCAGCAGCACCAGGCGGATGGCCCAGTCCAGGGTCCGTGAGAAGGCTTCCGTGGACGCCTCGGCATGTTTTTTCGACAGGCTCGGCAGGATCACGGTGCCGATGGCCACGGCAAAGATGCCCAGCGGCAGCTCGATCAGGCGGTCGGTGTAATAGAGCCAGGTCACCGAGCCGGTCTGCAGCATCGAGGCCAGCACCGTGTTGACCAGAGAGTTGAGCTGATAGACCGAGGCACCGAACAGCGCCGGGGCCATCAAACGCATGATCTTGCGCACGCCCGGGTCATGCCAGGCCAGGCGCGGCACCGGCATCAGGCTCAAACGCGCCAGAAACGGCAGCTGAAACAGCAACTGGGCCACCCCGGCAATCAGCACCCCCCAGGCCAGCGCCACTGCCATGCGGTCATCGGCAAAATAGGGCGTCAGAAACAGGGCGCAACCGATCAGGCTCAGGTTCAACAGCACCGGCGTAAAGGCCGGCACCGCAAAGCGATTCCAGGTATTGAGAATACCGCCGGCAAAGGCGGTCAGGGCAATAAAGAACAGATAGGGAAAGGTCAGGCGCAGCATTTCCACCGCCAGCGCCCGCTTGTGCGGATCATCACCGAACCCCGGGGCAAACAGCCAGATAAAACCCGGTGCCGCCAGCACCCCGACCAGCGTCACCAGCATCAGCACCCCGCCCAGGGTCCCTGCCACCCGGTCCACCAGCAGTTTGGTGGCCGCCAGTGAGCCCTGGCTGCGGTATTCGCTGAGCACCGGCACAAAGGCCTGGTTGAAGGCCCCTTCGGCAAACAGCCGGCGCATGAAATTGGGAATCTTGAGCGCCACGAAGAAGGCATCGGCGCCGGCGGAAGCCCCCAGCATGCGGGCGATAACCACATCGCGGACCAGCCCCAGCACCCGCGACAACATGGTCATGGTCGCCACCACCGCCGTGGAAGCCAGCAGGCCACCGCGTTTTGCCTTCGCCGGGGGCGTTTCGGGCGCGTCTGTCATGGGTATCCTTGCTCTCAGAAGGCCGTCAGCGGGCCGGGGGTCGCTGGACCGGAGGGTCCATCGTCAGGGGCCGCGCCGGGGGAACCGGGCAAGGGTAGCGAAAGGCTTGTCTCTTCGCCAGAGTCCACGCCATTTCCCCATTGACAATCCGAGGTCGGATCGGCATAGTTGCGCGTCTTTAGACCGTGGTGCGGATGTTTTTTGAACACAACGACCTTCGCACCGGCCATTTGTGGCCAATCTACGTTGATAATCGATTGATAGGAGCAGGACCTTGGCTAACTCACCGCAAGCACGCAAGCGTGCGCGTCAGGCGGAACAGCGCCGTCAGCACAACGCAGCGATGCGTTCCATGGTGCGTACGTACCTGAAAAAGGTGAACGCGGCTATTGCGTCCGGCGACCAAGGCGCCGCTCAGGAAGCATATACCAAAGCGGTGTCTGTGCTGGACAAAGCCACCCGCAAGGGCAAGTTTCACCCCAACAAGGCAGCTCGCCACAAGAGCCGCCTGAATGCCAAGATCAAGGCGATGGCTGCCTGATCGACGCATTCATGTTGTAAAAAAACCGGCCTCTGGCCGGTTTTTTTATGGCTGAGCACAACACAAGCCGCACATTAGCGCTCAAACAACACCATGTTATCGCGATGAATGAGCTCCTCCTCATTCATGAAACCCAGCACCTCGGCAATCTCAACGCTCTTGCGGCCACACAACCGGCGCGCATCCGCCGCATCATAATTGACCAGACCACAGGCGACACGCTCACCCAGCCG